>JANMPG010000099.1:0-8723 GCA_031369745.1 Actinomycetes bacterium
GTCTGCGCCTGCTCGCGAAGTCGGAGGAACTCCGGGAAGCCGGCGTCGGCCTCGCCGATCCATCGCGTGGCGAACGTGCCGTCCTGGATCTCGGTGAGCACCAGGCGCATCTGCTGGCGCGAGTGCTCGGCGACCACGCGCGGGCCGCGTCGGTAGTCGCCCCACTCGGCGGTGTCGGACACGCTGTAGCGCATCCAGCTCAGCCCGCCCTCATAGATCAGGTCGATGATCAGCTTGAGCTCGTGCAGGCATTCGAAGTAGGCGATCTCGGGCTGATAGCCGGCTTCGACCAACGTCTCGAAACCGTTTCGGATCAGCTCGGAGATGCCGCCGCACAGCACCGTCTGCTCGCCGAACAGATCGGTCTCGGTTTCTTCTTTGAAGGTGGTCTCGATGATGCCGGCGCGGGCGCAGCCGATGCCGTTGCCGTAGGCGAGCGCCCGCTGTTTGGCCTTGCCGGTCGCGTCCTGTTGCACGGCCACCAGGCCGGGCGTGCCGATCCCCTGCTCGTAGGTGCGGCGCACGAGGTGGCCCGGTCCTTTCGGCGCGATCATCGTGACATCGACGCCGGGCGGCGGCGTCACGGTGCCGAAGTGCACCGAGAACCCGTGGGCGAACATCAGCATGTCGCCGTCGCGCAGGTTCGGCGCGATGTCTTCGGCGTAGACCTTGCCGTGCGAGGTATCGGGCAGCAGGCACATGATGACGTCGGCCTCGGCAACGGCGGCGGCGGTGTCGAGGACCCGCAGGCCCGCTTCTTGGGCCTTCGCCCGGCTCGAGGAGCCCGATCGTAGCCCGACCCGCACGTCGTACCCGCTGTCCTGCAGGTTCTGTGCGTGCGCGTGGCCTTGCGAGCCGAAACCGAGCACCGCGATCTTCTGGTCGCTCAGTACGCCGGGGTCGGTGTCCTTCTCGTAGTAGATCGTCGCCATGGTCGTCGGTCCTTCCTCGTGATCGGGCGGTCGTTCGTGCTCAGGCGTCGTGCGCCACCTTGAGCGTTCGGTCCTTGATGCCGCGGTCGCCTCGGCCGAGCGCGATCCGACCGGTACGCGACAGCTCGACGACACCGAAGTCGTCGAGCAACGAGAGCAACGCTTCCAGCTTGTCGGGCTTGCCCGATGCTTCGAGCGTGAGCGTGGTCCGGGTCACGTCGACCACGTTCACGCGGAACACGTCGGCGATCTCCATGATGCGGGCTCGGCTGTCGCCTTCGGAGCGCACCTTGACCAGCATCAACTCCCGCTCGACCGCCGACCCCTGATCGTGCTCGAGGATCTTGATCACGTTGATCAGCTTGTTCAACTGCTTGGTGACCTGCTCCAGGGGTTTGTCCTCGACATTGACCACGATCGTCATGCGGGAGATGCCAGCGTTCTCGGTGGCGCCGACCGCCAGGGAGTCGATGTTGAACCCGCGCGCGGCGAACAGCCCGGCCACGCGCGTGAGGACACCCGGACGGTCCTCGACCAGCACCGAGATCGTGTGCAGGAAGTCGGTCATACGATCGGTGCCTCCCCCGGTGTCTCGTGCGGCGCGAACTCCGGTCCAAGGATGATGTCGTCGTTGGACCCGCCAGCCGGCACCATCGGGAAGACCCCCTCGCGGGGATCGACCCGAAAGTCGATCACGACCGAACGGTCTTGCACCGAATACGCCTTCTCGATGGCCGCATCGACCTCTTCTGCGTGATCGACGCGCAGGCCCACCGCGCCGTAGGCCTCGGCCAACTTCACGTAGTCGGGCACGTTCGGGTCCAGGTAGACACCCGAGTACCGTTCGTCGAAGAACAGCTCCTGCCATTGGCGCACCATGCCGAGATAGCCGTTGTTCAAGATCGCCGTCACGAACGGGATCTTCTCCGTATTGCTGGTCGCAAGCTCCTGCGCCGTCATCTGGAAACACCCGTCGCCGTCGATCGCGACCACGCGCTTGTCCGGCTGGCCGACCTTCGCGCCCATGGCGGCGGGCACCGCGAAGCCCATCGTGCCGAGCCCGCCGGAGTTGATCCAATGGCGTGGCTTCTCGAAGCGCCACCACTGCGACGCGTACATCTGGTGCTGCCCCACGCCCGCGACCAAGATCGTGTCGTCATCGGCGAAGGCGCGCAACCGCTCCACGCAGTACTGGGGCTTGAGCGGCCCATCGGCCTCCTGCGCGTACCGGTAGGGGTACGCCTCGCGCCACTCACGCAGTTGACCGAGCCAGGCGGAGCGGTCCGGCGGCCCACCGGCCTCCTCCTGACTCGCGCGGACCCCGGCGGCCATCTTGCCGATCACGTCCTTGCAATCCCCCACGATCGGCACATCGGGAGCGCGGTTCTTGCCGATCTCGGCCGGGTCGATGTCGACGTGGATGACCTTCGCGTTCGGCGCGAAAGCCGAGAGCTTGCCCGTGACCCGATCGTCGAAGCGCGCGCCGAGCGCCACCAGCACGTCGGCCTTCTGCATCGAGGTGACCGCCGTGTAGTTGCCGTGCATGCCCGGCATGCCCAGACACAGCTCATGCGAGTCGGGGAACGCGCCGCGGGCCATCAGTGTGGTCACGACCGGGAGCTGCCCGGCGGTCGCGAGGTCGAACAGCTCCTTGCTCGCGTCGGCCTTGATCACGCCGCCGCCGACGTAGAGCACGGGACGCTTGGCGCTCATGATGAGCTTGACGGCCTCGCTGACCTGCCGGTTGTTGCCCTTGGTCGTCGGACGGTAGCCGGGCAGGTTGATGCGCTCGGGCCAGTTGTACGTGAGCTCGGCGTTCAGGATGTCTTTGGGCAGGTCGATCAGGACCGGCCCAGGCCGGCCGGTGCTCGCGATGTGGAACGCCTCGCGCACGGTCTCGACGATGTCGCCGGGATCCTTCACGAGGAAGTTGTGCTTCGTGATGGGCATCGTGATGCCCGTGATGTCGGCCTCCTGGAAGGCGTCGTTGCCGACGACCGGCGTGGGCACCTGCCCGGTGATGGCAACGATCGGCACCGAGTCCATCTTGGCGTCCGCCAGCGGCGTCACCAGGTTCGTAGCGCCGGGGCCACTGGTCGCCATGCACACGCCAACCTTGCCGGTCGCCCAGGCATAGCCCTCGGCCGCATGGCCTGCGCCCTGCTCGTGGCGACACAACACGTGACGGATCGGCGAACGGTCTACCAGCGGGTCATAGATCGGCATGCTGGCGCCGCCGGGGATCCCGAAGATGACCTCGACACCGACCTGTTCGAGGGCCTTCAGTACGGCGTCCGCGCCCTTGATCTTCATCCTGCGACCACCTCACGCTTCTCGACGGGACCGGTCTCCACCCGGCGGACCTGGGCTTGCAGCCGGTGCGCCAGATTGCGGCAGGCACGCTCGAACTCCCAGGGGGTCCAGTCTCGGCGTCGCATCTGCAGGACGTCCGCCATCTGCTCGTCACTGACGTCGAACCCACCCCCAAGGTAGACGACCTCGGAGGACAGGTACCGATCCACCGTCGCGCGGGTGCTGTTGTCCAGCGCGTCGACACTCACCTGGCCGGGCCCCTCCCACAGCACGCTCGCAACGACAGTGCCGTCTCGTTCGAACTCGTAGCGCATGAGGTGTCTCCTTCCTGGGATACAAAAAGCCCCCCGCTGGGCGGAGGGCATCTGGCGCGGGGTTCGTGGGCCCAACGGGCCCCCCGCGCCTAGGCGATAAGTACGAGGACGCTGTGTGCGAGCACAGCCTTGTTCGACATGGTCAACACAGTCTGGAGGCGGATGCCGCGCGTGTCAACCCGCCGACCCGTCAGCGCGTTGCGGGGCAAAGGAGTAGCGTCCCCAACGGATGAGCCGAGGGGGCTCACAGAGGGGAGGAACATCGATGCGCAAGCCAATCTTCGTGATGGCGCTGGTGGTGGTCGTGGTCGGCACCGCCCTGTCATTCGCGGTCGCGCGCAACCGTGCCGTGACGTCACCGACGAGGCTGCACGTCATCGAGCATGCGGTCTCGGACCATGTGATCGACACCGGCAAGGCAGGGGACTCGACCGGCGACCTGCTCACGTTCAACAACCCGATCTTCGACGGAAGCAACTCCAAGAAGGTCGGGCACGACCAGGGTGACTGCATCCGCATCTCGCCCAAGGCCGGAACCTGGGAGTGTCGCTGGCTGACCTTCATCGCCGGGCGCGGCGCGATCATGGTGGAAGGTGCGTTCTACGACACGCGCGACAACACGATGGCCATCACGGGCGGAACGATGGAATTCCGCAACGCTCGTGGCTCGATGAAGCTGGTCGCCCGCAAGGGTGGATACGACTTCATCTTCATGCTGCTGCCGTGATCTGAGACGGTTCTTCTGCGAGAGGGGCGGCCAAGCGGCCGCCCCTCTAGCATCTGGGTCTCATGTTCGACGATCAGATCCTCGACGCCGACGGGGTCCGCTGCCACGTCTTGATCGACGGGTGGCGTGCCGTGTCCCCGCGGTTCGTGTTCCGCGGCTATGACGATGCGTTGCAAGGGCCGTTCGTGCGGCCGTACCTCGACGACGACGGCAAGCTACTGGGGCGGTTCGCGGCGCTTCTGATCGCGGCACCTGATGGCAACGTGCTCGTCGATGCCGGGCTCGGAACGTTCTCCGGCGACCTCGACGCGGGGCATCTGCACGACGAGCTCGACGTGCTGGGCGTGCGTCCTTGGGACATCACGTGCGTCGTGATCACCCACGGGCATGCCGACCACGTGGGCGGGTTGCTGACGCCGCGACGCGAACCTGCCTTCCCCGACGCGCGCCACGTGATCCACCGCCACGAAGCCGACTACTGGGCCTCCGACGAAGCGGAGGCCCTGCCCGACGACGCGGGGCAGCCGGCGCTGCTCGCCCTGCAGACGCTGCTAGAAGCGGACCTGCTCGACGTGGTCGGTGGGGATACGCCCGTAGGGAGCGCCGTGCAGGTGATCGAGGCACCGGGGCACACGCCCGGTCACCTGGCCGTCGTCGTCAACGACGCGCTGCTGTGGGCCGGCGATGCGATCGTGTCGCAACTCAACGCGTTGCACCCCGAATGGGTGAGCGCCGCAGACATGGACCCCGCCGGGAACGAAGCAACTCGGCGCTCGCTGCTCGCACGCGCCGCCGAGCGCGGCTTGTTGCTCGCCGGGTCGCATCTGTCCGTCGCGGGCACGGTCGCGCGTGCGGGCGACGCCTTCACGCTCAGCGGGATCTGAAGGGGCGAACGCGGTCCAGTAGGATCGGCTCGACGATGTCGAAGCAACACGCGGCGCTCGAATCTCCGCTCGTCGTCGCATCCAATCGCGGTCCCGTTTCCTTCCGTCACGATGCGGACGGGGAGTTGGTCGGCGAGCGCGGGTCCGGCGGGCTTGTCACCGCGCTCGCGGGCGTACTGTTCGAGTCCGATGCGACCTGGCTCGCAGCGGCGATGACCGAAGGCGACCAGGCCGTCGCCGCATCGGGCCACGCGATCGACGTCGAACCCGCGGGCCGTGCCGCATTCGTCGACATCCCGCGGGAGCGCTATCAGGGCTACTACGACGGGGTCTCCAACCGGGTGTTGTGGCAACTGCACCACTACTTGTTCGACCTTTCGTACCTGCCGTCGTGGGATGAGGAGTCGCGACAGATCTGGGACGACTACCGACAGGTCAATCAGCTCTTCGCACAAGCGCTCGATCAGCATCGCGACCGCCAGCCGGTCTATCTCGTGCAGGACTACCAACTCTCGATGGTGCCCGGCTTCCTGCGGGAACTCCAGCCGAACGCGCGGATCGCACACTTCACGCACACACCGTTCGCGGCGCCCGCGTACATGCGCGTCCTGCCGGGACGGTTCCGCGAAGACCTGTTGCGAGGCTTGCTCGGTGCCGACGTGCTGGGCTTCCAAGCCGAGATGTGGGCCGAGAACTTCCTGCTGAGCGCCCGCGAATCGTTGCCCGACGTGCGCGTGGACGTGCGCCGGCGTCGCGTGCAGATCGGCGAGCGTACGGTCCTGATCCGCACCTATCCGGTCTCGCTTGACCCCGGCCCCCTGCGGACCGCGGCGCGCAGCGCCGAGGTGAAGTCGATCCGACGCGAGATCGGCGCGTGGCGCGGCGATGCCAAGCTCCTGCTGCGGGTAGACCGCCTGGAGCTGTCGAAGAACATCCTGCGAGGATTCGAGGCGTTCGAAGCGTTCCTGCACGATCGACCGGATTGGCATGGCCGGGTCAAGTTCCTGGCCTTGCTTCCCAGCTCGCGAACGCAGATACCCGAGTATCAGGTGTACGCGCAACGGTGTCGCGACGCCGTCGATGCGATCAACGCCAAGTTCGGCAACGCCGAGTGGCAACCCATCGAGATGCGCACCGACGAGAACTACCCGCAGGCCGTCGCCGCCTATGGGTTGTACGACGCGTTGCTGGTCAACCCGATCTTCGACGGCATGAACCTGGTGGCGATGGAGGGGCCGCTGGTGAACAAGCAGCACGGGGCGCTCGTGCTCTCGCGCAACGCGGGAGCCTTCGCACGTCTCGGTCGCCACGCCATCGCCGTGAACCCGTTCGACGTGGCCGAGACCGCCCAGGCGATCGCCGAGGCACTCGAGATGGGACCGGAGGAGCGCGTCCGGCGCGCCCGCGGCTTGGCCCGGGCGGTGCTCACCCGCAACCCGGTGCGATGGCTCACCGCACAGCTGCGCGATCTCGACGTCGCAGTCGGCAGGGACCACGGGTACCTACAGGGAGCGGAGGACCTCGAGGAGTCCCGGCGGACCTTCGACGAGGAGATCGGCGGCCCGGAGTAGCTCCTCGGGCGTCTCGGCGCCTCGCACCGCGATCCTGCACGTCGGGCCCTCGAGAACGTCGAGCGCGGTGAAGGCCTCACGGTCTTCGAGGTCATCGCCCGCGTACGCGGCTGCTGCGGGCTGGACGCGAGCGAGGAGCTGACCGACCGCACCCCCTTTGCGAGCGCCGGGAGGAGCGAGCTCGAGCACGCGCTTTCCTTCGAACGCCGCGAGTCCGTGCGTGGTCGCGATCGCGAGGACGGGTCCACGCAACCTGGCCGCCGCCGCGTCGGGATCGGGCGCCCCGCGCACGTGCACCGACACACTCACGCCCTTATCTTCGACCCGCGCCCCGGGCTCGGTCGCGGCGAGCGCCGCCACGTGCGCCTTGATCGCGGGATCCAATGCCGGCGCGCCCTCCAGACCGTACAGACCGACGACCTCCACCTTGCGCACGTCGAGCACGCGGCGGATGAACGCCTCAGGACGCCCGCTGATGATCGCGACCAGCCCGGCGCGCTCCACGAGCTCGGCGAGCGCCTCGGCGACCCCCGGCCAGGGCCGGGCGTCCTCGGGCTCGGGCACGATCGGTGCGAGCGAGCCGTCGAAGTCCAACAGGATCGCCGCCTCGGCGAGACGCGCGCGCACCTCGTCCAGGCTCATCGGGCTCGCCCTCCCGGTACGGCGCGCCCTCGGAGCGCCTGTCCCAAGCGAGCCGGGCGTCGCCGTTGCTCGGCCGGTCCAACTTCGTCGCGAGAAAGGTTCCGCGCCGTGCCGATCAACGACACGTGGGAGAAGGCCTGCGGGAAATTGCCGACCAACCGCCCCCGCACGGTGTCGAACTCCTCGGCGAGAAGCCCGCAATCGGTGCGGACGCTCAGCACACGCTCGAACAGCTCGCGGGCCTCGGCGTCGCGGCCCTGCAGCGCCAAGCAGTCCGCCAGCCAGCACGTGCAGGGGATGAACGCGCCCTCCCCACCGGGCAGCCCATCGACATGCGTGTCGGTGTCGTATCGGCGGACGAACCCGTCACTCATCAGCCGTGCTTGGATGGCGCCGATCGTGCCGGCCACGCGGGCGTCGCTCACCGGCAGAAACCCGACCAGCGGCATCATCAGCACGGCGGCATCAAGCGACGAGGACCCATACGACTGCATGAACGCTCCGACGTCCGGGTCGAACCCCTCACGGCACACCTCGGCGTGGATCTCGTCGCGGAGCGCCCGCCAGCGATCGACCGGGCCGTCGAACCCGAACAGCTCGACGTCGCGGATCGCGCGATCCACCCCGACCCATGCCATCACCTTGGAATGCACGAACTGCTGGCGCCCACCCCGGACTTCCCAGATGCCCTCGTCGGGATCGCGCCAGGAGGACTCCAGCACATCGAGGATCCGCAGTTCCATCTCCCAGGCGGCGGCCTCGTGCGGTAGGCCTTCTCGCGAGGCCTGGTGGAACAGGTCCAAAACCTCGCCGTAGACGTCGAGCTGGAACTGCCGCGACGCGTCGTTGCCGATGCGCACCGGCAGCGATCCTTCGTAGCCGGGTAGCCAGTCCAGCGTGAGCTCCGGTGATCGGCGCTCGCCCGCGATGCCGTACATGATCCGCAGGTCGCGCGGGTCGCCGGCGACGGCCCGCAGCAGCCACTCGCGCCACGCCTCGGCCTCGTCGTCGTAGCCGGTCATCAGCAGGCTGTACAAGGTGAACGTCGCGTCGCGCAGCCAGCAGAAGCGGTAGTCCCAGTTGCGCGACCCTCCGATCTCTTCGGGCAGAGACGTCGTCGGCGCCGCCACGATGCCGCCGGTCGGTCGATACGTCAGCGCCTTGAGCGTGATCAGCGATCGCACGACCGCCTCGCGCCACTCCCCCTGGTACTCGCAGCGTGCGGCCCACTCCGTCCAGTATCGAAGGGTGCTACGGAGCGCGTCGTACGGATCGATCCGAGGTGGCGCGGGCTCATGCGAACGGTGCCACGTCATCACGAACGCCACGCGCTGCCCCGC
>JANMPG010000106.1:0-37625 GCA_031369745.1 Actinomycetes bacterium
TCATCGCGTTGGCCGGCTGGCTCGCCCCCTCGGCCTTTGCCGCAGACCCGTCCCCCGACCTGACGATAACCAAGACGTCTGACGCCACCGGTGCCCTCGCGATCGGCGACCGGTTCTCCTACACCATCACCGTTGCCAACATCGGTGCCGCCACGGCGCACAGGGTGGTCGTCAGCGACGACTTCCCGACCGGCGTTGCTCCGGTTGCGGTGATCGTGCCGTTCGGCGCCGACCTCTGCTCGGTGACGAGCTCACAGGTCTTCGGCTCGCCCCCCGCGGTCTCGCTGTATTGCCCGCTCGACCCGATGGCCCCTGGGGAAACCCGGAGCACGACCTTCGAGGTAGCGCTCGACCACTATGCCCGCTGCGGCGCGTTGAAGAACGTCGCCCGCGTCACGGCAAGCGACGAGCCCGCTGAGAACCAAGGCGACAACAAGGCCACGGCGCTCGACACGGTGACGTGCGTGCCCTCGATCGAGCTCGACACGACCGCGCCGGCGTACGCGCATCGCGGCGACGAGGTCGCGTTCACGATGCGTGTGCACAACGACGGGCAGACGGCTCTTGGATCCGTGCATCTGTCGGGCCCGGGCTGCTCCCCCACCCTGATCGTTGACGGCAACGGAGATCACACGTTGGGTGTCGGTGAGTCCTGGACGTTGCGATGCTCGCGCCCGATCGGCCCCGCAACACCGGACCCGCTCGCGGCGGCCGCCACCGTCATCGCACGCACCGACACGGACCAGAAGGTCACCGCCCATGACGGCGCGACCGTTCGCATCCTCGATCCGTCCTTGTCGATCGTGCTGCGTGCCGACCCCATAAGTGGGACCGATGGTGACACGGTGACCTACAGCTACCTCGTGACGAACACGGGCGACGCGCTCGTCCGCAAGATCTCGGTACGCGACGATCACCTGGGCGCGATCGGTACGGTCCCCCAGCTCGCACCCGGGCATTCGGCCACGTTGCAGGCTCAGCGCGTCTTGTCCACCACCGACGTCTGGGTCACCAACACGGCAACGGCCCGTGGGATCGACGGCGCAGGCGCCGCCGTGCTCGCCAGCGATGAGGCGTCGGTCACGATCGTCGGGGCGGCTGTCCACAGCGGCGGATCAGGAAATGGCGGCGACGGGACGGCCTTCACCGGCTTGGACGCCACCGGGGCAAGCGCCGCCGCGATGTTGCTTGCGCTGGCGGGCGTTTGCCTGCTTGCCGCAGCTCGTCGTAGAGCCTGACGCCGTCGCCCTTCCTACGCGCTGTTGACCTGCACGTTTGTCTGTAGACGCATGCGCGACGAGACTTCTGCTGACTGGCGGCTGAACGGACTACGACCCCCGGGGGGGTAAAGGGTCACACCCTTCGCCCGATGGTGTCCCCCAAGCGGTCGGCGTACCTTCTGACGTGGGGAGACGGGAATCAGGCGTATGACGCCCCCCGTCGACACGAAACACATAGGCCTCGTATAGGCGGAGCGCACAACGTGGGGGGTAACGAGATGGGATCGCAGCCAAGCACCACTCGGATCGGGCGAGGGCGCCGTCGCGCGCTCACGACCGTATTCTGTTCACTCTTGGTGTTCGCTGCCGGTCTCGGTCAGGCAGTGATCCCCGCGGCGAACGCGGATGCACCGAGCCTGACGATGGGTCAGGCGCCCACGTCCAACGACGGGCAGAGCGCCCTTGCCGCGACCGCGCTCACCGGCGGCGACGTGAGCCTCGACTTCATCGCCGACGGCCACTCGGCGTACAACCACACGACGGGCGTCGGCGGCACGTACGGCAGCCGCTCGATCGGACCCAACGGCGTCGAGGAATCCCTCGAGGGCCAAGACTTCGCCTGCGGCGACAAGGTCGTCTACTTCACCGCGGTGACGGTGGACGCCGGCGCGGGACACGGCGATGTCGATCTCAAGTTCGAGTGGGACGGCACCACGACCTCTGGATCGAACGTCGGCATCAACGACCTCGTCAGCGCAACCCTCAACTCCCCCGACAGCGGGAACAAGAACCTCGACGGCAACGAGGCCGTCTCCATCATCGCCGAGACCGGTCCGCCCCCGGCGGGCACGGACGTGAAGGCGACCGTCCGCGTCACCAACCTCGACGGCGGCGAGCAGCTGATCGTCCGCCTGGTCACGAACCTGTGGTGTGACCCCTTCGAGACCCAGGTGACCGGCAACATCCACGCGAACCTCACCGGCGCGTCGGTCGTTGGCGGCTCCAGGATCAGCGTGGGCGCGCAGACCGTCCCGCTGAAGCAGGCGGGCAACATCTTGTTCCCCGGCTTGAACGTGCTCAAGACCTGCCCCGCGACCGGCTCGGTGGGCGGACAGATCTCCTACACGATCACCGTGCAGAACACCGGACAGGACGTGTTGAACAACATCCACGTGAACGACACCATCTTGGGTGACCTCTCGGCCTCGTTCGCCGACTCCTTGGCCGGCGGCGCCACAGAGGCGCACTCGTTCCCCTACACGCTCACCGGCTCGCCCGACCCCATCACGAACGTCGTGACGGCCACGGCGACGGCGGCACAGTCCAGCACGCAGCTGAGCGATACGGCCGACTGCACGACGGACGTGCTGTTCCCCGACCTCAGCATCCAGAAGGTTGCCGACAAGGGCTCGGTCAGTGCAGGAGACCCGATCGGTTACACGATCACGGTCACCAACGCCGGACCCGGCAAGGCGTTCGATGTCGTCATGACCGACACCCTGCCCGCGAACCCCGGACTCAACTGGAGTGTGGAGTCCACGACTGGTGGCTGGACCTGCGGCATCCTCTCGGGTGTGCTGACCTGCGGCGGAAAGGGTTTCGACCTTGCCTCTGGCGCCAGCGCGACCGTGCATATCACCTCGCCCACGACGTCGGCCACCTGCGGCGCCGTGAGCAACACGGCGATCGCGGATGCCTCCAACGATGACCAGGTCTCCACCGGCATCAAGACGATCACCGTCGACTGCGCGTCGCTGGCGATCTCCAAGGTGGCCGATGACTCGGTCGTCAACGCCGGCGACACGATCGGCTACACGATCACGGTCACCAATGGCGGTGCCGGCACGGCCAAGAACGTCGTGGTCACCGACACCCTGCCGACGAACGGTGGCCTGGTGTGGACCATCGACGGCGGGACGGGCGCGGCACAGTGCCTCATCGCCAACGGCAAGCTGACCTGCAACTTCGGCGACATGGCCCCGGGCGCCACCAAGACGGTGCACCTGAGCTCGCCGACGACTGCTGCGACGTGTGGTCAGGTCGTCAACACCGCAAGCGCGACGACGACCAACGATGGCAACCCCGGCACGGGGCCCGTCACGATCACGGTCAACTGCCCCGACATCTCGGTCGCAAAGACCGCTGACAAGGGCACGATCAGCGCCGGAGACACAGCGCGTTTCACCATCGTCGTGACCAACAACGGGCCTGGGTCGGCGTACAACGTGACCCTGAACGACCCGCTGCCGGCAGGCGTGGCGTGGATCGAGGATTCCGCGGACTGCTCGATCGCGAACAACACCTTGTCGTGCGCCTTCGGAACGCTTACATCCGGTGCGACGCGCACCGTGCACGTGTCGGGTCTGACCGACGCGGCCGACTGTGGCGTGCTGCGGAACACGGCGACTGTGTCGGCCTCCAACGAGGGTACGGATACGGCCAACAACACCTCGAGCGCCAGCATCACGGTCAACTGCCCCGAGCTGTCGGTCATCAAGACCGCCGATGAGGGCACCATCAACGCCGGCGACACGGCCGCGTTCACGATCCACGTGGCCAACAACGGCGACGGCGTCGCCTACAACGTGACCCTGAGCGACACGCTACCGGCCGGCGTCGACTGGCAGACGGACGACGAGCGCTGCGCCATCGCAGCCGGCGTCCTCACCTGCGACCTCGGCGACCTCGCCGCGCACACGTCGACCGACGTGCACGTGTGGGGCGAGACGGGGCCGGAGGACTGCGGCGTGCTCCACAACACCGCGACCGTCGATTCCGACAACGCGGGATCGTCCGGCGCCTCTGCCGACATCACGGTCGACTGCCCCGACATCTCGGTGGTCAAGACCGCCGACGACAGTACGGTTGATGCTGCCGACAAGGTCGGATTCACGATCACGGTGTCCAACGCTGGACCGGGCACCGCGACAGACGTGATGCTGAGCGACGAGCTGCCGACCAACGATGGCCTCGACTGGTCGATCGACGGCGGCACGGGCGAGGAGTTCTGCCGCATCGCCGAAGGTGTGTTGACCTGCGACTTCGGTGACATGGGCGCCAAGTCCAGCTACACGGTCCACATCACGTCAGACACCGACGCCACGACGTGTGGCGACATCGACAACACCGCGACGGTCACGATCGGCAACGGCGAAGGGGACGAGGACAGCGCGTCGATCAACGTCAACTGCCCCGACCTCGGTATCGACATCGTGAAGGGTGGGCCGGACCTGGCCCACGTCGGTGACACGATCACCTACGACTTCACGGTGCAGCTGACCACGCCGGAGCCTCTGTTTGATGTGACCGTGACCGACCCGAACTGCAACGAGGGCGCCCCGGTCTACGTCTCGGGTGACGATGGCGACAAGATCCTGGAGTCCGAAGAGGTGTGGAGCTACACCTGCACCCACGTGGTGACTTCCGAGGACCCCTACCCCGTGCTGCCGAACACGGCGACGGTCAAGGGAACGGCCGACGACGGCCGCTCGACCACTGACGAGGATTCCCACGAGGTCTACCTCATCACCCCGGCGATCGACATCGTCAAGACGGTCAACCCCGACAGCGGCAACCCGGGTGACACCGTGACCTACAGCTACGAGGTCACGAACACCGGCGACACGACCCTGTACGACGTGAGCGTCGACGACGACGTCATCGGCCACATCGGCGACATCGCCGAGCTGGCTGCGGGCGAGACCGTTACGCTGACGAAGGACTGGGTCCTGCCGTCCAGCCCGGTGATCGTGACCAACGTGGGAACCGCCACAGGCACGGACGTGCTCGGCAAGACGGTCTCGGCCAACGACGACGCGGTCGTCACGATCGTCGAAGCCAACAACCCGCCCAAGCCGCCGCCACCCACCGCCTTCACCGGCTCTGATGCGGCACGGCTCGGACTCGTCGGCCTGATCCTGCTGGCCCTGGGCCTGGGTGCCCTGGTCATCGGACGGCGCCGCGGACGTAGCGGGGCGGTCTAAAGACCCACGCACCACCGATCACTAGCGAAGGCCCGGGCATCTCGCCCGGGCCTTCGTTGCGTGCGGTGTCGGCGACGTGGTCAGCCGTAGAAGATCATCGTTGACCACATGATGCCGTCGCGAACGACGAACGAGATGCCGACGTGGTCGTACTTCGCCCCGAGCACGTTCGCTCGGTGGTCCGGACTGGCCATGTACGCCTTGTAGAGCCCATATGGGTCGACTCCGGCGCCGATGTTCTCTCCCCACGTGTGCCAGTCGACGTAGCGGAGCTTGTATCCAAGATCGGTCGAGTGAAACAGCGAGCGCTTCTTGGCCATCGAGAGGTTGTGCTCGCGCGCGATCTTGACGACGGAGTCCTTCATCGCGAGCTTATGCAGCCCATGGGAGACTCGCGCCTGGTTGACCCACGACAACATCCGCTCACGCCGCAGCGTCGCGTGTGCCGATGGGGCGAGCGTGCTCATCGCTGTGGCGAGTGAAGCGGTCAGCGCCAATACGGTGGCGATCCGCACCAGACCTCGTCGCATCTCGAAGCCTCCAGGGGTCCCGGGCGACCCGACGCCGCCCACTCCCCCGGTTCATCGGCCCGGGGTCCCGAGGCTTGAGAGTTCCTAGTCAGACCTAACTAGTCGCGGCCGCAAGGGACGACCGGAAGTGATTGCAGCGCAGTCCTACCAATGAAGCTTGAGATTCCGGGCCGCGCGGGCTTCATCGAGGCGTCCGACCGGCGTCGACATCGGCGCATCGCGCAGCAGATCTGGCGTGCTCCGGGCCTCGTCGGCGCATCGCACGAGCGCTGCCGCGAACAGGTCGAGGGTTTCTTTCGATTCGGTCTCGGTCGGCTCGACCATCATCGCCTCGTCGACCACCAGCGGGAAATACACCGTGGACGGATGGAAGCCAAGGTCGATCAAGCGCTTGGCGACGTCCATCGCACGCAGACCGGTGTCGCGCTCCAACTGCGCGGCAGTCGCGACGAACTCGTGCATCGGCGGTGAGTCGGGAAACGCGAGCGGGAACACATCGCGGATCAGCGCCGCCAGATAGTTCGCGTTCAGCACCGCGCGGTCGCTGACCTCCCGCAACCCATCGCTGCCGTGCAGGAAGACGTACACGTAGGCTCGCACGAGCACGCCGATGTTGCCGTGAAAACCGTGCATGCGACCGATCGAGCGCGGGGCCTCGTGATCGAGCCGATACGCGTCGCCGTCGCGCTCGACGCGCGGCACTGGTAGGTACGGGATCAGTCTCGCGACCACCCCCACCGGCCCTGCGCCAGGACCGCCACCGCCGTGGGGCGTCGCGAAGGTCTTATGCGTGTTGATGTGCACGATGTCGAAGCCCATGTCGCCCGGGCGAGTACGCCCCATGATCGCGTTGAGGTTCGCTCCGTCGTAGTACACGAGCCCACCCACACCGTGCACCGCCGCGGTGATCCGCTCGATGTCGGTCTCGAACAGGCCAAGGGTGTTGGGGTTCGTCAGCATCAAGCCGGCGACGTCCTCATCGACGAGCGCCTCCAGCGCATCCACGTCGACGAGCCCTCGAGCGGTCGATGCAACCGCGACGGCCGTGTACCCACCGAGTTGCACGCTCGCCGGGTTCGTGCCGTGGGCTGAGTCGGGGATCAACACCGTGCGACGCTGCCGTCCCGCGGCTTCGTGGAAGGCCCGCATGATCAGCAATCCCGTCATCTCGCCGCACGCGCCCGCCGGGGGCTGCAGCGTGGCCCGCGCCATGCCGGTGATCTCGCACAGCGCACGCTCCAGCAGCCACAGTAACTCCAGGGTGCCTTGGATCGTCTCGGCGGGCTGCAACGGGTGCAGCCGCGCGAACGCCGGCATGTTCGCCGCGGTCTCGGCCACCTTCGGGTTGTACTTCATCGAGCACGATCCGAGCGGATACAAGCCGGTGTCCAACCCGTAGTTCTGCTGCGAAAGCCTCGTGTAGTGACGAACGACATCGAGTTCTCCCACCTCGGGAAGCGCCACCGGCGTGGCGCGCGCGTACGCCGGGGGGATCGTGGCGGCGGGGACATCGAGCGGGGCGATCGAGGACCCGCGCCGCCCGGCTCGCGACGCGTCTTTGATCGTTCCCGCACCGGGCGGTCCCTGGCGGCGGACCGGCGCCCCAACGTCGCTCATGCCAGTACCTTCCCCATCGCCTCGGCGAGGGTATCGATCTCGGCTCGCGTTCGTCGTTCGGTCACGGCCACCAGCAACACATCGTCGCCGCACCAGGGTGCTGGAACGCCCGCGATGAATCCGTGTGCCACCAGCATGCCGCATACCTCCTCGGCCGGCACGGGAAGGCGTATCGCGAACTCCTTGAAGACCGCCGCGCCGGGGAATGCGGGCACCACGCCCGGTATGGCGCTCAGGCGCTCCAACGCGTAGGCGGCCTTGGCGGCACACTGTTCACCGAGCTCCCGGACACCATCGGGGCCGAGCCACGCGAGATAGATGGTGGCGGCGAGCGCCATCAGGGTCTGGTTCGTGCAGATGTTCGACGTCGCCTTCGCGCGTCGGATGTGCTGCTCACGGGCCTGCAGCGTCAGCACGTACCCGGTTCGCCCAGCGACGTCGACGGTCTCGCCCACGATGCGCCCCGGCATCCGGCGCACGTCTTGCATCCGAGCAGCCAGGATCCCGAGATAGGGCCCGCCGAAGGCCAGGTGGTTGCCGAGCGACTGCCCCTCCGCGATCGCGATGTCGACGCCGAGGTCTCCCGGTGGAGCAAGGACGCCGAGCGACGTCGGATCGAACACCTGGATCAGCCGAGCTCCAGCCGCATGGGCGACATCGGCCCACGCGCGCACGTCTTCCAACGCGCCATACACGTTGGGATGCTGCACGACGATCGCCGCGACGTCGCCTGCGACCTCGTCGGGTACCCCGCCGTGACCCTGCGGCGCCGCCAGCACATCGATCGTATAACCCGCACCCGCGCCGTAGGTCCGCAACGTGTCCACCAGCCGCGGGTCGACGCCGCCAGACAACACGAATCGCGATCGCTGCGCCGAGCGGCTCATGTGGGCGGCCTCCACCAGCGCGGTGGCCCCGTCGTACAACGACGCGTTGGAAACCTCCAGGCCCGTGAGCTCGCAGATCATCGACTGGAACTCGAACAACGCCTGCAGCACGCCTTGCGACAACTCCGGCTGGTAGGGCGTGTAGGAGGTGTAGAACTCCGAGCGACCGGCCAGCGCCCACACGACCGAGGGGATGTAGTGGTCATACGCCCCCCGCCCGGCGAAACAGATCAGTTCCTCCGCCGAACGATTCTTCCCCGCCAGAGCCCGGACATCGTCGAGGATCTGCTGCTCCGATACCCCGAGCGGCATGTCCAGGGGTTGCGTAAGCCGGAGTCCCTCGGGGATCTGCTCGAAGAGATCGTCGACCGCCTCGACGCCCACGACGTCGAGCATCGAGCGCACGTCATCGTCGGTGTGCGGCGTGAAATTCACGGACGCGAGTGTACGGCCGGACGCAGGGAGTTCCCTTCGTCAGCCTGACGCATCTTCGAGCCCGTACTTGGTCACCAGGGACAAGTAGTCGCGCTGGTAGAAGATCTTGCAGCGGATCTCAGGATACCGCTCGCGCAGACGCCGTACCTTGCGGTTCTTCTTGGTGACCAGCTTCTGGTTCAAGGTAGTGATCTCGATGTAGAGCGCGAATTCGGGCAGGTAGAAGTCGGGGGTGAAACGCTGGACGGGTGAGCCCTCGCGGTCAAAGGCGATCGGGAACGATGTCGGCTCGTAGTCCCAGGCGATCTGATAGAAGTCCAACAGCTTGGCGAACTGACGCTCGGATGCGTGCGCGAAGCGAGCGACGTCGCTCGGTAGCAGATCCGCGGCGAGTTGTGCGCTCACGATCCCCCTGCGGCAGCTTTGCGGCCCCCGCCGGCCTTGGTCTTGGGCAAGGACTTCGCCACGTCGTCCCACACACGGTCAAGCGCGATGGCGAACACACCTTGACCGCTGCGCAGCAGATCGACCACCGCCTCGGGCGAGTGCGCTTCATACACGCCCTGACCGTCAGACATCAACGTGACACCGGCGACCGGCCGCTGCATGTCCTGCAGGTGCTCCACGGCGATCCGCACCCGTTGCAGGGACACCCCTGTGTCGAGGAGGTTCTTGATGACCCGCAGCGTGACCAGATCCTGGAACGAATACAGCCGTTGCGTGCCGCTGCCCGAGGCATCTCGGACCGATGGGGTCACGAGCTCCGTTCGGGCCCAGTAATCCAGTTGGCGATACGTGATACCGACGATCTTGCACACTTCAGGGGCAGCGAAGCCCTTGTCATCCATGTCAGCACGCTCCGTGGGGAAGGAATCACGACGATGTGATTTCGCAGCGTACGGGCCCTTCGGACGCCAGTCAAGGCCCGCCGGTTCTACCCACGAAAACCCGACCTACAGCAACTCAAGGTGGACCCCTGCCCGGCCGATGCCTCGTCTAGTCACGAGGAACTACTCCATCGGAGGGACACAGGAGCGATGCGCAGGATCGGAAGGCTCGCCGTCATCATCGCCGTCGTCTCGGCGACGCTGGGTCTCGTGCCCGGCGGGGCCGCGCAGGCCGGCACGGGCGTGTTCAAGGAGCGCCACGCGATGCTTCGAGCCACCAACGGCAGTCGCGACAGGTTCAGCCTCTCCGGGGTCCACATCAACCGCAGGATGTCGGAGATCGCCCGAAAGCACTCCCTCAAGATGGCTCGGGAAAACTCCCTGTTCCACACCTCGGACCCCTCGCGTGTCTACCTCGACGGGATCCGGTGGCACTACTGGGGCGAGAACGTCGGGGTGACCGGCGGCACGATCGCCGACCTCGAGGGCGCCTTCATGGCCTCGGACGCCCACCGACACAACATCTTGAACCGCACCTTCCAGCACGTGGCGATCGGCGCGGTGCGGGTCGACGGCGCCCTGTGGGTCACCGTCTTCTTCTACGGATAGCGTCCAGCCCTAGGAGGCGAAGTCCTCCGGCGTCACGTTGTCCAGGAACTCGCGGAACTTCTCGACCTCTTCGTCCTCTTCGCCGGGGATCAAGATGGCGGCCTCCTCCAGCACCTCGTCGAGCGCATAGATCGGAACCGCCGTGCGCACCGCGAGCGCCATCGCATCCGACGGACGTGCGGAGACCTCGAGGCGCTCCCCCGATCGTTCCAAGGTGATCACCGCGTAGAACGTGCTTTCGCGCAACTCGGTCACCACGACCTGGATCACCTGGACGGACAGGTCGTCCAGGATGGTCTTCAACAGATCGTGGGTCATGGGGCGCGGTGTCGCCACACCCTGTAGCGCCATCGCGATCGACGCAGCCTCCGACGGGCCGATCCAGATCGGGAGATAACGCTCTCCGTCCTTCTCACGCAGCAGCACGATCGGCTGATTCGTCGGGAGTTCCACGCGGACTCCGGTGAGTTCCATCTCGATCATGGCGTCCTGCCAGGGTATCCGCGGTCTACGGGTCGGGCAACCCGTCAGGCCGCGGGCAGCACCAAGGACGCGAGCAGATCGGGATCGGCACGCAGGGCCACCAGGTCGTGGACCTGCAAGATGTCGGGAAGATTGCGATAGCGCTCTTGGAAATCGAGGCCATATCCCACCGCGAACGCATCGGGGCAATCGAACCCCGAGTAGCGAGGAGCGACCGGCACGATCCGGCGGGCGGTCTTGTCGAGCAACGCGCACAGCTCCACGGACGCCGCCCCCCGCGATCGCAACACGGACAGCAGATATCGAGACGTCAGTCCGGTATCGACGATGTCTTCGACGAGCACGACGTTTCGACCGGCAAGATCGACGTCGACATCGAGCAGGATCTGCACCCGCCCGAGCGACTCCTCGGCATCGCCGTAGCGACTGATCGCCATGAAGTGGGTCTCGACGGGAAGATCGACGGCACGCATCAGGTCCGCGAGGAACATCGCGCCGCCTTTGAGCACCGTGACGAACACGGGCTCGCGCCCCACGTAGTCCCCGGTGATCGTGTGGCCGAGCTCTGCAACTCGGCGGCGGACGTCCTCGCGCCCGTACAGGACGCTCACGACCTCCACCATCGCGGAGCAGGGTAACAGGTGCCTTCGCCAGGCCCTAGGAGGCGAGGGCGTCCACGGCGCCGATGACGCCGTGCACGACCGACGTGGCGGAGCGCACCCACCACGGACCGGCACTCGCGGGGGCGGGGGGAATGGCAGACACGACGAGGGGCACGCGGCCGATCAACACGCCCGCGCTTCGGTAGGTCAGGGAGCCGACACGCTCCCCCGCGACCGGTGGGAACGCGGCACTCGGGTCCGCAGCGACGCGGCTGGCCGGCTCGCGATCGCCGACGGACGGGACCAGCATCGTGAGAGTGGCACCGGCGACGACCGGCACGGTTCCACCTTCGATCGCGAGCGCGCCTGCGGAGTCCCCCAGGGTCACCAGCGTCTCTTGCTTCCACCCTGCGAATCCGTACTCGAGCAAGGCCGCGGCAGTGGAGAACGCCTCGCGCGAGGAACCCAGGACGATGGCGACGAGTCGGCGACCATCGCGGGTGGCGGCGGCAACGAGACAGTATCCGGCTCGCGCGGTCGAGCCCGTCTTCGTGCCGAACGTGCCGGGGTACAGCCACAGCAAGGCGTTGCGGTTCTGGATCACCCGAGCCCGACCCGCCGGCGCCGGGATCGTGTGGAACCGGGTCGACGTGATCGTCGTGAACGTGGGGTCCGAGTCCGCCGCCCGCTCAAGTGTGAGGAGGTCCCGTGGCGTGGAATGCCCGCGGTCATCCAAGCCGTTCGGCGAGAAGAACCGTGTCTGCATCATCCCCAGCTGGTGTGCCCGGACGTTCATGTGGTGCACGAAGGCCGCCTGGGAGCCGTCGACCGCGATGGCAAGCGCGACCGCAGCGTCATTCGCGCTGCCGAGCAACAGCGCGTACAGCAGGTCCTCCACGCTGATGCGTTCGCCGGCGCGCACCCCGAGCGTGGAAGACGCTCCGTAGTCGTCGCGCTCGAACACCGCTCGTGCATCGACGCGAACGATGCGCTGCAGCGGCACGGACTCCAGGGTGAGCAGGGCCGTCATGATCTTGGTCACCGACGCGATCGGTCGCGGTTGGTTCGGATCCTCGGCGAACAGGATCTGCCCGGTGTCAAGATCGGCGAGGAGTGCGGCGCCGTTCGCGACCGACGGCGCTCGCGTCGCGCCGGCTGGAGTGACCAGCGCCGTCGGGAACGGCGACGGGCTGCCCCGGGGTGGCACAGGGGTCGGCGGCGGGGTCTGCGGCCGCGTGGCGGCCGCGGCGTTCATCGCGATCGCGACGACCGCGGCGATGAGGGCGCCCGCAACCACCCGACCGGTGATCCGGTTCACACGCCGGACAGGTGCTCGCGCAGCGCGTTTCGCAGCAACGCCTGCTTGAACTTGCGTGAGGTGGTGGTCAGCTCGCCGAGCGTCTGCGTCGCGGCACGGCGTGCGTCGGGGTTCTTTTGACGAAGGGTCGGCGCAACCAGGGCTTCGAAGAAGGAGGACTCGCGATCGGTGAAGTGCTTATACATCGTGAGGTGTCGCGGTTCGATGCCGAAGCGCAGGAAGTCCTTGACGATCGATAGGGTGACGTAGTCGTCCCCGTCGTAGTAGCGGCCGCCTTCCGGCCCATGGGAGCACACGATCCCGAACCCCTCGAGCTCCTTGATCTTGTCTCGATCGACGCTGGTCGCCGCCGACATCTCCTCCAGGGACATCTGCAGCCCCGTCGGGGCCTCGGCGAGATCTTCGGAGCCTCCGCCGGGCTCTGCACCGCCGACGGCCTGCTCCAGGGTCTGCTGGTCCTCATCGTCGCCCGTGTCGGCCTTCAGCAGCCGCTCTTTGATGACCTTCAACGGCAGGTACTCGTCGCGCTGCAACCGCAGGATCGATTTCAGTCGCTCGACGTCCTCCACGTAGAACTTGCGGTAGCCCGAGGGTGTGCGTTCGGGCGTGATCAGCCCCTCCGATTCGAGGAAGCGGATCTTGGAGATCGTGATATCGGGAAACTCGGTCTTGACGTTGACCAGGACCTCGCCGATCGACTGGTAATTGCGCGTGCCGGCCATGTGCCTCCTGCCTTGAGTCAGTCCGTTGCGAAGAACGTGAGTTTGAATCTGCCGATCTGAACCTCGTCGCCGGTCGCGAGCTTGGTCTCGTCGACCTGCTCGCCGTTGACATACGTCCCGTTGAGACTGCCGGTGTCCTTCACGAACCACTCGTCGCCGCGACGCTCGAACAACGCGTGCTTGCGCGACACCGTGACGTCGTCGAGGAAGATCGAACTTCCCGTGTCGCGGCCCGCCGAGGTCAACGCTTCCACCATCAGGAAGGTCGAGCCCGCATTGGGACCGCGCTTCACGAGAACCAGCGCCTGACCAACATCGAGCTCGTCGTGCGGGAACGGGAACTCATCGTGTCCTTCATCGTCCGCCTCTATCGCGGGAAGGGTCACGGTGGCGTCATCGTGAAGGGGATGCCCACAGTCCACGCAGAAGCGCGCCTCGTCGTGATTTGGATGTCCACAACGGCTACAGAACAAGGTAAAGGGCTCCTTGGTGCTCGGGTCCGGTCAGGGTCGATGGTTCGGTTGAACGCTCGATCCTGAACGTCGCGTGGACGCTATCCTACGGTACAAGCAGGGTCAACGCGCAGGTCAAGCAACCCTCAACCCATGGCGTCATAAGACCTCATGTACGTCTCGATACTCCAGTAGACGTCGAGGATGACCTATGAACCGGCATCGACCAGGGCTCGATAGGTCGCGGCGTCGAGCAGCCCATCCACGGCGGCCGGATCCGCCGGCTCGATCGCCACGAGCCATCCGTCGCCGTATGGCTGCTCGTTGACCAGCTCCGGTCGATCATCGACGAGCGGATTGCGCTCGACGATGGTTCCCGACAGCGGGCTATAGACGTCGGATACCGATTTCGTTGACTCGACCTCGCCCAGAGGTTTGTCGGCCTCGACGCTTGCCCCCACCTCCGGGAGGTCGACGTACACGACATCGCCGAGCGCATCTTGCGCGAAGTCGGTGATTCCGACGCGAACGCGAGCACCCTCTGCCCGCACCCATTCATGTTCCTTCGTGTAGCGAAGATCCTCTGGGAACTCCATCGCTGTCCTCCTTGATGTCGTGTGGCGGTCAACCGCGAACGATAGTCATGTGCCGATCGGTCATGACGAGGGGCGCACGACGGCGCGCACATCCTGCGCGTAGACGAACGCCGCGATGTAGTACTCCACGATGCCGACGGCAAAGCTGATCCATCCGACGACGGTACCCGCCGCCGACAGCTGCAGATCCAACGCCCCCCACGAGATCGCCGGAACGGCGACCATCAACGAGAACGTCGCCACCTTCCCTATCCATCGAACGTCCAGGCGGGCGCGGTAGCGCGACAGTACATACGAGCCGGTCAGGAAGACGACGAGATCGCGCGCCAAGATGAGCACGGCGGCCCACAGCGGAAAGACCCCCCGGATGACCAAGGCGATGATGCCGGCCGCGATCGCCAGACGATCCGCGACGGGGTCGAGCACCTTGCCGAACTCGGACACCTGGCCCGTGCGTCTCGCGATCGTGCCATCGACCCAGTCCGTTGCCATGACGAAACCAAACAAGATCAGGCCCGTTGCCGTGGATGATTCGTTCGTGATCAGCACGAAGAACACGGGGATCAAGGCGATCCGCAGCATCGAGATGGCGTTGGGCACGGTGAGTATGCGTCGCCCAGACCCCGCTGCGGGATCCCCCCTGGTCTCGTTCATGTGTCGGGCCGGCCGGATTCGAACCGGCGACCTTCTGACCCCCAGTCAGACGCGCTAACCAAGCTGCGCCACGGCCCGTTCGTGTGCGCATCCCGCAGCGCACGTCCGACAGGATAGCCAACGCCGCGCCCGGCGCACGGGTCGCGCGCTCAAACAGACGCGCCGCGGCGCTGTCGTGCTCGAAATCGCAGGCGGATCGGCACCCCGTCCAGACGCAGATCTCGCCGAAGTCGGTTCTCCAAGAACCGCTGATAGGTCCTGCTCGGCGGGGTCGCTCCCCCGAAGATGACGAACGTCGGCGGCGACGTCGCTACCTGGGTCGCATAGTGGAGGTTCCCGGTCTGTCGCGGCGTCGGCCGCTCACGCTGTGCGGTCTGGATGACCTCGTTCACGCTGGATGTCGAGGCGCGCGACATCCATCTCGAGTGCAGGTCCATCAGCAGCGGCGGCAAGCGGCGGATGCCTTGTCCACGCGTCGCGGACGTACGCAAGATCGTCGCCTTCGCATAGAGCTGAACCTCGTCTTGAAGGTTCTTGAATAACCGGTCCTTGTCTTCGACCAGATCCCACTTGTTGGCCACCAAGAGCAGTCCTCTTCCTTCGTCCATCACGAGGTTCGCGATCTTCTTGTCTTCCACCGTGAAGCCGTCGATCGCGTCGAGCATCAGCACAGCCACGTGCGCGGCGGCGATCGCATCCCTGGCGCGCACGACGCTGTAGTACTCCACACCCCGCACCTTCGTGCCGCGTCGCATGCCCGCCGTGTCGACGAAGCGAACCGAACCGTGCTCGGGCCACGAAACGAGCGAGTCCACGCTGTCTCGCGTGGTTCCGGACACCTCCGACACGACGCTACGATCCTCGCCGAGGAGCCGATTGAACAGGCTCGACTTGCCAACGTTGGGCCGACCGACGATCGCGAATCGCGGCTCGAGTATCGGGTCGTCGATGCGAGGCGCCTCGGGCAAGAGCTCCAGCAAACGGTCGAGCAGGTCGCCCGTGCCGTATCCGTGCAACGCGGACACGGGGAACGGCTCGCCGAGCCCGAGCCGGTTCAACCCGGCGACGTCGGCCATGTCGTTCGAGGCGTCAGCCTTGTTGGCGACCAGCAAGACCGGCGTCGGGGTCTTGCGGAGCCGGCGCGCGAGTTGCGCGTCCTCCTCCGTGATACCTGTTTGGACGTCGACGACCAACACGATCAAATCGGCTTCGGCGATCGCTCGGTCCGCCTGCTTGGCCGCCAGAGCCTCGAGACCGCTCGCGTTGTGCAGGTATCCGGCGGTGTCCACCAGACCGAACCGACGCCCGCGCCACGTCGCTTCGAGCTCGAGCCGGTCGCGCGTCACGCCCGGCATACCGTGCGCGATCGCGGCGCGCTTGCCGAACAGACGATTGACCAGCGTGGACTTGCCGACGTTTTGACGACCGATGACGGCGATCTGCGGTGCGCGACTCATGCGCCCACACCCGGCCAGGTCGCACGAACGACCGCGAGCGCCGCCGCCAGTGTCGCTTCGACATCGAGCTCCTCGGTGTCGATCACGATCGCGCCCGCCACTGCCTCGAGAGCGTTGGTCCGGGCGTCCAGCTCGTCTCTGTCGCGCAACGCCGAAGCCACCGCCGCGGCATCGTCGACCCCGCGCTCGTCGGCTCGCCGCTTCGTTCGCAAGCGCTCGCCCGCCCGCAGGAACAGCTTCACGCCTGCATCGGGAAACACGACCGATGCGATGTCGCGACCTTCCATGACGGCCCCGTCGCGCCCCAGTACTCGCTGACGATCACGCATCGATCCACGAACACGTGGATGCCGCGAGACGGTGGAGACCGTCGACTCGACCTGCGGTCTAGTCAGCGCGGCGGGTGGGTAACCCTCGACCACGAGTTCGCGGGGGGAGCCGCCTTCCAGCGTGAACCTCAAGTCCTTCATGAGCTCGAGCAAGGCGACCTCATCGTCGGGTGAAACGTTCGCGCGGATCGCGGCTGCCGCGAGCGCTCGATACATCGAGCCGGTGTTGACATATGGCAGGTCGAGGACTCGAGCCAACCCGCGCGACAGGGTCGACTTCCCACTGCCGGCGGCGCCGTCGATCGCGATCACGAGAGGGCCCGTCACGAAGTCTCCTCCAGGGCCGCGCCGAGGGCCCGCAGCGTCTGGACGAAGCCCGGGAAGCTCACGTCGGCGGCCTCGATACCGTCGATCCGGCACGGTCCCGATGCGGCCAGGGCACCCACCGTAAACGCCATCGCCATGCGATGGTCGCCTCCAGCTTCGACCCGTCCGCCGGACAATCCGCCACCTGCAACGACCAGATCGGAACCCTCGTCCGCCGCATGGCCCCCGAGTGAGCGGATGCCGGCCGCGGTCGCGCGGAGTCGATCGCTTTCCTTCACGCGCAGTTCCGCTGCTTCTAAGAACCAGGAATCGGAGGTGGCGTGCGCGGCGAGCGCCGCGAGGACGGGCACCTCGTCGATGATCAAGGCGATCTCGTTCGGTTCGACGCGAACGGCGCGGATCTCGTCGCAGCCGAGCACCTCGATCGTGCCGACCGGCTCGCCCACTTGCAGCCCGGTCACCGTCTGCACCGTCCGCACGCCCATCCGCTGCATGATGTCGAGGAAGTGAAGACGGCTCGGGTTGAGACCGACGCCGGTGATGGCGACCTGCGAGCCGGTCAGGGCAGCCGCCGCGATGAGGAAGGCTGCGGAGGATGGATCGCCCGGCACGACACCTTCGAAACCCTCGTGCTGGAAACTGCTCACGTGTATCTCGCCGTCGAGGCGGTGCACCGGTGCGCCCAATGCCTCGAACGCCCGCTCGGTGTGGTCGCGTGTAGCGACGACCTCAACCACCGTGGTTCGGCCGGTCGCGGCCGCGCCGGCGAACAGGACGGCGCCTTTGACCTGCGCGGTCGGGATCTCAGGCGCGAAGCGGATCCCGGCCAGGTCGCCGCCGGTAACGGTGATCGGCGCGTGCCCGTCGGTCGTGTCGATCGAGGCGCCCATCTCGCGTAGCGGCACCGCGACCCTGTCCATGGGTCGCCCCGACAGGCTCGTGTCTCCGGTCAACACGCAGCGGAACGGGGCGGCGGCGAGCACGCCGGCCAATAGCCGCATCGACGTGCCGGAGTTCCCGCACTCGAGGGCGGAGGTCGGTGCGATGAGCCCGGATCGGCCCTCACCCTCGACTTCAAGGGTCGAACGCGAGGCTTGCTCCTCGGGCGCGTTCCACGTGGAACCGGCACCCTCCACGAAGGACACAGCGTTCCGAGCGAAAACGTCGAGAGAAGGTCGAGGCTTGCCGGTGAGACCCGCAAGGCATGCGGCCGTCGACCGGACATCGAGGGAAGGTGGAAGGCCTACGAGACGGCTCGACCCTTCTGCGGTCGCGGCAAGGACCAACCAGCGGTGCGAGATCGACTTGTCCCCCGGCACGGCGGTACTTCCGTGCAGGGTGCCGCCGGGTGCGACGATGATGTCCATGCCGTCACGCCAACCTGATCGGGTCGTAGCCACCGTCGGCGAGCACGGCCGCCGCCGACCCGGCGGCGTCGGCGGCGACGGTCAGGTGCACGGTGCCCCGCCCACCTTCCGGCGAGTGCACGATCTGCAGGTCCTCGATGTTCACGTCGCCGCCCCCGAGCACGGCCGTGATCCGCGCCAGGGCGCCGGGCTCGTCGGGGATCTCGACTTGCCAGACCGCCACCCCGGAGCGCACGGTCGGTTTGGTGGCGAGGCGCAGGCGCGCCTGCTTCGCGTCTGCGAAGACATCCTCCACGGCGCGTGCATCGCCGCCGGTGATCTCGGCTCGAAGCAGGGTCAGCTCGGCCACGAACAGATCGATCGCCTCGGCGACTTGCTCGCCGTTCGCGAGCAAGATGTCGCTCCACAAGGCGGGCTGTGACGCGGCCAGCCTCGTCAGATCGCGGAAGCCGCCGGCAGCGAGCAGCAGGATCTCCGGTTCGTCTGCCTCCTCCGTCGCCGCGAGCCGCATCAGCGACGTCGAGGCGACCTGTGGCAGGTGGCTGACGATCGCGACCAGTCTGTCGTGCCGCTCGGGCGACAGCTGCACCGGGCTGGCCCCGATGCGTTCGACCCACGCGTGGACCCGATCCAGCGACCCGTGATCCGTGTCGGCTGTGGGGGCGAGGACCCAGACGATCCCGTCGACGACGGAGGCGGAGGCGTGCTCGGGTCCTGACCGCTCGCTGCCACCCATCGGATGCCCGGGCACGTACCGGGCCGCAGCACCCGTGTCCGAGCCGAGCGAACCTCGCACGTCTCGCACGACCCCGGCCTTCACGCTCGCCGCGTCGGTAACGATCGCTGTCGGCGATGCGGCCAGCGCCCGAACGACCGTTCCGGCGACCCAGGGGATCGGCGTCGCGACGACCACGAGATCCGCGTCCCGCACCGCCTCCTCCAGAGTAGGTCGAGGGTCGAGACCTCCGAGTGACGCCGCGCGCTCTGCCACAGCGGGGTCGAGGTCCCACCCGGTGACCGGGCAACCCGCACGTGCGGCGGCGAGTGCGATCGACGTACCGATCAGGCCGGTCCCCAGGATCGCCACCCGCTGGATCGGCGCGCGCGTCCCGGGCTCAGGTGGCGGCGTCGAGGTCATCACGCAACTTCTCCGCGCCATCGTGGTAGACGTGCGTCACATCGCCGAGCCCGCGGGCGGTGTGGAAGTGCATCAACACGCGTACCACCGACGGCATCGCGCCCTCGACCGGGATCTCCCGGGCGCACAGTAGCGGCACGTCGCCGAGACCCATGCGTCTCGCGGCCTCGGCAGGAAACGCGCTCGTGAGGTCATCGGTGACCGTGAACAGGATGCTGATGAGGTCGTCGTGCTCGATCACGTTACGGGCAAGGATCGTCTCCAGGAGCTTGCCGGTGGCGGCATGCAGGGTCGCGATGTCGTCGTCTGCCACGACGATCGCTCCACGGGCGGCACGGACCTTCACGGTGAGCATCTCCTGGTCGGTCGCGATCCCCGCCGGTCCCGACAGCGGGTCGGGGCCGTGTCGGCCCCGCACCGCAAGGCTACAGGGAGCCGCCTTCGCTGCGACGGAGCCTCCGCTCGGCCTTGGCCACGAGTCGGGCGAGATCCAGCACCTCCTCGGTCGTCAGGTCGCGGCAGGCGCCCGCCCGCAACCGACCGAGGTGGATCGGACCGATGCGCACGCGCACCAGTCTCCGCACCGGAAGGCCCACCGCCTCCAAGAGTCGCCGTACCTCACGCTTGCGCCCTTCGGTCATGACGAGCGCCAGCTGACCGCGATCCCCGCGTGCATCCACGATGCGGGCCGATCGAGCCCGGGCGAGGCCGTCGTCCAACTCCACGCCGGTACGGATCGCGGTGATGTGCTTGGGCGTTGGAACTCCGACCACCTCGACGAGGTACTCCTTGTCCACCTGGTAACGAGGATGCGTGAGGGCGTTCGCCAGATCCCCGTCGTTGGTGAGCAGTAGCAATCCCTCACTATCGAGGTCGAGCCGGCCAACCGGAAATACGCGGGGGCCCTCGTCGGGAAGGAGGCTTCGCACATCGGGACGGCCCTGCGGGTCACGCATCGTCGTCACGACGCCGACGGGCTTGTGGGCAGCGAGGTACCTCACGTTGGGGTCAAGGTTGACCGTCGCGTTGCCGAGCTGGACGACATCTTTCGTCGGGTCGACCTTGTCGCCCAGTGTCGCAACCTTGCCGTTGACCTTCACCCTGCCGGCCGCGATCAGCTCCTCGCAGGCGCGTCGAGACCCGTAGCCGGCGCGAGCGAGCGCCCGCTGCACACGTTCCTCGGGCACCTCACGCCTCCGGTTGCTCGGGCGGTGTCTCCTCGGCGCCGGCGGATGCCTCGACGGCGGCCTCATCGTCCGCGTCGACGGCCCGGTCCACGGCGTCTTCGATCTCGGGATCGGCGCTTAACAGCGGCGCCAACGACGGTAGCGATGCGAGCGACGGCAAGCCGAGTCGCTCCAGGAACTGCGGCGTCGTGGCGTACAACACCGCACGGCCTGGTCCCTCGTCACGGGCCGAGTCTTCGATCAAGCCGCGGTCCACCAGCGCTCGCAGCACGCCGTCGGAGTTCACACCGCGGATCGAGCTCACTTGATGCCGCGTCGCGGGCTGTTTGTAGGCGACGATCGCAAGCGTCTCGAGCGCGGCTTTCGTTAACCGGGCCTGACGCGAGGACAAGACGAAACGCTCGACCTCGGGCTGGTGGTCGGGGTGCGTGAACAGCCGCCACCCCCCCGCCACGTTGCGTAAGACCAGACCCGAGCTCCGAGCCTCGAGGTCGGCTTGCAGTCGATCGCACATGTCCTCGACCGTGCGGCGATCCAACTCGAGCGCCTGCGACAACACCGCGGGCGTCAGCGGCTCGTCGGACACGAACAGCAGTGCCTCCAATGCACGGGTGTCGAACGTGCTCGCCTGGTCCGTCACGGATGGCTCACCCTTTCCATTCGACCTCGATCTCTCCGAACGTCGCCGCCTGTTGCAGATCGATCCTGCCGTCACGGTACAGCTCGAGCAGCGCCAGGAAACGCACGACGACGTGGATCCGGTCCTCGCAGTCGGCTGTCAATTCGCGGAAGGTCGCTTGCCGAACATCGAGTCTCACCAGGTGATCCTCAACGGCCTGCATCGCGTCGGTGACCGTGAACCGGATCGGCGTCACGTGGGACAGGTCCAGGGTGGGTGGCGGCCGCAGAAGCCTCGCAGCCAGCGCAGCAAGCTCCTCGGGCGTGACCGACACCATCGGGTCGGGATACAGATGCGAGAACTCCGGACCCGGGCCGACATCGCGAGCGAAGTACCCCGCCTCGTCCTCCAGCCTGCGTGCCAGCTCGATCGCGACCTTGCGGAACGCCCGCAACTCGATCGAGCGCGCGTACGCGAGATCGGGCGAGCCGCCGAGCAGGTCCTCCTCGTCCAGTTCGGTGTGCTTGGGCGTCAAGCGAGCGACCTTGAGCTCGAGCAGCACGGCGCAGATCGCGAGAAACCATGTCGCTTCCTCCAGGTCCCAGACCGCCGATCCCTTCGCGTAGCGCAAGAACCCGTCGGTCACGCTCGCGATCGGCACATCGCAGACATCGACCTTCTGCTCCAAGATCAGGTCTGCCAGCAGCCTGAACGGCCCCGTGAAACCCGGCACCTCGATCGCGAAACCGGTCGCCGTCGGGTCGCTCGTGGCCGCCGCTTCACCGCTCACAGGATCACCCGAGGTGCATCGCTTCACGCACGGCGGTCATGGTGGCTTGTGCCACGGGACGAGCTCTGGCCGCACCGGCGGCGAGGACGTCGCGGACGATCCCGGCAGTGGCGGCAAGCTCCGCACGACGCTCGCGGAACGGCGCGAACGCGGCGACCAGGTTGTCGGCGAGGATGCCCTTGCAGTCCACGCAGCCAAGCTGGCCCGTGCGACAGGTCGCATCGATCCGGTCGACCTCATCGGGCGAGAACTTGCGATGCAGCGCGAACACCGGGCAGATCTCGGGACGACCCGGATCGCCTCGACGCAGCTTCTGCGGATCGGTGAGAAACGATCGCACGGTGGCCCGCACGGTGTCCTCGTCGTCTCGGATGCCGATCGCGTTGTCCATCGACTTGGACATCTTGCGCCCGTCGCTGCCCGGGATGAGCGGGGTCGCGGACAGCAAGGGCTGCGGCTCCACCAGCACGTCGCCGTAGAGCCGATTGAACCGGCGAACGATCTCGCGGGTCAGCTCCAGGTGGGCGACCTGATCCTCGCCGACGGGCACGAGTTCGCCGCCGACGATCGCGATGTCGACCGCCTGCAGCAGCGGGTAGCCGAGCAGCCCGTAGTTCGCGACCTCGCGCTCGGCCATGTCGCGGAGACGTTCCTTGAACGACGGGACGCGCTCGAGCCAGCCCAGCGGAGTCACCATGCCGAACAACAGGGCCATCTCGGCCACTTCGGGTATGTCGGATTGCCGGTAGATGACGGCCCGGTCGGGATCGAGCCCCGCGGCCAGCCAGTCAAGCACCAGTCCCTCGATGAAGCCAGGCAGCTCGTCGGTGCGGTCGTAGTGGCTCGTGAGCATGTGCCAGTCGGCGATGAAGAAGAAACAGTCGAACCCCGGGTCTGCTTGCAGGGCAAGCATGTTCTCGACGTTGCCGGCCCAGTGGCCGACGTGCAGCGGTCCGGTCGGTCGATATCCGGTCAAGACGCGCTTCGCACGCGTGGCAACGGCAGCTTCACTCACGATGAGCGGGATGATATCGCGAGGGTGGCCCGCTTCCGCGCAGCGCTACGGCGCGCAGGGGACGCCCGACAACAGGTTGCACATCGCATCGACCGGCCCGTAGATGATCGCTTGGATCACGCCACCCAGGAAGAACAGGGCGGCGAGCACGAACAGCGGCAGGAATCGATCCGCATCGCGATAGACGCGGCGTGCATCCGGCGGCAACGCCAGGGCGACAAGCCGAGCCCCGTCGAGCCCAGGGATCGGGAGCAGGTGAAAGAACGCCAGGCACAGTTGGGTGAATTCGAAGGCGATCAGCGCCAAGATCAGCTGGAACGGCATCGAGATGCCCGAACGCAACGCGAGCCCGGCGATCGAGGCCAGCGCGATGTTCACTGCAGGCCCGGCAAAGCCGATCAACAGCTGGTCTCTCGTCGGGCGGCGAAGATATGACGAGTCGACCGGAGCGGGCTTGCCGTACGCCGCAGGCGGCGGCAAGAAACCGGAGGCCGCAGCCCACAGGAACAGCACCAACCCGGGAAGCAAGCCCGAGCCGAACGGATCGAACCACGTGCGCGGGTTCCACGTGAGCCGCCCCCAGAGTCTCGGCGTGGGGTCGCCGAGGCGGGCGGCCGCGACGGCGCGCGCGTACTCCCGCGCGCTCATGCCGATCAGCAGCGAGACGGCCAGATAGACGGCGTAGCGGATCGACGTTGCCGTGAACTCCCCCACCTAACCCTCCTCGCTCCATCCCAGCACCAGCGGCGGTGCAGGCACGGGCGCCTCCTCGACGTGGATCGCCGAGGCTATCGCCACCGCCGCCTCCTTGGCCGACGCGGCGTCTCTGGCGTGCACCACACCCATCGGCTCACCCACCGCGAGTATGTCGCCGATCTTCGGCGTCAACACGATACCGACCGAGTGATCGATCTCGGCACCCGAGGCCGCACGCCCGGCTCCGAGCGCCACCGCAACCGCTCCGATCGCCGCAGCGTCCACGACGGACACGACGCCCTCCCTGGTCGCGATCAACGGCGTTTGCGCGGCGGCGCGTGGGAGCACTCCCGCCGGGTCATCAACCACGCGCGCATCACCGCCCTGCGCCTCGATCAGGGACGCGAAGCTCGCGAGCGCCGTGCCGTCGTCCAGCGCAGCGGCGGCGCGAGCGCTCGCCTCCTCGGCGTCGACGTCCGTGAGACTGATCGAGGCTCGGGCAGCCAACCACACGGCCAGGTCGCGGAGTCGTCCGTGCCGGCGTCCATGCAGGACCTCGATCGCCTCTGCGATCTCCAACGCGTTGCCGATCGCGGTGCCGAGCGGCTGCGACATGTCCGTGATGGCCACCCCAGCGCGACGACCGGCGTTCCGGGCGATCTGCAGGCACGCGTCCGCGAGGCTCCGTGCCTCGTCTACATCCGGCATGAACGCGCCCGAGCCCGCCTTCACGTCGAGCATGATGAAGTCGGCGTCCACGGCGAGTTTCTTGGCCATCACGCTGGCGGCGATCAGCGGCACCGAGCGCACGGTGGCCGTCGCGTCGCGCAGTGCGTAGACGGCCCCGTCGGCCGGTACGACGTCGGGCGTCTGCGACATGATCACGCATCCGATCCGCTCGGCTTGGGTCCGCACCGCCTCGGGCGTCAGATCCGCCTTGAACCCCGGGATCGACTCGAGCTTGTCGATCGTGCCGCCGGTGTGACCGAGGCCGCGGCCCGACACCTTCACGCACGCGAGCCCGAGGGCCGCGACGAGCGGTGCGAACACGAGCGAGACCCCGTCGGCCACACCGCCCGTGGAGTGCTTGTCGACCACCGGGCGCCCGACGTTACCGAGCGTCACCCGCGTGCCGGACGCAACGAACGCTCGCGTCATGGCTGCGGTCTCCGCGGCGTTCATCCCCCGCAAAACGCATGCCATCAAGAACGCCGCCATCGGCCCATCCCCCACCTGCCCGAGCGCGTAGGCCGACACGAAACGCTCGACGTCTTGGTCCGGCACCACCGAGCCCGACCGCTTGCGTGCGATCGCGTCCCGCGGGTCCCAAGCGCTCACGTGGCGAACCCGATCTCGCGAGCGAAGCTCGATCCGAGCGCCCCGCTGCGCTGCGCTCCGAGCAGCTCCGCGGTCGTTGCGCCGACGTCGCCGAACGTGGTGCGCGTGCCGATATCCCACGGGCCACCGGGGCAGCCGGCGACGAGCACCGGGGTGCGCTCACGCGAATGATCCGTCGGGGTCGTCGTCGGGTCGCACCCGTGGTCGCCCGTGATCAGCAGGATACCGCCGTCGAGTGCGGCGATCAGGTCGGGCAGGCGCCGATCGAGCGCCTCGATCGCGGCGGCGTAGCCGACTGCGTCGTTGCGGTGACCGTACTTGGAGTCGAAGTCCACCAGGTTGGTGAACACAAAACTCGGCCCCGGCTCGCGCAGCGCCTGGATCGTCAGCTCCACGCCATGCTCGTTGGAGTCCGAATACGCCGCCTGTGTGAGACCGCGGTGATCGAAGATGTCTTGGATCTTGCCGATCCCGACGACGTGCACCCCGGACTCCACGAGGTCGTCGAGCACCGTGGGGCCAGGGGGCGGCACGCTGTAGTCGCGTCGTTCGGGGCGCCGAACGAACGCTCCCGGCCGCCCCTCGAACGGTCGCGCGATCACGCGGCCGACCCGGTGCGGACCGACGAGTAGCTGGCGCGCCGTCTCGCACCAGTCGTACAGCTGCGTCAACGCAACCACCTCGACGTGCGTCGCGATCTGGAACACCGAATCGCCGCTCGTGTAGACGATCGGGCGACCCGTTCGGAGATGCTGCGGTCCCAACGCCTCGATGATCTGCGTTCCCGACGCCGGCGCGTTGCCGAGAACCTCGCGCCCGATCGCCGCTTCGAACGGCTCGATCACCTCAGGCGGAAAGCCGTTCGGGTACAAGGGGAATGGCTCTTCGAGCCGGATCCCCATCATTTCCCAATGCCCCGTGGTCGTGTCCTTGCCGACGGAGACCTCCGTCGCCCGACCGTGCCCGGTGCCGGCGTCGGCCCGTGGTGCGACCCCGAGGATGTCGGTGAGCGCACCGAGGCCGAGCGCTTCGAGGTTCGGCACCCGAACGCCTCCGACCGCGCGGGCGGTGTTCGCGAGGGTATCCGACCCCTCGTCGCCGTACGCGGCGGCGTCCGGCGCGTCGCCGACCCCCCAGGAGTCGCAGACGAGCACGCACACGCGAGCAACAAGGGGCTGCTGCACCTCAGCCGGCCAACTTCTTGCAGTCGATGCACAAGGGGGCCCAGGCGATCGCATCGAGCCGGTCATCCCCGATCGGTCGGCCGCATCGCTCACAGATCCCGTAGGTGCCGTCGTCGGTCTTGGCGACGGCGTGCTCGACCTCCCGCAGGTTCGCCCGCAACGCGCGGCCCATCGCGATCACGCTGCCTCGCTCCTCCGTGCTGTGCGAGCGATCCGAGAAGCCGGCATCCGCCTCGAACGTCACTTCATCGACGTCCGGATCGGCCCCGAGATCGTCGATCTCTCGGCGTAGCGCGCGCTGCTGTTCTTCGAGCGATGCGCGAAGTTCGGCCAACCTGCGGGCGTTCATGACGGTGCTCCTCACGTGTCGGATCTACGACGGGCTCGTGGGTGCGCGGTGAAGTACACGGATCGCAGATGCTCGGTCGTGACGAGCGTGTAGATCTGCGTCGTGGCCACACTCGCATGGCCGAGCAACTCCTGCACCACGCGGATGTCGGCTCCCCCTTCCAACAGATGCGTCGCGAACGAGTGTCGCAGGTCGTGCGGAGTGACCGTTCGTCGGATGCCCGCGCGGTGTGCGTTGGCCTCCAAGATGCGGGCGCACGACTGCCTGGTCAAACGTCCGCCGCGGGTATTGAGGAACAGAGCCCCCCGGGACCGCGCCGTCGCGAGGGAAGGTCGAGCGCGCGTTACGTAAGCGCTGACCGCCTCGCGCGCCAGGCGCCCGACGGGCACATCGCGCTCCTTGCTCCCCTTGCCGAGCACGCGTACCGCCGCCCCTTCCAGGTCGACGTCGTCGACGTCGAGCCCGGTGAGCTCGGAGATCCGCAGGCCCGCACCGTAGAGCAGCTCCAAGATCGCGCGATCGCGCAGGCCGCTCGTGGTGTCGGCTGTGGGGGATTCGACGATCGCGGTGACCTCGTCGACCGTGAGCGGGTGCGGCAGTGAGCGAGGCAGCCGCGGTCGTACGACGCCGATGGTCGGATCGTCCGCGAGGAGACCTTCACGCACCACGAACCGGTGGAAGGTGCGGACCGCCGACAACGAGCGCGCGACGGACGTGGCCTTGTACGGCTCCTCATCCGGGCCGTGCGTCGAGGCCGAGGCCGATGCGATGAACGAACGAACGACGCCGGCGTCCACCTCGGCGAGATCGTCGATGTCGCGAGCGGCAAGGAAGGCCACATATCGCTCCAGGTCGCGCCGGTAAGCCGCAAGGGTGTTGTCCGCGAGGCCGCGTTCCACCGTCAAGTGATCCAGATAGCGTCGCGTAAGGGCCGTGGGGTCGCGTGTCACGACGCCAGCCTAGGGCGGCACCGTCGCCTCGTCGCGCAGCTCGGGCACTCCTGCGGCAAGCAACAGAGCGAGCGCGGTGGTCGCATTGCGCACCTTGCCGGCCCTCGCACGTGCCACGGCCCGGTGCAGCGGAAGACGCACGACCTCGATCCCGGCTTCCGGCTCGCCGACCGGCTCCGGCTCGGTTCGCGCCCAGAACAGGTGCATGTACTCGTCGGTGAAGCCGGGCGACACGAACACCCCGCCCAGGAAGGCGACCGTTGCGTGCCGGTAGCCGGTTTCCTCCAAGAGCTCACGTCCCGCGCAGGTGAGCGCGTCCTCCCCGTCGATGTCGAGCAGTCCCGCTGGGATCTCCGTGAGATCCGTGCGCACGGGCGGTCGGAACTGGCGGACCATGATGACGTCCCCCGAGGGCGTAACCGGCACGACGGCGACCGCGTGATGCTTGCGGATCAGCTCGTAGTCGCCGATGCCCGGCCAAGTCTCGATGGCGACGGTGAGGTAGCTGCCTGACCACGCCTCGCGAGCCGCCGTTGGCTCTGGCATCGAGACCTCAGTTCGACAACGTCGCGGCGTGCTGCGTCGCTCGCGAGGCCCGATGAGCCTTGGCCGCGCCGACGAACTCCCGGAACAGTGGGTGCGGGCGGGTGGGTCGGGAGCGAAGCTCCGGGTGGAACTGACCGGCCACGAAGAAGGGGTGATCGGGCAATTCGATGATCTCGGCCAGCCGCCCCTTCTGTGAGGAGCCGCTGATGACCAACCCGGCGGCCGTCAGCGCCTCGTGGTAGGCCGGATTGACCTCCCAGCGGTGGCGGTGACGCTCCTCCACGACATCGACCCCGTAGGCCGCCGCTGCGACGGTGCCCGGCTCGAGGTAGCACGCCTGCGCGCCGAGGCGCATCGAGGCCCCCATGTCGGTCACGTCCTTTTGCTCAGGCAACAGATCGATCACCGGGTGCATGGTCGCCGGGTCGAATTCCGAGGAGTTCGCCCCTTCCAAGCCACACGCATCGCGCGCGAACTCCACGACCGCGCACTGCAGGCCCAGACAGATGCCGAGGAAGGGCACCATGCGTTCGCGTGCATAGCGCACGGCGTCGATCTTGCCCTCCACGCCTCGCACGCCGAACCCCCCGGGGATCAACACCCCATCCATGTCGGCGAGCGCGGCCTCGGTGGCATCACCGCCGAGGTCGTCGGAAGCCACCCAGTTGATCCGGACGTTGGCCCCGTGATGGAAACCACCATGGCTGAGGGCCTCCATCACCGAGAGATACGCGTCACGCAGGTACACGTACTTGCCGACCACGGCGATGTCGACGGGGTCGGTGGCCGCGTGCACGCGATCCACGAGCTGCGTCCATTCGCTGAGATCGGGGGTGGCGACGATCCCGAGGTGATCGGCAAGCAGGGTGTCGAGCCCTTCGCGGTGCAGCACGAGCGGCACCTCATAGATCGAGGGAGCGTCGGGTGCGCTCACGACCCCCGCCATCGGCACGTCGCACAGCAGGGAGACCTTCTCCTTCAGGTTGCGTCCGATCGGTCGGTCGGATCGACAGACGATGGCGTCGGGCTGCAGGCCGAGCGAACGCAGCTCCTTAACGGAGTGCTGCGTCGGCTTGGTCTTCAACTCGCCCGAGGGGCCGATGTAGGGCATCAGCGATACATGGACGAACGCGCAGCGATCGCGCCCGACCTCGTTGCGCAGCTGGCGGATCGCTTCGAGGAAGGGCAACGATTCGATGTCACCGACCGTGCCCCCGATCTCGACGATCTGCAGATCCGCCTGCTCGGTTTCGGCCAATGCCAGGACCCGGGACTTGATCTCATCGGTGACGTGTGGGATGACCTGCACGGTCTTGCCGAGGTAGTCGCCGCGGCGTTCTTTCGCGAGCACGGAGGAGTACACCGCTCCCGTCGTGAAGTTCGATCCGCGGTGCAGGTCGGCGTCGAGGAACCGCTCGTAGTGCCCGAGATCGAGGTCCGTTTCGGCACCGTCGTCCAGCACGAACACTTCACCGTGCTCGAAGGGATTCATGGTGCCGGGGTCGACGTTCACGTACGGGTCGAGCTTCTGCAGAACGACCTTGAGACCGCGCGACGTGAAGAGTCGTCCGAGGGACGCGGTCGTGATGCCCTTGCCGAGTCCGGAGGCAACACCGCCCGTGACGAATATGTACTTCGTAGGCTCCTTCACCACGGAAACCGACTGTAGCAGACAGTGCCGACGCGCCGTGACGTATCGCTCGAGAACTTCGCACGACGCGGTGGAAAACTCCGTGCGCCGCCCCTCATGCGACCTCTGCCCGCACCTTCGCGGCTACGTCGAGGAGCTCTTCGGCGTGTGACAGCGCGTGCTCGGAGCTTTCCATGCCGGCGAGCATGCGCGACAGCTCGATCGGGCGTTCGTGTTCGTCGAGCGCCTCGGCCGTCGCCTCACCGTCATCTTTGCGGACGCGCACGTGCAGGTCGGCGAAGCAGGCGATCTGGGGCAAGTGGGTGACGACGAGCACCTGTCGGGTTACGGCCAGCTGCGCCAATCGTCTGCCGACGGCAAGACCTGCTTGCCCGCCGATGCCCGCGTCGACCTCGTCGAATACGAGCGTCGGTACATCGTCGAGATCGGCGAGCACGCTGCGGCACGCGAGCATCACGCGCGAGAGCTCCCCCCCGCTGGCGGCTTTTCCCAATGGCAGGAGCGGCTGCGACGCACCAGCCCGAAGCCGCAGTTCCACCCGGTCGATGCCGACGGGACCAGGTTCGTCCACACGCTCGACGCTGAGCTCGAGGGCGGCCCCGGGCATGCCGAGGTCGGCGAGGTGCGAGGTCAGCGCCTCGGCGAGCCCGGGGGCGCTTGCCATCCTCGATGCATGCACGGCATCGCCGAGCGCTGCGACGCGCTCCTGCGCCACCGCCACCTCGACGGCGACGGTGTCGAGCCGTTCGTCGGCCGTTTGCAGCGACACGAGCTCTCCGTGGGCCTGCTCGAGGAACGCGACGACCTCCTCGTCAGTCGCCCCATACTTGCGCTGCAGGCCCCGCAGGGCGCCGATGCGCTCACGGACCTCCTGGAGTCGCCCGGGATCGATGGCGACGCCCTCTCGATACGCGCGGGCGTCGTGCGTGAGGTCGGTGACCTCCGCAACGAGCGCGTTCGCCCGCTCGGCCAACACACCCGCAGCACCGTCGAGCGCCGCGACTGCGTCGAGCCCTCGCGCCGCGGATGCGAGCAGATCGGATGCGCCGGCGTCGTCGACGAGCGTCCGCACGGCCGCGTCGGTGAGCTCCTGCAGTCGCTCGGCGTGGCCCAGCCGTGTCTCCTCACTCTGCAGGACACCGGTCTCGCCCGAGCGCGGCGCGATCGATTCGATCTCGCGGACCTGGTAGGCCAGCAGGTCGAGGGCCCGCTCGCGCTCGCGCGCCGCGCCCGCGAGCCCCTCGAGTTCATGGCGGGCAGCGAGCAGCGTCGAATACGCGGCCCGGTACGCCACGACCCGCTCAACGTGTTGCGAGCCGGCGAAACGGTCGAGGAACGCGGTTTGGGTCGCGCCGTCGAGCAGCCGCAGCGACTGGTGCTGGCCGTGGATCTCCACCAGCCTGGACCCCATCTCGGCCAGCGCGGCGGCGGTGGTCAGTTGGCCCCCGATGCGCGCGGAACCGCGGGCGTCGGTGCCGATCGTGCGCGCGAGGATGACCTCACCGTCTTCGGCCCACTCTTCGGCGCCCGTCGGCGCGTCGAATCGCGCTTGGATCTTCGCGGCTCGATCCCCCTCGCGAACGAGTTGTGCGCCACCGCGACCCCCCAGCGCAAGCGAGATGCCAACGGTGATCATGGTCTTTCCCGCGCCGGTCTCGCCGGTGAGCACGGTGAGGCCCGCGGCAGGTTCGATGTCGAGCTCTCGGATCACCCCGAGACCCGTGATATGCAGCTGGCGAAGCACCACCGAATCCTAACGGCCTGCGCCGACACGGCCGGCAAGTGTTGCGGGGTGGTCTCACAACCCCCCGACCACGGGAAACGACCTGTTGTCCCGGCCCTCACCGTCGTCACATCGACCTCACCCCACTTCGCTCGCGACTGAGACTCCTTCGCTAGACGCGCTTTCATAAGAGGCGCACGAACCCGTGGGAGGCTTCTCTAGTTTGCGTTAGACGGTGCGGGTCGCCAAGGCTCGTGCTCGTGCGCGAGCCAGACCAGCTCGGGGTCGAGCGCGCGCACCCGCAGCTGGCCTTCGGTGTGCGGCTCATCGAGTTCGCCGAACCAAACCGCCACGTCGCCGCCGATGACGATCGGACGCTCGCCCGTCTCGACGACGACCACCTGCATGCCGCGTGTGTGGCCCGGCGCCGGGACCAGCCGGAGCCCGGGCAGCAGCTCGAGCTCGCCGTCGACCGGCACGTACCGCACGCCAGGCGCCTCGACCCACTCGCGAATGGTGTAGCCGTCCTCGCTGCGCGCGTCGTCGAGCTCCCGACGCTGGACGTGGATCGGCCTGCCGGCGAAGAGGTGGTTGCCGCCGCAGTGGTCGAAGTGCAGGTGGGTGTTGACGACGACGTCGATGCCGCCGAGGTCGAAGTCCTGCTTGCTCAATGGAAGGAGGCGGGGATCGAGGTCGGCCACCGCCGGATGCAGCTCCGTCATGCCGGTGTCGACCAGAACGCGCGCATCGGGATGTTCGATGACGTGCACGTAGACAGGCATCCGCTCGCCCTCGGCGAGCAGGTCGGCAACGCGGACCGGCGTGACGTTGATCGAACCGGGGCCGTTCATGGTCTACCGACCACCACCGTTCACCGGCGTACGAGCGAATGTGACGTGCACTGTGCCGCTCTCGGCGGTCTCGGTGCGTACCCGGTAGCCGTCCTCGAAGCCGCGGAGGTCGTCCCACAGATCGATCCCGCGACCGAGCAGAATGGGCGCGATCGCGACATGCAACTGGTCGACGAGACCGGCCTTCAGGAACTCTCGCACGGTGCTCACGCCGCCCCCGACCCGCACGTCCTTCCCGTCGGCGGCAGCGGTAGCCCGCGCAAGAACCTCCGGCGGACTCGCCGTGACGAAGTGGAACGTCGTGCCACCGGCCATTTCGATCGCCGCGCGCTCGCGGTGGGTGAGTACGAACACGGGCACGCGAAACGGCGGCTCGTCTCCCCACCACCCCTTCCAGTTCGGGTCGTCAGGAAATGTGTGGAACCCGAACATTCCGGCACCCATGATCTCGGCTCCGACACCCTCGAAGTAGGCCGCTGCGTACGTGTCGTCGACGCCGGTCGTGCCCTCGCCCGACGTGTCGTGGAGGACCCGCTCGCGCATCGTGCGCGTGGCTACGTAGGCCGCGGTGAGCTTGTTCCAGTCCTCTCCGAATGGGTTGTCCGGCGTGCCGCCTTCGGTCGTGGCGTATCCGTCCAACGAGATGTTCAGGTCGACTCGTACTCTCATGACGATCTCCCACGTGACGGTAACGTGCAAGAACGACGCTACACATATCGTCTCGGAGCGTCGCTGGAGGTGCGCTCGACCTCGAGGCCGCCAAGGTTCGGACCACCCGGGTTCGTCCATTCGAGATACAGACTGAGTGAGTCAGTCTGCGTGTTGGTGTGGTCGGCCGGTCGGTCGGTGGTTCGGTTGGTCCGGTTGGTGAGTTGCCGGACTATCCGGCAGGATCGGGGTCGCCCGGCAGATCGAACTTGTCTCGCAACAGTGCGAGGAACGCCGGCGCGTCCGGGCGACGCACCAACCGCGCGCGACGGTCAGCCGCGCGGATCCGCACCGAGGCTCCCACGGGCAGCTCCACCGTCTCGCGCCCATCTGCCGACAGCAAGCCGGGCTCGTCCCCCACGACCTGCAGGGTCACGATCTGCCGCGCACCCAACACGAGCGATCGATCGAACACCATGTGCGGCGCGACGGCGGTCACGATCAGCGCCTCGACGCTCGGGGACACGATCGGGCCGCGTGCGGAGAACGAGTAGGCCGTGGATCCGGTCGGTGTCGCAACGATCACGCCGTCCGCCGAGAAGGTCGTGACGTACCCGCCGTCGACCTCGACGCGCAGCCGCACCAATCGGTGGCGCGCGCGCTTTTCGACCATGATCTCGTTCATGCCCCACTGCGGCGTGAACGTGGTCCCCTCCACGGGCTCGGCGATGACCGCGAGGCGTTCCTCGATCGGCGTCGTCCCCCTCACGGCCGCGAGGATGAGCGGGGCGGCTTCCGCAGGGTCCACTTCTGTCAAGAAGCCGAGCCGCCCCACCTTCACACCGAGCACCGGCGCATCGAGGGCGGCGGCGGCGTGCGCGCCGCGCAGGAACGTTCCGTCGCCACCGATGGCGACGACCAGATCGACGGGAACCCCTGCTGCCAGCCCGTCGCAGTCGATACCCTCGCGTTCCAGTTGCGCACGAAGCGCTGCGGCGGCCTCCACCGCCGCGGAGCGCCCTTCGTGGACGACGAAGCCGACCCGCGTCATGGGCGCAACGCCTCCCCCTGCGCCACGGCGCTGGCGATGTCCGCGCCGGACGGGTCGCCGGATCGCAGCGCGAGAAAGAACTCGACGTTGCCCGCGGGGCCCAGCACCGGTGATGCCATCGCCGCGTATGCACCGAGACCGAGTGCGCCGGCAGCAGACACCACTTGGTCGAGCACACGTTGCCACTCGACCGGATCGCGCACCACTCCGCCCTGGCCGACTGCGCTCCTGCCCACCTCGAATTGCGGTTTCACCAGCACCACCATCCGGCCGTCATCGGTCATGAGATCACGCACGTTCGGCAGGACCGTGCGAAGCGAAACGAATGACAGATCTGCCACCACCAGTTCGGCTCGGTACGGCAGCGCCGCCGGCAGGAGATCCCGCACGTTCGTGCGCTCCATGACCGTGACGCGCGCATCGCTGCGCAGCGACCACGCCAGTTGCCCATATCCGACGTCGACGGCGATCACGTGGGCTGCACCGCGTTGCAGCAGCGCATCGGTGAACCCGCCGGTGGACGCTCCGGCATCCAAGCAGTGCAGCCCCGACGGATCGATCCCGAACCGCTTCAGCGCCGCATCCAGCTTGGCGCCCCCCCTCGACACGAACCGGCGCCGAGTATCAAGCAGGTCGAGCGGGGCGTCGTCGGCGACCATCGAGGCAGGCTTCGTAGCGATCACCCCCGCAACCCGCACCATGCCTGCCTCCACCGCCTCACGCGCCTGCGACGTGGAGTCCGCCAGGCCTCGACGCACGAGCTCCACGTCCAAGCGACGCCGGGTCACCCGCCCGTTGCGCCCGTCCGCTTCGTCGTAGAGCTCTTCTTGGCGGGAGCCTTTGCACCGGAGGCCTTCGTCGACGTCTTGGTCGCGCCGCCCTTGGCACTCTTGGCTTTCGCCGTCGCGGCGCTGGTGCGCTTCGTTGTCCCGCGCTTGGCTCCGGTGGCACGGGAAGCGCGCTCGAGCTCGCGCACGCGCTTGCGCAACGCGTTCACGTCATCTTGGGTCGCGACGCCCATCTGGCGCAGCTGATCGCGCACCTCCGCGCGGACGATCTCCATCAATCGCGTGCGGTTGCGCTGCGACCATTCCATCAGGTCGGCAGCGGTCTTTGCCACCTGCTCCTTTGCGGCATCGCGATCGAGCATGCCCTTGGCGAGCTCTTGCGCACGCGTCGTCGTGAGGTTGCCGAGTGAAGCCTCGATCGTCTTTCGCACGTCCTGAATCTTCGCCATCTGTTGCTCCTTCGCGCTTCGCGTCGCATCCAGCATAGACCGCACCGCCCCCGGCAGGGCAAGACTCACGGGTCCACCAAGACGGACAGGTCCTCCACCACGTAGGTCGCGGCGATCTTGGATGTGCGCAGATCGTCTCGGCTCGAGATGCCGGTCAGGACGAGCACGGAGTCCCATCGCAGGCGGCGAGCCCCCTCGATGTCGGTGCCGAGCCGGTCACCGATCACGAGTGGGCGACCCCCGCCGGCTCGCCCGAGCGCTGCCACCAAGATCGGGGCGAAGGGCTTGCCGAAGACCTCGGCCGACACCTGGGTGGTTGCCTCGATCGCCGCAAGGATCGATCCCGCTCCGGGCCACGTATCGCCATCGGGGGCCGGATACGTTGCATCGGCGTTTGATGCATACAGCTTGGCGCCGTGCTGCACGGCGAGCGACGCGTCTCGCAAGGTTTCATACGTGAGCGCTCGATCCCAGCCAACGACGACAGCGTCGCACGGGGCAGCATCGACCAACGTGATCCCGCTGTCGTGCAGCGCGCTGCGCAGTCCGACCTCGCCGACCACCAGGGCAGTCGCCACTCCACGGGCCCGAAGTTCCGCAGCGGTCGTGAGCGCCGAGGTCTCGATCTCTTCGATCGAGGCGTCGATGCCGACGGACGCGAGGTGCGACCGAACCGCCTCCGGGGATCTCGAAGAGTTGTTGGTGACGAATGCGACCCGCTTGCCCATCATCCGTAGCGCCGTCACCGCATCGGCGGCCTTCGGCACCGGCTCATCGCCCCGATACAGCACGCCGTCCAGATCGAACAGGAACGCGTCGTAGCCCTCCGCGATCATCGCGACTCCTCCACGATCTGGACGTGGCGGCCCAACCGAAGCTCGGGCGGTGACAGGACGGCCGCGGTCACCCATCGGCGCCTGCTGCTATACAGGTCGGATGCCACGCGTCGCCCCCTTTCGCGGCTTGCGATACGACCCCGCTGTCGCGGGGCCGCTCGAGCAGTTGACCGCGCCTCCGTACGACGTTATCAGCGAACCTCGGCGCGACGGCTTGTCGCAGGCCAGCCGTTTCAACGTGGTGCATCTGGACCTGGCGAGCGGCACGGCGGACCCCTCGGCGCCCGACAACCGCTATGCGGCGGCCGCCTCGCTGTTGCGCGACTGGGAGCGCGCCGGGGCGCTGACCCTCGCGGAACGGCCCTGTTACTACGCGTACGAGCTGCGGTGGCCCGCGTCCTCCGAGTATGCCGCCGGCTCGATCCGAGGCGTCTTCGTGGCGCTGACGCTGGAGCCGTGGGGTGGCTCCGTGATACCGCACGAGCACACGATGCCCGGGCCGGTCGCCGACCGGCTCCACCTGTTGCGCGCCACGGGCGTACATCTGTCACCGATCTACGGCACCGTGCGGGGACCATGCACGGAGCTCGCCGTGCTTCTGGACGCCACCTGCTCGAGCGCACCGTTAGAGGACCTGGTGGACGAGGAGGGCGTTCGTCACCGCCTCTGGGAGATCTCCGGCGAGGCGCGGATCGATTCCTGGCTCGCCACCGACGAACTCCTCATCGCCGACGGCCACCACCGCTATACGACCGCGCTCGCCTACCGCGATGAGCGACACGCCAAGGACGGGTCGGGCCCATGGGACGCGATCTTGGCGCTTGTCGTGGACACCGGAAGTCAGCAGGTGCCCGTGTTGCCGTACCACCGGGTACAGATGACGGGTCTGCCTCCGCAAGGAGGAGAACCCGCCGCCGATCTGTCGGACCTCGTGGCGCGCGTCCGCGACGACGAACTCGTCGTCGGCACCATCACACGCGGAGGTGACGGCGCCCTCGGCTACCGCCTGTTGCGTCTGTCCGGGCAGCCGCCAACGGTGCGAGCGCTGCACGACGAACTGCTGGACGACCGCGCGCCTGGCGATGCGCTCCGTTTCACGCACAGCGCAGCCGATGCCGAAGACGCCGTTCGCATTGGTGACGCCGTGGCCGCCTATGTGTTGCCGCCCACCACACCCGAGCGCATCATGGCCGCCATCGAGCGGGGAGATCGACTGCCTCGCAAGTCGACCTTCTTTTGGCCCAAGCCGCGGACCCGCCTGTTAATGATTCCGGTGCGCAGACCGGAGCGGGCTGGTGCGCGCTCGACCCGGGGGCGGGACGGTTGTTACCCCAGGGGGCC
>JANMPG010000154.1:0-1862 GCA_031369745.1 Actinomycetes bacterium
CGACGAAACCCAGCTGATCGACCTGCGCCAATTCATAAGCGTGGTTCGACGCCGGAAGTGGACGGTGATCGTGACCGCGGTGGTAGTCGTGGCCCTGGCCGTCTTCATGGTCTACCGGCGTACGCCGGTCTACACCGCGGACGCGCGGGTCGAGGTGAAGCCCCTCACGACGGATTCGATACTGCAGGGCTACTACTACGACCTCCAAAGCGGTATGGACACAGAGGCCCAGCGGGTCACCTCCCAATCCGTCGTGGCACTGGCCGCGGATGTGCTCGGTATATCGAACGCCGATGCGCAGGATCTGTCCGGGTCCGTCAGCACCTCGGTTCCCGCCAACACCACCTATATCGACGTCAGTTGCACCTTGCCGGCGCCCGAGGAGGCGAAGGCGTGCTCCCAGGCGTTCGCAGATGCGTACGTGCAAGATCGCATCGGCAGCGCCAAGGACGCGTACGAGTCGTCCCTGCAGTCGACCCAAGATGCGATCGACGTGGCCGCGGCCAAGGTTTCAGATCTCAATCGGCAGCTGAGCGACGCCACGACCGAGGCGGAGCGGCTCAGCATCCAAGATCAGATCAGCGCGGCAACCCGCGAGGGCGACGCCGCCGTCTTGCAGCAACTCGCGATCCCCACGCCTTCTCCGCAGGCGGGTGTGGTCACCCTCGCCGCGGAACTGCCCGGCGCCCCGTCGAACAAGGACTTCATCACACCGATCTTCCTTTCGATCATCGTCGGCATCGCGCTTGGGATCGGGCTGGCGTTCGTGCGCGAGCGCTTGGACGAGCGCGTCACCGACCGCGACCATTTCGAAGCTGCGCTCGGTGCGCCGATCCTCGCGATCATCCCGCGGGTGCCCGGATGGCGGAACCGTAGCGAGTCCAGACTGGTGTCGATCTCTGCCCCGGACGGCGCCGCCTCTGAGGCGTATCGCGCCGCCCGAACGACCCTTCTGTACCTCGCGCGTGAGGGCGGGCTGAACGTGATCGCGATCACCGGCCCGGGCCAGGGGGAAGGCAAGACGACCACGACCGGCAACCTCGCCGTCTCGCTGGCGCAGATCGGCAAGCGGGTGGTCGTTCTGTCCGCCGACTTGCGCAAGCCGCGGCTGCACCGCTTCTTCGGGCTCGAGAATGAAGTCGGCGTTGCCGACGTGTTGATGGGCCTGGTCGACGTGCCCGACGCGCTGTTCAAGACGCATGTGCCCGGCCTGCTGATCATGCCGAGCGGCCATACCCCGCACAATCCAGCCGAGATCTTGGCGTCCGACGCGATGGACGACTTGATCTCCGAATTGGGCAAGGTCGCCGACTACGTGCTGATCGACACGGCTCCCGCGCTCGTCGTCGCCGACGCCCTCGGACTTGCGCCGAAGGTGGACGGAGTCATCGTCGTAGCCGACGCCAGCAAGTCGCATCGCAGCTCGCTGGAGTTCATGGCCTCGCAGTTGAAACGCACCGGCGGGCAGCTGATCGGCGGGGTACTCAACAACCTCGACCCGTCGGACTCCAAGAAGTACTCGTCGTACGGGAAGTACTACAAGAACTACTACGCCGGAGGCGACCACTACCGGCTCATGGACGAGACCGTCTATGACCTCAATGAACCGGACCCGGTGGTCACGAACGGCAACGGGCGCGCGGCCGACGTCGCCGCGAACGGCCATACGAATGGTTCGGTGAAGGGCTCCCCGCGGCGCGGCTTGGGACGCAAAGCCAAGAAGGCTGAAGCGATGCCGGCTCCACCGGTTGGCCTACCCGACACGGGGTGCTGAACGGCCGAGCCGACCTGTAGACGTGACGACGCCCGGGCCATCGGCCGGGGCGTCGGAAGTTGCGGTCGGTTCGTGAGGCGCTAGACCC
>JANMPG010000165.1:0-7528 GCA_031369745.1 Actinomycetes bacterium
GCCAACAACCAGCTTGCGACGGTCGAGGACGCCCAAGGGCTCCGCGAGCGAGACATCCTGTACGCCCCCGATTACGTGGCCAACGCAGGCGGCGTGATCTGGCTCGCGGGTTTCGAGACGCTCGGGTGGGAGGACGCCCACGTGCGTGCGCGCCTGGCGGCGATCGAACAGACCCTCGCCGAGGTCTTCGCCGACGCCGAAAGGCACGCCATCACGACCGCGGCCGCGGCCGATCGCCTCGCTCGTACCCGTATCAAGGGAGCCCAGAAGGACTACGGGCACTAGTTCATATCGGCTCTTGGGCAACCCGGACCGAGTGCCGAAGTTCCTATCGACACCCTCCCAAGGAGTTTGCACCCCCGTGGCCCAGGACACTCAGCTCGCCTCAGCGACGCGCGCTCTCACGCACGCGTCGTCGGCACTGGCTGCGGGCGAGCGCGGGCCGGAATCGGTTCGGCAGGTCCTGGGTCATTTGGGGGATGAGCTCGGGGCGGCCAGGGCGTGCTTCTCCATCGCCGGACCGCACCCGCTCTCCGTCGTCTGGGGACCGAAAGAGACGGGCGAGCGGATCGACGTGGCGATCCAAAGCGACCCCGAAGCCATGCTGCATCTGTGGGGACTCAGTGTGCTCGACCACGAATCGAACGAAGCTCTGCGCGGCGTCGGAGCCGTACTGGTCGCGCTGGCAACGATGGAGACGATCGAGGGCCCGGAGGCCGACCGGTGGGTGCAACGACACATGGACAGCATCCCGATCGTGACCTACATCGAGCACCCGGACGACGTTCATCCGCTCGGATTCGCCGAGATCTACGTCAGCGCGCAGATCGAGCAGCTTCTGGGGTACACGGCCAAGGAGTGGGTGGAAGACGACGACCGGGAGCGCTGGGTCGACACGATCCATCCAGACGATCGGGAACTGCTCGACGAAGAGGTCGAACGGTCCGAGCGGACAGGCGAGGACTGCGCGGTCGAGTATCGGATGCGGCACAAGACGTCGGGCGAATGGATCTGGATCCGTGATGTCGCTCGAAAGGCGCAGGCGAACGGGGACGAACGCCCGTACTGGCACGGCGTGATGATCGACATCACGCAGCGCAAGAAGCTCGAGGAGCAGATCGCCTACCTGGCCTATCACGACAGCCTGACCGGGCTCGCCAATCGCAAGCGCATCGAGGAGGAGCTCGCGCTCGCGCTCGCGCGCGCGCGCCGGAAGCAAACGTCCGTCGCCGTGTTGTTCCTCGACCTCAACAACTTCAAGCGCGTCAACGACACGCTGGGCCACGATGTCGGAGACGTGCTGCTGCAGCTGGTGGCCGACCGGTTGCGCGAAGCCACACGCGAGACGGACATCGTCGCCCGCCAGGGCGGCGACGAGTTCCTGGTGTTGGTCGGCGACATCGACGCGCACGACGAAGCGGGTCAGTTCCCGGTTGGCATGTCGCACGCGGAGGCGGTGGCCGGCGAGCTGGCCGAACGCATCGACCGTTCGCTGGCCGAGCCGTTCGCCGTGGCGGGTCAGACGGTCACCACGGGCGCATCGATCGGTGTCAGCATCTACCCGCAGGACGCGCAGGACGCTCGCACCTTGCTGAAGAACGCGGACGTGGCCATGTATGCCGTGAAGCGCAGCCGCAGACGTCGCGGCTACGTGATCGCGGCGTCGGTGGGTGTCGAGGAGGTCGGTTAGCTGAGCGGGTGTTCCTGGCTCGCGCGCGTCAGACCGAGCACAAGGCCTGCCGTGAGCCCCCAGCTGATCGCGGCGAAGAGCCACCACAGGAACACCCCGGCGCCCGCAGGAACGTCGAAGAGCGCGTGGAGCGCCGTGATCGTGCCGCACAACCCGGTCACGACCGCGAACGCCCACGCCCACCACCATGCGTCGTCGCGTCGCGAGACCATCACCGCGAGCAACGCCAGACCGAATGACATCGCCCCCGCAACCCGCACGTACGTGTAGTCGGCGTACTGCGGCTGCCGGAACCAGTCGGTGAGGATCCACCGAGGCGCCACCATCAGCGCCAGGCCGCAGCCGGCGTAGATGGCCGCGAGGGCCTGCAATGTTCGTCGAAGGATCGTCATCGTGGAGGCGCGTCGAGCGGCCAGGTGGCCCGGAGGCGGCTGGTAGGATACGCCAACCGCGGAGTTGCCCCCGGCGAAAGCGCGCCCGCCTCCGCCCCGCAACACGCGAGCCTCCAAGGAGTCTGACTATGCAGCAAGGCCCCAGGGTCGTCGTGATCGGACTGGACTGCGGCACCCCCAAGCTCCTGTTCGATGATCTGAAAGCCGAAGTGCCCACGATCGCCAGGCTGATGGGCGAGGGCATGTACGGAGATCTCGCCAGCATCACCCCGCCGATCACCGTTCCCGCGTGGGCCTGCGGATTCACCGGTATGACGCCGGGTCAGCTCGGCATCTACGGGTTCCGCAATCGCAAGGACACGACCTACGACGGGCTGTCGATCGCCCACTCCGGCTCGATCAAGGCGCCGGCCGTCTGGGATGCCCTCGGCGCCCAGGGCAAGCGCTCCGTGTTGATCGGCGTTCCCCCGAGCTTCCCGCCGCCCACCGAGTTCCCGGGCTGGCGCGTCGGGTGTTTCCTCACCCCGCCATCGGCCGAGAAGTGGGCGTTCCCGCAGGAGCTCGAGGTCGAGATCGAGGAGGAGCTCGGCGGCAAGGGCCAGTACATCTTTGACATCCCGAACTTCCGCAGGGCCGGCTACGACGTCACGCTCGACCAGGTCTTCAAGATGACCGAGCGTCGGTTCCAGGTCGGTCGCCGCATGATCGCGAACAAGCCCTGGGACTTCTTCATGCTGTGCGACATCGCGCCCGACCGCTTGCACCACGTGTTCTGGCAGTTCTACGACAAGCGTCACCCGCTGTATGAGGCCGGCAATCAGTACGAGCAGATCTTCCAGGACTACTACCGGTTCTTGGACGCGGAGCTCGCGAAGTTCCTGGAGCTCGTGCCCGACGATGCGGTGACGATCGTCATGTCCGACCACGGCGCGCGTCCGATGATGGGCGGCTTGTGTTTCAACGACTGGCTGATCCAAGAAGGCTTCCTCGCCCTCGCCGACACGCCAACCGAGCCCACGCCGATCAAGGAGACGAAGATCGACTGGTCGCGCACGCGCGCCTGGGGAGACGGCGGCTACTACGGACGGCTGTTCCTCAACGTGAAGGGCCGCGAGCCCGAGGGCCAGATCGAACCCGCCGACTACGAAGCGGTGCGCGACGAGCTCATCGCGAAGCTCGAGGCTGCGCCCGGCCCCGACGGTGAGTCACTCGGCACGAAGGTGCACAAGCCGCAGGACGTGTATCCCGAGGTCCGTGGCATCGCTCCCGATCTGATCGTGTACTTCGGCGATCTTGAGTGGCGATCCGTGGGCTCGGTGGGCAACGCCAGTTTGTACACCTACGAGAACGATACCGGCCCCGACGGGGCCAACCACGACCGCGACGGCATCTTCATCATGAAGGGTCTCGCGGGGCAGACGATGGGCAAGGTCGACGGGCTCAAGCTCGTCGACGTCGGCCCATCGATCCTGGACATCTACGGCATCGATCCGGCCGAGGCGCTGCCTGCGGCCGTCGGAAGGAGCTTCCTGCAGTGAGCGACCAGAAGGGTTTCACCGTGTGGTTCACCGGCCTGTCGGGTTCGGGCAAGTCGACGATCGCCGAGATGCTGTTCCACGAGTTCCAGGCGCGCGGTCTCAAGACCGAGATCCTCGACGGCGACGTGGTGCGCACCAACCTTTCCAAAGGTCTCGGGTTCTCCAAGGAGGATCGCGACACCAACATCAACCGGATCGGCTTCGTGGCGAACCTGCTCACCCGCAACGGCGTGGCCACGATCTGCTGCCCCATCAGCCCCTACAAGCAGACGCGTGACGCCAACCGCGAGTTGATCGGCACCTTCGTCGAGGTCTATGTGCACGCGACCGTGGAGGAGATCGCCGCCAACCGCGACCCCAAGGGCCTGTACGCCAAGGCGCTTGCAGGCCAGATGCCCGGATTCACCGGCGTGGACCCCGACGCGCCCTACGAGATCCCCGAGAACCCCGAGCTCGTGGTCGACACGCTGACCGAATCCCCCGAGGAGTCGCTGCGAAGCGTGCTCACCACGCTTACGAAGCTCGGTCACATCGCGAGCGACGACGTCATGATCGAAGGCGAGCGGGTGCACTCGGGTCAGACCGATCTGCGCGTGGCCGACAGCGGCCACGTCGTCAAGGAAGACTAGGTAGTCGCGGGCGCGGTGGTAACCTGAAGCGCATGCAGCTTGCAGACGCCCGCTCCCCACGGAGTGGGCGTTTCGCGTTTCCGGCCAGGCGTGAGGCATAACAGGGAGGACCCCCCACATGGAGTTCGAGATCGGCATCGGCAAGACGGCTCGGCGGGCCTACGGTTTCGACGAGGTCGCGATCGTTCCGTCGCGACGCACCCGCGACCCCGAGGACGTGAACATCACCTGGGAGATCGACGCCTACACGTTCACGCTGCCGATGATGGCCAGCGCGATGGATGCGGCGGTCTCGCCGTCCACGGCCGTGCAGATCGGGCAGCTCGGCGGATTGGCCTGCCTCAACCTCGAGGGTTTGTGGACGCGCTTCGAGGATCCCGAGCCCATCTACGAAGAGATCGCCTCGTTGCCCGACGAGAAGGCCACCCGCCGGATGCAAGAGCTCTATGCCGAGCCGGTTCAAGCGGAGCTGATCGGCAAGCGGATCGAACAGATCAAGGCGGGAGGGGTCGTCTCGTGCGCATCTTTGACTCCCCAGCGGGTCGAGCAGTACGCCTCGCTCGTGCTCGAGGCGGGCCTCGACATCTTGGTGATCCAGGGAACGGTCGTCTCGGGTGAGCATGTGTCCAGCCGTGCGGAGCCGCTCAATCTCAAGGCGTTCATCCCGAGCTTCGACATCCCGGTGATCGTGGGGGGCTGCGCGTCGTACTCGACGGCGCTGCACCTGATGCGCACCGGCGCGGTCGGCGTGCTCGTGGGCGTTGGGCCGGGCAACGCATGCACGACCCGCGGGGTGCTCGGTGTGGGGGTGCCCCAGGCCACCGCGATCGCCGATGCCGCGGCGGCCCGTCGCGAGCACCTGCATGAGACCGGACGGTATTGCCACGTGATCGCCGACGGCGGCATGCGCACCGGCGGCGACATCGCCAAGGCGATCGCCTGCGGGGCCGACGCCGTGATGATCGGCTCGCCGATGACCCGCGCCTACGAGGCGCCGGGTCGCGGGTACCACTGGGGGATGGCCACGTTCCATCCGACCCTGCCGCGCGGCGCTCGTGTGAAGACCCAGCAGGTCGCCTCGATCGAGGAGATCCTGATCGGTCCCGCTCACGAGAACGACGGCACGTTCAACCTGTTCGGCGCTCTGGCGACCTCGATGGCCACGACCGGCTACGAGACGATCAAGGAGTTCCAGAAGGCCGAACTCGTGATCGCGCCGTCGATCAAGACCGAGGGCAAGACCTATCAGACCCAGCAACACGTCGGGATGGGCCATTGAGCCAGGTCGCCCCCTGGGACACCTGGGGATACCCGGTCCCGCCGGGGACCACGGCCGCGAGCCTTTCCGAGCAGGCAGAGCGCGAGACCTCGGCGCTCCTTGCCGCGATCGCGGCGCTGTCCGATGAGCAGCTGGAGCGACCTGGGACGTTCGACAAGTGGTCGGCGCGCGACGTCGTCGCCCATTGCGTGGCGTGGGCGGAGATGTGTGCCCAGATCTTGCGTGAGATGACGGCCGGCACGCTGGACCTCGCGGACTACCAGGCGCTGCCCGTGGGGGACGAGGCGGGCGACGAGCTCAACGAACAGCAGGTGCTGGATCTGAGAGGCGCTCTTGCCGACGAGCTCGCGAGCCGACTCGAACGGGCCGGTCGGGGAGCCGCCGGCACGCTTCGCGGGTTCGAGGCGGACCCGCCCGCGCAGCTGGTGTTGATGACGATCGGCGACCATTTCGCCGAGCACACGACGGACCTTCGGGGACTGGTCGCCGGTGAGTGACCCGCGTCCCGTCCTCGTCGTCGATCTCGGCGCCCAGTACGCCCAGCTGATCGCGAGACGGGTGCGCGAGGCGCACGTCTACTCCGAGATCGTCTCCCACGACCTGACCGCGGCCGAGATCGCCTCGAAGCGACCAGCCGGCATCATCCTGTCCGGTGGCCCCTCCAGCGTGTATGAGCCCGACGGGCCGCAGGTCGACCCCGGGCTGTTCGAGCTCGGCGTGCCCGTGCTCGGAATCTGCTACGGACACCAGCTGATGGCCCAGGCACTCGGCGGTGAGGTGGGTGCGACCGGCGACCGCGAGTACGGGGGGACGACGCTGCACGTGACCGAGTCCGGCGTGATCCTGCAGGACCTCCCGGCGACCGACACCGTCTGGATGTCGCACGGCGACACAGTCGTGGCGGCGCCGGACGGGTTCCGCGTCACCGCCACGACCGACGCGATCCCGGTTGCGGCGATGGAGGATCGCGAGCGCGGATTCTTCTCCGTGCAGTTCCACCCGGAGGTCTCGCACACCCCGCGCGGTCAGGCCGTGATGAAGCGGTTCCTGTATGAGGGGTGCGGTCTCTTGCCAGACTGGACGCCCACGAACATCGTCGATGAGCAGGTCCGGCGGATCCGCGAGCAGGTGGGCCACGCCGAGGTGCTGTGCGCGCTGTCGGGCGGCGTCGACTCTGCCGTCGCGGCGCTCTTGGTCTATCGAGCGGTGGGTGACCAGCTGACCTGTGTATTCGTCGACCACGGTCTGAACCGCGAGGGCGAGCCCGATCAGGTGGAGGAGACGTTCGCTCGGCACTTCCACGTGCCGCTCGTCCACGTGAAGGCCCAGGACCGGTTCCTCGCGAAGCTCGCCGGAGTGACCGACCCCGAGACCAAGCGCAAGGTGATCGGCGAGGAGTTCATCCGCGTCTTCGAGGAGGTCGCGCGCGAGCACACAGGGGCCACGTTCCTGGTGCAGGGCACGCTGTACCCCGACGTGATCGAGTCCGGCTCCAAGACCGCGGCCAACATCAAGAGCCACCACAACGTGGGCGGATTGCCCGAGGACATGGATTTCGAGCTGATCGAGCCGCTGCGCGACCTGTTCAAAGATGAGGTGCGGGCGGTCGGCGCCGAGCTCGGCCTGCCCGAAGAGATCACGCAGCGCCAGCCCTTCCCGGGACCCGGTCTCGCGGTGCGCATCGTCGGTGAGGTGAACACCGAGAACCTTGCCAAGGTACGCGGCGCCGATCACATCGTGCGCGAGGAGATCCGCCGTGCCGATCTGGAGCGCGAGACGTGGCAGGCGTTCTGTGTCTTGCTCGCCGATGTGCAGAGCGTCGGCGTGATGGGCGACGGGCGCACCTATGAGAACCCTGTGATCGTGCGCGCGGTAACGAGTGAGGACGCCATGACCGCCGACTGGGCCCGATTGCCTGCCGAGGTGCTCGATCGGATCTCGTCGCGGATCGTGCGCGAGGTGCCGGGCATCAACCGGGTCGCCTACGACATCACGAGCAA
>JANMPG010000210.1:0-4351 GCA_031369745.1 Actinomycetes bacterium
GTCTCGGGAAGCTCCACGCCCGAATCCTTCCCCGGATCGGACCCCGCCGCAACTGGGGCGGCCACCGGCAAAGAGAACGGACGCCGCAGTCATTGAGGTCACTGTTCGATGTGACCTACTTCACGACCCTGTACAGGTGCCCGCGGTCGGGAGCTATCGGCGACGTGTTCGTGGAGCGAAAGGGCACATCGAGCGCGACCGGCCACGCCACCGGTCCCTCCGCATGCCCCTTGGGATGAAGCGCGGCACGTAAGCAGGAGTAAGCGGGTGGCTACCCGTCGGGTGGCTACCGATACAGGAACTTGACACGCCTGTTGGGAGCGCGAAGGATCCCTCCCCCGCAACGACGCGCGGGCGCGATGTGCGCTCGTCGCTTGCCGACCCCGCGCCCTGCTGCGACGATGTGTGCCCCGACCGGGAAATGAGCGCGTTGGCCCAGACCAAGACCACACGCACCCGAACCACCGCCGCGGTCATCCTGGCCGCCGGAAAGGGCAAGCGTCTGAAGTCCGCCCGGCCCAAGGTGCTACACCCGATCTGTGGCAAACCCGTCCTGTGGCACGTGATCCAGGTCGCCCTCGGCGCCAAGCCCAGCAAGATCGTGATCGTGGTCGGCCACGGCGCCGACGACGTGCGGGCGGCCGTTCGCTCCTGGGGCATCGCGCCGGCGCCCGTGTTCGTCGAGCAGACCCAACAGCTCGGCACCGGTCATGCCGTTGCCGCGGCCGAGAAGTCCGTGGGACGCGCCGACGACGTCTTGGTGCTCGGCGGCGACTACGACCCGATCACCGTCGCCGATGTGAAGACGTTGCTTCGCACCCATCGCCGCACGAAGGGCGCTGCCACGATCGCGACTGCCGAGGTCGTTGATCCCGGCGGCTACGGTCGCGTGATCCGAGACGGCGACCGTCTCGTCGAGATCGTCGAGCACGCCGACGCGACCGCCGCGCAGCGCTCGATCCACGAGGTCTGGCTCCTCGCGACCGTCTTTCGCCGTGCGGACCTGTTCCGGGCGCTGCCGCTCATCGGCGATGACAACCGCCAGCACGAGCACTATCTGAACGACATCTTTCCGATACTGATGGACAAGGGGGAGCGGGTTTCCGCGATCTCGGTGGACACCGGCGGCGTCATGGGGCTGAACTCGCGAGGCGGACTCGCGGCGGTGACGGCCGTCGTTCGGGCCCGCATCAATGCGGCGCACATGGACAACGGGGTCACTCTGCTCGACCCGGCGACCACCTACATCGATGTCGGCGTGCAGATCGCTCCCGACACGACGATCGGCCCCAACACCACGATCGAAGGCGAGACGTCGATCGGCCGCGGATCCGTGATCGGGCCGTCGGTGCAGATCCGCGACGCGACCATCGGTCCGGGCGCCGCGATCCGCTTCGCGGTCGTCGAGGAGGCGCGTCTGGCTCGAAACGTCACAGTGGGGCCGTTCGCGCGCATCCGACCCGGCACCACGTTGGCCGACAACGTGATCGTCGGGTCCTACGTCGAGGTGAAGAACGCCGACATCGGTACCGACTCGAAGGTGCCGCACCTGTCCTATGTGGGCGACGCCACCGTCGGCAAGCGCACGAACATCGGCGCCGCCAACGTGACCGCCAACTGGGACGGCTACCGCAAGCATCGCACCGTGATCGGTGATGATGTGCGCACCGGCTCCGATACCATCATGGTTGCACCCGTCACTATCGGTGACGGCGCCATGACGGGGGCGGGATCGGTGATCAGCAAGGATGTGCCCGACGGGGCGCTTGCGGTCGAGCGTACCGAGCAACGCATCGTGAAGGGGTATCGCAAACGCAAGGACGCGGAGCACCGCGCCTCGCACGCATCCAAGGGGGAGTAACGGTGGAGATCATCACCAAGAAGCGGATGATGCTGTACTCCGGCACGATCCATCCCACCCTCGCGCACGAGATCGCCGACAACCTCGGCATCCCCGTGAGCCAGGGGGAACTGCGTCGCTTCGCCTCGGGCGAGATCTACTTCCGCGCCGACGAGTCCGTGCGGGGCGCCGACGTGTTCGTCGTGCAGTCGCACTACGAGCCCATCAACGAAGCGGTCATGGAGCAGCTGATCATGATCGACGCGATGAAGCGGGCGAGCGCCAAGCGCATCACCGCCGTCGTGCCCTACTACGGCTACTCGCGCCAGGACAAGAAGACTCTGTCGCGCGAGCCGATCACGGCGAAGTTGATGGCCGACCTGATGTCCGTCGCCGGCGCCGACCGCATCGTGTCGGTCGACCTGCACTCCGGGCAGATCCAGGGTTACTTCGACGCGCCGTTCGACCACCTGACGGCGCTGCCCCTGATCTCGAGCTATCTGAAGGACTCGCTCGGACTCCACGGCGACGACGTCGTGGTGGTCGCACCCGACGCCGGGCGCATCAAGACCGCCGAGAAACTGCGCGAGTACCTGCACGCCGACCTTGCGTTCCTCTACAAGCGCCGTTCGCGCACGGAAGCACACAAGATCGAAGAGATGGCGGTCGTGGGTGAGGTCGACGGCCGTCCCTGCGTCGTCGTCGACGACATGATCGACACCGCGACGACCCTGACCAAGGGTGTGCGTGCGCTCGCAGCGATGGGTGCCGGCCCGATCTACACAGGCGCCACCCACGCGATCTTCAGCGACAAAGCGCCGCAGATCCTGGAGGAAGCCCCGATCCAAGAGGTGATCGTGACCAACACCGTCCCGATCCCCGAGGAGAAGCAGTTCTCGAAGCTGCGCGTTCTGTCCATCGCGCCGTTGATCGCCTCGGCCCTGCGCGCCGTATTCGAAGACTCCAGCGTCAGCGAGATCTTCGGCGGCGCCAACCAGGTCTAGGGCGACGCGGTCGGAACCGCGTCTCCTACGTCCAATGCGCCCGGTGCGGCGGTGATGTGGATCGGTCCGCCGAGCGCGTCGCCGTTCCAGTCCAAGGTCAGCGTCTGTGTGCCGCCCACGGGCACGCGAACGACGCAGAATTGCGTGCTCGCGAAGTTCGATTCGAACCGCCACGTGAAGCAGTCCGGCGATGATGGCGCGGCCGCGGTTACATCGGCACCCTGCGGGAGCACGATGACGGCCGTTGCGTTCTGTTGGCCGTAGTAGCCGCCGACCTCCGGAAGCCCATTCTTGCGAGACAACGCGTACCACGAGGGCAGGCAGTTGCTCGTGCCGCTGTCGGATGGGTCTGCGCCGATCACCTTCACGAGCGCGCACTGGTCGGTGTGGTGTGCGATGCCCCACGAGACCACCCCGTCGCTGCCCCTGCCGAACAAGCCGTCCGGGTACAACGGCGTCGGCCACGAGACGAACAGCGGCAGTGCAGTTGCCCCGCTCACCGTTCCCGTGCCCGAGCCCGGCAGCGGCAGCAGCCACAGGTTCGCCGGCTGGCCCGCTGCATCCTGCGCCGACGCCCATCGACCGTCGAGGGTGTGCGCCGGCGTCGTGTCCGTCGCGTCGACCGCGACCGACCACGAGGCGACGGCCTGATCGAATACGCCGATCAAGAACGTGCCACCCTCGACATCGAGCGAGGTCGATGCGCCCGAGGCGAACGAGAAGTCCTTGGACGGCGTGTTGGATCCGTCCAGGAAGACCTGGATCTTTCCCTGGGAATGGCGGATCTCCCAATCGTGGCCAAGGTCGTGTCCGTAGACCTCCAGGTTTCCGTTGTCGTCGGTGCGCGTCTCGAGGCGCTCACCCAGCGTCTGCTGCGGGGCGGGAGTCTCGCGAGAAGGAGACGAGGAGGTCGCCTGCACGAAGTCGACAGAACCCTCCTGCCGCGGCGTCGCGACCCAGATGCCGCCCGCGTTGTCGAACGCCTGGGACTGAGCGATCGTCAAGAGGTTCTCGGGCCATGGGTATACGTCTGCCTGCGTGACGTCGCCGTTCGGGTCGGTGACGTCCACGCCCGTGAAGCCCCCGGCCAGGTTCCCGTGCTGGACGACCTGACCGCTGACGAACTCGAGGCCCTCGGAGTTGAACAACGACGCATCCGTGTGGGCGGTCTCGGAGCCGGAAGCGATCGTGACGAAGATCGAGGCGGGCATCGGCGTGCCGTCGTTCGCGTAGGACTTGACGCCCGCCTCGAGACGCCAGCCCTCCTGGGCCGTCCCCCCCGCGGCAAGCACGTACCCGGGTCCCACAGTGGATGGCGGTGCCGTCGAGGGGACTCGGAGGTCGGCGAGGCCGTTGAGGTAATCGTGCGCGGTCGCCAGGTCCCCAGACGAGGCCGCCGGCCCGGTCACCAAGACCGCGCCGTACACGGTCCGTTCCGACACGTCGGCGAACGTCGTCGCGTTGGCGCCCTGCGAGTTCGATAGGCCCGGGCACGCCTTCGCGATGC
>JANMPG010000214.1:0-20545 GCA_031369745.1 Actinomycetes bacterium
CTGCTCGGGACCGACGTTTCCCCGATATTCCGCTCGCAGGTGTCCTCGGGTTCGACGGCGAGTTACTCCTTCGCCGTGTTCGGGGATTGGGGATCGGTCGACTCGGGCGGGCACAACGCCGACCAGTCCAGGCTGATGTCGCAGATCGCTGCCAGCGGCGCGCGGTTCGTGGTCACCACCGGCGACACCGCCTACAGCTCCGGCACGCAGAAGAACTACGGGGATCTCGTGCAGGTCGGCAAGGACACGAGCACGATCTTCGGACCATCGTTCTGGAAGGTCGCCGGCGCATCGATCCCGCTGTTCAACACACAAGGCAACCACGGCATGCGCAGTGAGGCCCTGACCAACTGGCCCCAAGATCGCGCCGTGTCGGCCTCCGGCGGCCGATACGAGATGGACACGTACTGCTGTCACAACGGCACCTCGTCGCGGAGCTACCCGAGCGAGTGGTACGCGTTCAACGCCGGCCCCGCACGTTTCTACGTGCTGGAGGCCTCGTGGAGCAACAGCAACGTGGGCAGCGCGGATCTGTACAAGAACGACTACGACAGCCACTGGACGACGAGCAGCGCCGAGTATCAGTGGCTCGCCAACGATCTCGCCACGCACCCGACGGCGGTCACGTTCGCGTTCTTGCATTTCCCGATGTATGCGGACAACAGCACGGAAGGGTCCGATACGTGGCTGAGCGGTTCCAACCACCTGGAGGGACTCCTCGCCGACAACGGCGTCGACATCGTCTTCAGTGGCCACTCGCACATCTACCAGCGAAACCGACCGTCTTCCTCGGGCATGCCGGTGAGCTACGTGACGGGCGGAGGCGGGGCGCCGCTACAGCCGGTGTCGAAGTGCTCCGCGCTCGACCAGTACGCGATCGGGTGGTCGTACGGTTCCTCGACGCATGGCAGCGCGTGCGGTGCCGCGACGAGGCCCACGACGATCGATCGCGTCTTCCACTTCCTGCTCGTCACGGTGAACGGAACGCAGGTGACGGTCCGCCCGACCGATGAGCTCGGGCGAACCTTCGACGTGCAGACCTACGACTTCGCCGGCAGCCCCGGAGCGCTGCAACTCACGTACGACGTGAACCGTGACGCGACGTGTCGTGCGAAGGCGCCCCCGGGTTCACACCGCAGCTGGTGCTGACCCTCGGCTGATCGTCGCCGCGGTTACCATCCAGCATCGTGACCACCGATGAGGAGTTGTTCGAGCGCGCCCGAGCGGTGATCCCCGGTGGGGTCGATTCGCCCGTTCGCGCGTTCGGCTCGGTCGGCGGCACCCCCGTGTTCCCCGCCCGTGGCGAGGGTGCGTGGATCGTGCGCGCCGACGGCACACGTTGCATCGACCTCGTGCAGTCGTGGGGGGCGCTGCTGTTCGGTCACGCCCACCCGGCCATCGTCGGCGCGGCAACCGAGGCCGCGGCTCGCGGCACGTCGTTCGGGATGCCGACGGAAGGCGAGACGGAACTCGCGCGGCGGATCGTCGAAGCCATACCGAGCGTCGAGTTGGTCCGGCTGGTCTCATCGGGCACCGAGGCCGCCATGTCGGCGATCCGACTTGCGCGCGGCGCGACCCGACGCGATGTGATCGTCAAGTTCGAGGGGTGTTATCACGGCCACTCCGACGCGCTGCTCGCCAAGGGCGGCGGCAGCGGCCTGGCGACCCTGGGGCTCCCCGGCTCCCCCGGCGTCACCGAGGGCGCGGCCAAGGACACGCTGACCGCGCCGTACAACGACGCGGCCGGGGTCGAGGCGTTGTTCGCCGAGCGGGGTGATGCGATCGCCGCGGTGATCGTGGAGCCTGTCGCGGCCAACATGGGCGTGGTGCCGCCTGCTCCCGGCTACCTCCGGCTGCTCCGGGATCTGTGCACGCGACACGGGGCGCTGTTGATCCTCGACGAGGTCATCACGGGGTTCCGCATCGCCTACGCAGGGGCACAAGGCGTGTACGACATCGCGCCGGATCTGACGGTGCTCGGCAAGGTGATGGGCGGCGGGTTCCCCTGTGCGGCCTTCGGCGGTCGCCGCGATCTGATGGAGCACCTGGCGCCGATGGGCCCGGTGTACCAGGCGGGCACGCTCAGCGGGAACCCGGTGGCGGTCGCCGCCGGCATCGCCGCCTTGGACCTCGCGCGAACGACGGACCCCTACGCCGCGTTGGAGCGGACGGCTGACGCCCTGATCGACGGCTTGACCGAGGCGTTTCGCGCGCAAGGGATCGACGCGACGATCCAGCGGGCCGGATCACTGTTCAGCGTGTTTTTCGCCGACCAGCCGATCACGAACTTCGACGGCGCGAAGGCAGCCGACCATGAGCGTTACGCGAAGTTCTTCCATCACATGCTGACCAACGGTGTGGCGTTACCCCCGTCGGGCTACGAGCTGTGGACGATCGGGACGGCACACGGCGACGCCGAGGTCGCACAGATCCTCGACGCCGCCGCGTCCTTTACCGGATAGTCGAGTCGGCGTTCATGCCGCCGGCTCGGGTACCAGGTTCTCCGCATCTTCGTCGGTCAGGTCCGGCACGAACGCGATCGTGACCGGGATGTCCGAGGCCTGCGGTGGTGTCCAATACGGGTCATCGTCGGTGATCCCGAACAATTCCCACTGTCGCACGGTGAACCCCCTCACCACGTTGGGACACCTTGTGTATCGGCATACAGCCCCGCTCGCGCGTATCGGCCCTTCGGCCCTGTCGCGCCGGGGAGCCCCGCCGGACGGGGTAGGCTCCCGAGCCGATGTCCACCCCCACACCGACCGACCCTCCCTCGCGGTTCGAGGCCGCCGTTCGCTCGCGTGTCGGCGCCGATGCCGACCCCTGGCTCGCCGATCTGGCCGATCTGATCGCGTCGCTGCGTGCCGGATGGGATCTCCAGCCCACGAGCCCGGCGCGCGACGTCGACGCGTTCGGGATGACGATCCCGGCCATACGCGACGGTGAGCGAGTGCTGCTGCGCCTGATCTACCCCGACGCCTGGTTCACCGACGAGACGCTTGCCCTGCAGACCTGGGACGGCAATGGTGCGGTCCGCCTGCTGGAGTCCGATCCGCGCGGCGCGCACCTGCGCGCCGCACCCGACCCTGGTATCCCGCTGTCCGAGGAGCGTAATCAGATGCGAGCGCTGCGCCTGGCCGCAGGGGCCTTGCGGTCGCTGTGGATCCCGGCTCCGAGCGGACTGCAAACCCTCGCCGCGGAGGTTCGCGCGTGGATGGGCCAGATGCCGGAGCGGTTCGAAAGCGCTCAGCGCCCGTTCGAACGCCAGCTGCTGTACGACGCGCAGCAGATGTTCCGCGCGTTCGCGCCCACGCAAGCCACGCAGGTGCTCCTGCACGGAGATGCCCGGTTGGCGTCGTTCGTGACCGATGCCGGCCACGCCGTCGCGATCGATCCGAAACCGCTCGTGGGCGAGCCGGCGTTCGATGTGGCATCCCTGCTCCGCGATCGACCGGACGAGCTGGTGAGCGACACCACCGCCGGGCGTCAGCAGCTGCAGTCACGTCTGGAGCAGTTGACCGACCTGCTCGACGTGAGCGCCAGCCGCGTCAAAGGATGGGCCTTCGCGGTGGCCGTGGACACCGGCTTGCTCGCCTTCGAGTCCGGCGACGCGGCCGGGGGCGAGCTGATGATCGACCTCGCTCGCCTCTGCCAGTCGCTCAGCGCTTGAACGGGTAGCGCCCCAGCCGGCGCTCCGCGCCATCGCCGATCACAACCACCTCGGCCTCGGATGCGACGCTGGCGACGTTCGCTGTATCCCCGTGTCGCGCCCACGATCTGACGGCATCCCACGCGGCAACGTCTGGTGCGAGCGGGTAGGCGAGCGACAGGTGTGGGATCCACGCGTCGGAACCGACGTGGTCGCTGTACCCGACCGGCAATGCGGCCTCGGCGCAGCGCCGCCACAGATCCGCGAGAGCCAGCCGGAAAGGGCCCGTGGCGGCCAGCCGAACGATCGGAACCTGCTCGTCACCCTCGAACACGTCGAGCGCCTCCGCTCGCAGCTCGATCGGACCGGTCGCGGCGGCCCAGGCTTGGACGACAGCGGCGATGCGCGCCTCGTCGTCCACCTCGATCGGCACGTCGGTCGATCCGAACGCCTTCAGGCTCGCGTGGGCCGCCGGTACGACGGTGGCGACCGTTGCCGACAGCCGGTCGAGCGCCTCGCCCTGCCACCGTTGGAACGCATCGGCGAGATCACCGGTGGGTCGCAGCACGACGTACGCGGTTCGTGGAGCCTCGGCGAGCGCCGCGGGATCCGCGACGATCGGTGCGTCGGACGGGCGATCACGGTCGGCGAGCTTCCACCACTGCACCTTGTTCTCGTGATTCAGCTCCAGCTCGATCTTCACGCGACCGCCCGCGGCGATCACGTCCCCGCGCATCGGCGCATCGACATCGAGTGAGTCCATCGATAGTGGACCGTGGCGAGCGACCACCGCTCGGGCCTCCGCCTCCCGCCGGTCGAGCGCCTCGTCCGGATCGATGTTGTCGGCGAACAGCGCGCCGGCGATTTCCTGTTGCCAGTCGTTGACCAACTCAACCGCGCGCGTGGCCGCCTGTGCGAGTGCAGGAGCCGCCGCGAGCGCCCTGGAGGGCGGCAGCGCATCGAGGTCGGCGAGCACGTCGAGCGCCTCGACGCAGGCGCCGTGCATGTCGCCGTACGTCACGTTGGACAGGGCGACGACGCCCACTCCACGGTCCGGTATCCACCGCATGTGCGAGCCGTATCCGGGCAGTCCGCCGCTGTGGCCGACGACGACGCCCAGTCGCTCGTCGACGCGCACGCCCAGACCGATGCCATAGCCCATCGCCACGGTGCGCGAGGGGCCGTTGGGGCGCGGTCGTCGGGTCTCGATCACATCGAAGCTCCGGAACCGCTGCATCTCACGGCGCGCCCACCGAGGCAGCGGTGCGTCGTCGGGATCATCGCGCGGCGGCCACGCATCGCAGAAGAAACTAACCCAGCGAGCAAGATCCGCGACGCTGGTCCACAACCCACCCATCGGCGCGATCGTGCCGTCGCCGATCGTCGGACCCTCGTGGCGCCAGGCGTCGTCTTCCCATCGGTATGGTTCGGCGATCGCGGCGTCGTCGGCCGGACGCGTCCAGGTTGTCGCGTGCATCTTGAGTGGCGCGAGCAGTCGGCGCGACACCAGATCTTGTGCGGAGACGCCGGCCACGCGCTCGATCACCCGCCCCACGAGGCCCCACCCGAGGTTCGAGTACTCGAACCGCACGCCCGGCGTCCACGCGAACGACGCGCCCGATGAGATCAGCTCGTCCATGCCCGCCGGCGACAGATCCATGTGGCGGTCGGCCCACGGGTCATCGGTCGGCAGCCCCGATTCCATCGACACGAGATGGCGAACGGTGAGTGGTGGCCCGTCGGAGGTCGGGCCTCGCCAGTCGATGAGCTCGGGCACGTAGGTTGCGACCGGCTCGTCCAGACGGACACGACCCTCCACCACGAGCGACAGGAGCGCCGCGCCGGTGAACGACTTCGTCATCGACGCGATCCGAAAGACGCTGTTCGCGTCGGGGGTTGCATCCTCCCCGATGCGCAACGTGCCGATCCCGCCGGTGCCGGCGAGCACCCCGTCATGGAGCAAGCCCCATGCCACGCCCGGCGCCCGCTCTCGCAAGGCCCAACGAGCGAAGACCGCGGCGAGCGCGTCATGAGCCTGATCCATCATCGCCGCAGCCTATCGGCCGCAGCGGCTCTACTTCTTGATGGCTCGGTCCTTCATGATCTCGCGCACGGCGTGGTGACCGGGCAGGCCCGTCACGCCGCCGCCGGCGTGCGTCGCGGACGACGCCTGATACAAGCCCCTGATCGGCGTGCGGTAATCGGCGAAACCCACCGCGGGGCGCATGTGGAACAGCTGATCCACCGTCAGCTCTCCGTGGAAGATGTTGCCCCCGATCAGGCCCCAGCCTTCCTGCATCTGCTTGGGACCGATGATCTGGCGGGCACGAACCGAGTCCTTGAAACCCGGCGCGACATCGTCGAAGTGCTGGATCAGCCGGTCGGCGTAAGCCTCGAGTTCGGGCCAATGGTCGTCGGCGTCGTCGGCCCAGTCCGCCGGCACCCACTGGCTGAACATCGAGACCGTGTGGATGCCCTCGGGCGCGAGCGTCTTGTCGACCACCGTCGGAATCTCGGTGTCGCTGAAGGGCACGCGCGCCGCCTGCCCGAACCTCGCGTCCTGATAAGCCTGCTCCAGCTGCTCGACGTCGTCCAACAGCTGGATCGCGCCACCGTGGATCTCCGGGTCGAAGTCGGGATCGGCCGTGAAGGTCGGCAGCCTGTCGATCGCGAGGTTGATCTTCACGGTGCCGCTGCGGGTCTTCCAGTTCTCGATGTCGCTGACGAACGCATCGGGCAGCTCGGCGCGCTCCAATTGCTGCAGGAACGTGATCTTCGGGTGGATCGCGGTGATCACGAGCGACGCGTGCAGCACCTCACCGTTGTCGAGCGCCACGCCCGCGACGCGTCCATCGGTCGTGATGATCTTGTGCACGGGGGCGTTCACCCGAACCTCAGCGCCGAAGAACTTGGCGCTGTCCTCGCACGCGGTGGCCACCGCGCCCATGCCGCCTTCCATGAAGCCCCAGCTCGCCACCTCGCCGTCGCCGATGTCGCCGACCGAGTGGTGCATCAGCACGTACGCGGTGCCGGGGGCGTCGGGACCGGCCCACGTACCGATGATGCCGTTGACCGACATGAAGCCCTTCATCTCGGGTGTTTCGAACCAGCGCTCCAACAGGTCGGTCGCGCTCATCGTGAACAGCCGCGTGATGTCGGCAACGGTTCGCTCATCCACGTGCTTGCGCAACGCCCACCCGAGCTGGAACACGTCTTTGATGTCGCCGAACTTCTTCGAGCCGATGTGCGGCGGCGTCTTCATCAACATCGGGCCCATGATGTCGGCGATGTGCCCGACCCATTCGTAGAAGGCGAAGTACGCATCGGCGTCCTTCTTCGACAGCTTCGCGATGGAATCGCGCGTGATCGCTTCGTCGGTGTGCTGGATGATCGAGCCGCCACCGCGCATCGGCATATAGCCCTGGCCGAGTGGCAGCAACGTGAACCCGAACCGCTCCAGCTGCAGGTCGCGGCGGATCGACGGCGGCATCAACGACATCGTGTAGCTCAGCGTGTTGACCTTCACGCCGGGCAACTCGTCGGGCCACGGCTCCATCGTGTCGGCCGCACCGCCGGTCTTGTGACGCTTCTCCAACACCACGGTCTTGGCGCCAGCCTTGGCGAGGTAAGCGGCGGCGACCAATCCGTTGTGCCCACCGCCGATCACGATCGCGTCGTAGCGGTTCTCGTTCACGTGTTGACTCTCCGTTCAAAAAGCCGAAGGCCGGAGGCTACACCCTCCCCTGAACGACCGGGTAGCCGGTGGAGTGCAACACCGACGTACCTAGACGACACTGGGGGATACCGAGAGCGAGGAGGTATCAGTGACGACCGACACCGCAACGTTCGGCGCGGGCTGTTTCTGGGGCGTGGAGTGGGTGTTCCGCAAGGTTCCGGGCGTGCTCGACGCCGTGAGCGGCTACAGCGGCGGGGTGACCCCCGACCCGACGTACCGTGAAGTGTGCAGCCACACGACCGGCCATGCCGAGGTCGTGCAGGTCACGTTCGATCCGTCGATCGTGACCTATGACCAACTGCTCCAGGTGTTCTGGGCGCTGCACGACCCGACGCAGATCGACCGGCAGGGGCCCGACGTGGGCGATCAATACCGAAGCGCGATCTTCGCCCACACGCCCGAACAGCTGTTGGCGGCAACCGAGTCGCGCGCGAAAGCGCAGGTCGCGTTCCCGCAACCGATCGCGACCGAGATCCAGGCGCTGACCGCCTTCTACCCGGCCGAGGACTACCACCAGCGCTACTACGAGGGAAACGGGCATACCCCGTACTGCCACGTGTTTCCGGCAGACATCGTTGCCAAGCTCGGACTGGGCGCGAACGCCTAACCCGTGAACCCGACGATCTTGTGTGACGAGTCGCAGATCGGCTGACACCGCGAGGCGCCGCAACGGCACAGCGACCATCGGTCGCGACCGGAAAGCGGCGCCTCGCCGTACGTCAGCTCGACATCCCCGGCGACGCGGATCGGACCATCGGGCTTGAGCGCGATCACCGGCGGTCCCGCCGGATCGGGCACGTCCCAATGGAACGGCCCCGGCTCGAGACCATCGGCCGGCTCTTCTTGGAAGCACGCGTAGGGCTCGGCTTTGTCGCACAGCGGCAAGTCGCTCGAGCGTCCGCACCGGCAGAGCGCGTAGCTCGCGCCCGTCTCGATCGGCGCAAGCCCGAAGCCTTCGGCCCCGTGTTCGAGTCTCGACACCGGCACACCGTCGACCAGCATGGGTCCGCCGGGCACGATCCGGATCCGCATCGGCGCACCATAGCGCGTGTGATACTCGCCGCCATGGCATCTCGCGACGCGACGGCGCGCCTTCGGGTTCGGATCCGAGAAGGCCAGGGACCGCCCTACGAGCAGCTCCGCGATGGCATCCAGCGTCAGATCGAGCGCGGGGTATTGCTGCCCAACGATCGGCTGCCGCCGGTGCGTACGTGCGCCGACGATCTCGGCCTCGCAGCGAACACCGTCGCCCGGGCCTACCGCGAACTCGAAACCGCGGGCTGGCTGATCGGTCGCGGTCGCGCCGGCACCTTCGTCACCACAACGCTGCCGCTTCGACCTGCGGACAACGACGCAGCGCTCGCGCGCGCCGCCCACGATTACCTCCGGCGTGCCGGCCAGCTCGGGTTCGATGCCGCCGCGGCGGCCAAGGCGCTTCGGCTCCAGACCCCCTAGCGGTCCTGCTCGACCGCGCGCGTTCGCGGGCGTACACTGCTCGAACGCATGTTCGACTCTCTTAACCCCGAGCAGCGGGCGGCCGCCACTCACGGTGACGGCCCGCTGCTCATCGTCGCGGGGGCCGGCACGGGCAAGACGACCACCCTAGCCGCCCGCGTGTCGTGCCTGCTGGAACGCGGGATCCGGCCCGAGCGACTGCTCCTGCTCACGTTCAGTCGGCGCGCCTCGCGCGAGATGTTGGAACGCGCCGAGCGCCAAGGCAGCCACCGCGACGCCGGCCACGTGTGGGGCGGCACCTTCCACGCGGTCGCGAACCGTCTGCTACGCATCCACGGTCGCGCGTTGGGTCTATCCCCCGAGTTCACGGTGCTCGACCAAGCCGACACCGCCGAAGTGTTGAACCTGCTGCGTGAAGAGCTCGGGTTCGCCGCGCGCGACCGTCGTTTCCCGCGGAAGGAAACGCTCGCACAGATCCATTCGCGCGTCGTGAACGCGGGCACCAAGCTCGATGCCGTCGTGGAGCGTCACTACCCGTGGTGCGTCGAGGAGACCGACGGCATCCGCGAGATCTTCCAGGCGTACACGCTGCGGAAACGCGCCCAGCACACGCTGGACTACGACGACCTGTTGCTGTTCTGGAAGGCGCTATCGGCTTCGCCACACACCGGGCCGCAAATCGCCGCGATGTTCGACCACATCCTGGTCGATGAGTACCAAGACACGAACGCGCTGCAAGCCGACATCCTCGAGGCGATGCGACCCGCCGGCACGCCGCGCAATCTCACCGTCGTCGGCGACGACGCGCAGGCGATCTACGGCTTCCGCGCCGCCACCGTCCGCAACATTCTCGAGTTCCCCGAGCGGTTCCCCGGCGCCGGTATCGTGAAGCTCGAACGCAACTACCGATCGACCGCGCCGATCCTGGATCTGTCCAATGCGGTGATCGCGCTGTCGCCGCAGCGACACGAGAAGACCCTATGGACCGAACGCACCGACGGTGCGATACCCACACTGCAGGCCTGCCTCGACGAGAACGGACAGGCCGACGCGATCTGCCAAGCCGTGCTCGCCGCTCGTGAACGCGGCACGCCGCTGAAGCAGCAGGCGGTGTTGTTCCGCGCTGCGCACCACTCCGACCTGCTCGAGATCGAGCTGCTTCGTCGCAACATCCCGTTCGTGAAGTACGGCGGGTTGAAGTTCTTGGAGGCCGCCCATGTGAAGGATGCGCTGGCGATGCTCCGGGTGATCGAGAACCCGCATGATGAGGTCGCGTGGTTCCGGGTGCTCCAGCTGCCGGAAGGCATGGGGCCGGCGAGTGCACGACGCGTCATGGATCAGATCGGTGTTCGCGACGAGCCAGCATCCTCTCCATTCGTCAATCTACTTGACTATCCACTGGAGGTTCCGAAGGGTGTCGGCGATGGCCTGCAGTTGCTACGGGGAGCCCTCGCGGAGTGTGTGGACGAACACACCGCTAAGCCCAGCGCGCAGCTCGAGCGCATCCGCGACTACCTGGAGCCCGTGATCGCCCGGAAATACGAGTCCTCGATCGCTCGGCTCGCCGACCTCGACCAGTTGGCGTTGCTGGCCCGAGGCTACGAGTCGCGCGGGCGTTTCCTCGCTGAACTCACGCTGGACCCGCCGGCCTCGACGTCCGATCTCGCAGGCACGCCGTTGCTCGACGAGGACTATCTGATCTTGTCGACGATCCACTCCGCGAAAGGGCTGGAGTGGGACGCCGTGCATGTGATCCACGCCACGGACGGATGCATCCCCTCCGACATGGCCACCGGTGACGACGAGGAACTGGAAGAGGAGCGCCGTTTGTTGTACGTCGCGCTCACGCGCGCACGCGACGAGCTGACGATCACGTACCCGCAGCGCTACTACCGTCGGCAGAAACCCCGCGACGACGTGCACATGTACGCGGTCGTGTCCCGGTTCCTCGACACCGACTCGGTGCGTGCACACCTCGATGAGCAAGCACCCGAGATCGACGTGCGCGAAGATCCCGTCGCTGCGGTCGCCGGTGCGGCCAGTGTCGACGAGTACCTGGCCGATCTGTTCGGCTAGGTCGTCGGTAAGCTGCCGCGTATGCCCGCCCGCGCCGTCCTGCTCGATCTCTACGACACGCTGGTGTACAGCGACTGGGAAGGCTGGCGCCGTGACCTCGCGGAGCTGAGCGGCGTTGAGCCCGACGCGCTCTCGCTGGCCTACCACACGACTCGCTTGCCGCGAAACGTCGGCGCGTATACGACGCCCGACGACGAGATGCGCGCCCTGCTGGAGGCTGCCGGGATCGCCGACCCCCAGCCGGAGCTCGTCCGCCGCCTCGCGGATGCAGAGCGCGCGTTCGGACGCGACCGGGTCCGTCTGTACGACGACTCACTCACGACGGTGGCGGCGCTGCGCGCGCGGGGCGTGCGAACCGCGCTCGTCAGCAACTGCTCGCACGGCACGCGCCCGATCGTCGAGCGGCTCGGGCTGGTAGACGCCTTCGACGCCGTCGTGCTGTCGTTCGAGCTCGGCACCCGCAAGCCCGACGCCGCCATCTACCTCGAGGCGCTTCGCGTGCTGGACGTCGAGCCCGCCGACGCGGTCTTCGTCGACGATCAAACCGCGTACTGCGACGGCGCCCGCGCGCTCGGGATCGACACCCGCTTGATCATCCGTGCGGACACGATGCCGGCAGAAGGCTTTGCCGACTCCACCAACGGTCACACCGTCATCGCGGATCTGACCGCCTTGCTATGACGGATCAGTGACAGGTGCCGGTGCCCTCGTCCACGAAGTTCGGCTGATCGTCGGCGGGCACGAAGCGCCAGTCGTAGCCCTCGTCGCGAAGCGTCAGCTGCAGGAACCCGAACCCCCGTGCCCAGCCCGTCTGGAACGTGTCGGGCTTGGTGCTCTTGGAGCCGAACCCGTTGAGGTTGCGTCCGCCGCTGCCAACGATGAACTGACGGATGCCGCTCGCATCTCGATTCCCGTTCGCATCCATCGGCGCCCACCGTGAGTAGTTGTGGTTATGACCCGACAACACGACGTCGGCCTGAGCCGCCGAGAGCAGATCCCACAACGGCTTCGAACGCAGGAACTCGTAGTCCTGGGTCCAATCGGCGTTCTGATACTTCAGCCAGTCCCAGCGCGGATGGTGCCAGTACGCGAGGGTGCACCTCGCGTCGCTCGCCGCAAGATCGGCCTGTAACCATTCGTACTGCGGATCTCCCGGCCCGCATCCCGTGAACGCAGGGCAGATCGCGGAGTTCAACGCGACGATATGCCAGCCGCCCAGATCGTAGGAGTAGTACCCGTCGGCGTGCTGGCCGATGCGACCGAAGTACCGGTAGTACCCGGCGGCACCCGCGGTCCCGTAGTCGTGGTTGCCCGGCACGGGCTCGGTGATCGGCAGGAACCGTCCGAAGTACCGATCGTAATTTTCGACGAAGTCCTGATAGCTGCCGTACTCGTACTGCACATCACCGAGCACGAGGAGGCGGTCGTAGTCACGCCGCGCGATCGCGGCAGCCACATCGTCGTACTGGCACACCTGGCGGTTGTTGCCCGGCCGGTTCTTGCAGGCGATGTCTCCCACGGCCGCGATCTTCGCCGGGCGCTCAGCCGCCGGCACGGCGCTCGGCGTCAGGGCCGCGACGCCGAGCATCAGCGCAGACACGAGCAGAGCGACAGACCTCCGAGACATGCACCCTCCCAGGGAACTGGAAGCGCAGGCTAGCGTTGTTGGCAACAGCCGGTCAATCGGCCAGAGGGCTCAGGACAGGAACAGCAGCGTGATCGCCGCGAACAAGCAGGCGGCGGCCGCGATCGTGGCGACGTGCCAGATCTCGTGGAAACCGAACGTGCGGGGGAACGGGTCGGGCCACTTGGTGGCCAGGACGAGCGCGCCGAGTGAGTAGAGCACGCCGCCCGAGATCAACAGCACGAACTCCGCCGTGGTGAGCGAGCGCATCAACAGCGGCAGCGCGAACACCGCCACCCAGCCGAGCCCGATGTAGAGGAACCCCGACAGCACGTGCAGGTCGGCGCGGTACAGCTTCGTGGCGATGCCTGCCGCCGCGCCGATCCACACCGCCACGAGCAGCAGGAGCGACGCGGTGCCGTCCAGCGCGAGCAGACAGAACGGTGTGTACGTGCCCGCGATCAACAGGAAGATCGTGGAGTGATCCAATCGGCGCATGCGCTCGTGCGCGCGCTCGCTCCAGCGCCCCAGATGGTAGGTCGCGCTGACGCCGAATTGCGACAGCAGCGCGATCCAGTACACGACCGCTCCCACCCGCGCGACGGGACCGGGTGCGATGACGATCAACACGATGCCTGCGGGGATCGCCGCGAAGAACGCAGCCTCGTGCAACCGCCCGCGCATGCGCGGCTTGGGTCGTTGGTACAACGGCGTCAGCGCTTCGGACACCCCTGCAGCCTACGTCGGGCTCAGCAAAGGTCGTCGACGCAGGCGGCGATCGACTTGCGGATACCGGTGACGAACGGGACCTCGACCTTCGTGTAACGGCGGGCCTCCGTGTTGCGCAGCAAGCGGATCACATCGACGATCGAGTCGAGCTTTGGCGACTCGAAGGCCAAGATCCATTCCCAGTCGCCGAGGCCGAAGGCGCTCGTGGTGTTGCCGAGCACTTCGGGGAATTCGCGGCCGGTGCCGCCGTGATCGCGCAGGAGCGCGGCACGCTCCTGCGCGGGCAGCAGGTACCACTCGGCCGTGCGCACGAACGGGTACACGCACAGATAGTCCTGGGCCGGGTCGCCCTTGACGAACGCCGGCTGATGATCGGGGCTGAACTCCGCGGGCTTCACGACGCCCATGAACGTCCACGTCGGATGGAGGAATGAGCCGATCTCGGTTCGCCGAAACTCGATCAGCGCCTGCTGCACATCCTCGGCGGTCCCTGCGACGAGCCACAGCATCAGATCGGCGTCGGCACGGAACCCCACGGTGGAGTAGGAGCCGCGAAGCGTCACTCGGTCGGCGAGCCGCTTGACCAGATCTTCGACTTCGCGTGTGGCGCGGGCGCGATCGTCGGGGTCGGCGAACACCGAACGCATCTCGGGTTCGGCTCGAAAGACCGGGTACAAGGCGTACAGCGTGTCGGTCATGCGTGGACCTCCTTGTCGACGTACGCAGCGACCGCCTCGGCGACCTCGCCGGCAGCCCGGACGCAATCGGCGATACCGACGCCGTCGAGCGATTGCCCGGTTACGAAGATACCCGCCGGCAGGTCGGCGCGGATCCGTTCGGTCCGCTCGAGATGGCCCACCAGGTATTGCGGCATCGCCGAGGGCCACCGCACGACAGCCGAGTGATCTGGCACGGCCGGCAAGGCAAGCAGCGCGGTCAGATGCCGGGCACACGCCTCGATCAGGTCCTGATCGTCCGCGTCCAACACGTCTTCTTCGCCAGCGGCGCCGACGAAACAGCGAACGACGGCGCGCGTGCCGTACGCGGGGTCCGGCCATTTGGACGACAGCCACGTGCAGGCGGTCATCGGTGCGGCGCCTCGCGGCACGACGAAACCCGAGCCATCGGGCAGATCGGGGCCGGTGCCCTCCGGATACACGAGAAGCACCGCCGCGGTGGACACGAACGGGATCTCGACGAGCTGCGTGGCGGCGGACGACGAGCGGGGCAACAGCGCGGCAACCGCGCCGGCCTCGATGGTGAGCACGACCGCGTCGGCCCCCTCGGCACCCGTGTCGGTGACGACCCGCCACCCCGCCGGCGCGCGTTCGATCGAGGTCGCCCGAGCGCCGAGATGCACGTGATCTTTGAGACGATCGCCCAACGTGTCGGTGAGTCGCTCCACGCCATCGCGCGGCCTCAGGAACATCGGCCCGCCGGCGCCGCGTCGTGCATTCCTCGCCGCGACCTGCGCGCCGCGGAGCAGCGAGCCCTGCCCGGCCTCCCACGCCTGCAGCTCCGGGAACGTCGCTTGCACCGACAGCTGATCGACGTCTCCCGCGTACAACCCGCCGAGCAACGGCGCGATCGCGCGATCGGTCGCCTCGTCGCCCAGCCGACGACGCAGCAGCGAGCCCAGCGACTCATCTGCGCCACCGCGACGCTTGGGCTTCACCAGGTCGCCGAGCGCCCGTCGGCGGCCTCGCCGCGACAAGCCCGGCCAGCGGAACACATCGCCGAGATCGCCCGGGATGCCGAACGCGGTGCCGGTTGGATACGGCACGAGCCCCGCGGGCGTCCACAGGTAGGCCCCCGACGCACGCGGCGCGATCAACTCCTCGCCGATGCCCAGCTCGCGACACAGCTCGACCGCCCACGGCTTTCGCGCCAGGAAGGAATCCGGACCGGCGGGCAGTCGAAGACCGCCGACCTCGACGCTGCGGAGCTTGCCTCCGGTGCTCGCCGCGGCTTCCAGCACCGTCACGTCGAGCGATGCATCGCGCTGCAGCAGCCGGTAGGCGGCGGTGAGCCCGCTCACACCGGCGCCGACCACAACGACGCGTCGCGACATCTACCCCTCGCGCGCGGTTCGCTCGTGCACGAGTTCCACCAATCGTTGGAGCTGCCCGACCGGTGTGGACGGCAAGACGCCGTGTCCCAGATTGAAGACGTGTCCGTCACGCCCACCCGCTCGCGCGAGCACGTCGAGGGCGTGACGTTCGACGACCTCCCACGGCGCGAGCAGCGTCGTCGGATCGAGGTTGCCCTGGACCGCGCGCTGCGCCGGCCCGCCGATGCGCTCCCAGCCGGCGTCCAGCGGCACGCGAGCATCGATGCCGATCGCATCCCCGCCGGTATCGGCCATGATCGCGAGTAGCTCACCCGTGCCGACGCCGAAGTGGATCGTCGGCACATCGAGATCGGCGATCTCGGCGAACAGCCGGCGCATATGCGGCTGCACACGCTCGCGGTAGGCGGTGGGCGCCAACGCCCCGACCCACGAATCGAACACCTGCAGCACGCTCGCGCCTGCGCCGACCTGCGCACGCAGGTGCGGGACCACTACGTCGACCAGCGCCGCCAGCAAGCGATCCCAGACCTCGGGCTCGCCCCACATCAGCGCCTTCGTGCGCGCGTGATCGCGCGAAGGCCCGCCCTCGATCAGATAGCTCGCCAACGTGAACGGCGCGCCGGCAAACCCGATCAGCGGCACCTCGAGTTCCTTCACGAGCAGTCGAACGGCTTCAAGGGTGTAGGGCTCGTCTGCTTCCGGTTCGAGTCGACGCAGGCGAGCCAGATCGGCGTCGGTTCGGATCGGCTCGTCTAGCACCGGGCCCCGACCCGGTTCCACTCGGATCGGCAGACCGATCGCGACCAACGGCACCACGATGTCGCTGAACAGGATCGCCGCGTCCACTGGCATGCGGTGAAGGGGCTGCAGCGTGATCTCCACGGCCTCCTCAGGCCGGCGGATCGTCTCCAGGATGTCCCGGTCGCCGCGTCGCTCGCGGTACTCGGGCAGGTAGCGGCCAGCCTGCCGCATGAACCACACCGGCGTGCGGTCTACCGGCTGGCGCCGCAGCGCGCGCAAGAGGCGATCGGAACTCATCGCCAATCAGGATACGGACCGGCAGCCGCAGGGTCCCGGCCGCCGAGCGCTACGCCAGGTCCAAGCCCTCGTTGGTGGTGATCGCATCGGGCACGATCGTCGGGCGCTGACGCAGACGAACCGCCTCGGCCGTCACGTCGAGCAACCGGTCGATATCGAAGGGCTTCACGAGGTACGCCACGGCGCCGAGGTCGCGAGCCCGCTGGATGTCGGTCATGTTGTTCTTGCCCGAGCACACGATCACCGGCACGGGGTCACCCATCGCGTGCAGCGATTCCAGCACCTGCCACCCGTCGATCCCGGGCAGCAGCACGTCCAGCAGCACGGCGTCTGGGTCCTCGGCCTCGATCCGCGCGATCGCGGTGAGGCCGTCGCCGGCCAAGATCGGCTCCATGCCGGCGGCACGCAGGTTCACCCGCAAGATCACGAGCGTGTCGGGATCGTCTTCCACGATCAGCACGCGAGGGACGCGGGACATCAGCCCGCCTCCCGGTGTGCACGCAACTGGAGCAATGCGGCCACGTGCGTGCGCTCGGCTTCGTACAACCGCGCGTTCGCGATCGCGAGCGAGGCCTGCTCGGCGAAGACCGCAAGCGCGCGAAGGTCGTATTCCGTGAACGAGCGCCCGAGCGGCGCGTTCACGTTCAGCACGCCTTGCAGCTCGGCTCGGTGCACCAACGGCACCGACATCGAACTGTCGACGTAGGGCTCACGGTCGCTCAACCCGGGGAACGCATCCCGGTCGGCCTGGCCATCGATCAACACCGGCTCGCGGCGAAGCGCCACGTGCCCCGCAAGCCCTTCACCCAGCCGGACGCGCTGTCCGAGTGCAACGTCCCTGCCGATCGCGCACGCGGTCACCAGATCGGTCTGGTCGACAAGCATCACGGATCCGCCGGTCGCGTCGAGCAATTCGCAGGCGCTGCGCAAGATCGTGTCGAGCAACTCATCGAGTTCCAGGACCGCGTTCATCTGCTTGCCCGCGTCCAACAGCAACGACACCTCGTGCAGCCGGTTGGTGAGCGCGGCGGTCAGCACACGTTCGTCGGTCAACGAGCGCGTCAACCGGCCGAGGACCGACTCCTTCTCGAAGGCCCACAAGAAGAAGAGGCCCGCGATCGCCAGCACGCCAACCTGAGCGCGTCCCGCTCCGAGGATCGCGGCATCTTGGGCAGGAAGGGTTGCAAGGACCACGACGAAGACCGCGACCGCCGCAAGCCCGGTGGCGGTGCGCCGCCACAGCTGGCGGCGTCGCTGCTCGACCGCCTCGAGCGACGGCGTCCGGAAATCGCGCAAACCAGCGATGCGCGCATCTCTGCGCACACGCTCGGCCTCGTTGGATCGCTCGTCTACCCCGCCCACGCACACTCCCTGTTCGATCGAACGAAAGACGTGTCCCCGATATCGGACGGGTTCGAGGGGGGGTGGATAGGGCGACAAGCCGTCACCCGGCAGGGGGACGGGCGCAAGAAGCAACACCCCAGGGAGTGAAGGTTCCGTGAAAGCCGTTCCCTCACTTGCCCTCTTTCGATAGGGTGCGAACCTGCAGGCGGTGCCGGCTGCGCCAGGGGAGGGAAGGGACCACGTGCTCCAAGCTCGTCGAACAACGCTGCGACGCACCATGTTCGTGGCCTGCATCGGCTCCATCGTGGTAGCAAGCGCACTCGCGACGGCACCATCGGGCGCCACCGAGATCTCCTCCCCGTATCCCTTCGACCGTCACCTCAGGCTGATCACAACGAGGGTGCCCGAGACACCGCTGGAGATCCGCGAACTCATCGTCAAGCCGGGATCGTCCGGGATCCCTGATATCGCACCGGCTTCGTCGCACTACCCGATGTATGCGCTCACGAGCAGGATGTCGGCCGGCTCGGGGGCGCTCGCGGGCGTCAACGGCGACTTCGGCACGCCGCTGCGGCAGCCCGCGCACGAGCTCATGATCGACGGTGAACTGTGGACCACCGGGGAGACGAGCGGCAACGCGATCGCTTGGAGCAACGATGGTCGAAGCGTCTACATCGGCCACCCTCGCCTGCGGATCCGCGCCCTAGGCGCCACGAGCCGAACGACGTTGTTCGACATCGCCGATTGGAACGCGCAGGCACCGAGCGCCTCGAGCGTGTCCGCGTATACGTCGCGTGGCGGCACCGTCACCGTCCCGCCGGGTGTGGCCAACCCGACGCAGTCGGACCCGTCGTGGTGTGCTGCCCGCCTCGAACCGCTGAAGGGGCTCCACTGGAGCGGTACATCGCGCACCTCGATCGTGCGCACCTATTCGGTCGTGACCCAGCCTGAGCCGTGCCCCCAAACGCCGCTTGCAGTGGGAACCACATCGGGGGCCGTCGTCGTCGCGTCGGCGTACTCGTCCAGCGTGGTCAACCCTGTCAAGGCGCTGAGCCCCGGTGACACCCTGCGGATCTCCTGGACGTTCGCCGGTTGGCCGGGCGTCACCGACGTCATGGGCGCCGGTCGGATGCTCGTGGACCAGCGGGTGAACGTCGCCCCGCCGTATGTGAGCGGGTCACCCCACGTGCTGGACTACAACCCTCGAACCGCCGTGGGCATCAGGCAGGGTTGTTCCGACACCGACCGGACCACGCGATGCAAGCTGTTCCTGATGACCATCGATGGACGGCAGGCGAGCACAGACTGGTCGGTCGGGGTTCGGTTGCCCTACTTGGCAGACGCCCTCATCGCCGCCCATGCCTGGATGGGCGTCAACCTCGACGGCGGCGGCTCGACCACGATGTGGGTCAGGCCCACGGACCCCGCGTATTGCCAGTCCTACCCGTCCGTCGGCGTGGGCTGTCTCGTGCAGCGCCCCTCGCAGCCGAGCGGGGAGCGCGCCACACGAACGGCGTTGGTCGTGTTGCCGTCGGCAGACACCGGGGCCCCGTCCAAGCTGCGGTAGCGATCGGCGTCGCGGCTAGCCACGCTGCGTCTGGCGCGCGAGAAGCTCACGCAAGCCCGGCAGGACCGCTCGATCGCGCTCTCGCCCGGCCGCTTCCTTCGAGCGGATCACATCGGCAAGAGACGCAACCGGTACGTCGAGGCCCCGCACGCGCATGAGGACGACATCACGGTGGAGGTCTTCGTACCCTCGCGTGCCGCTGGGCTGAAAGGTGATATCCAGATCGCCCTTGGACGTCTGGAAGTTCCAGACGCGGACGCGCGCAAGCGACTCGGCTGAATGGTCGAACGGCACGCCGTCGGGCTCGCCCACAACCCGGATGCGCGCGTCCAGCTCCTCGAGCACCGTCGACAGCCGCTCGAGATTGCGAACCGCCTCCTCGGGAACCACATCGACGTCGGTGGTCACATGCGCCGACCCGTGAAGCACGGCGGCGAGCCCTCCGATCAGCACAAAGTGCACTGCATGACGGTCGAGCGTTGCCAAGATCTCCTGCGGTTCGAACTCAGTTGTCACGCTGCTCCTCCCGGCCGGCGCGAAGGAGGTCGATACCGGCAAGCATCCGATCCAGTCGTTCGTCGGGAGTGGCCGCGGCGCCCCGCTCGACGAGCGTCCACGCATCTTCGTCCAGGGGTGTGACATGGATGTCTAAGTCGAGCCCGCAGGCCCGAACCAGTTGCAGGCACCGGGTGAACGGAGGGTCCACGTCCCCGGATTCGATCCGGGCGACGAGTGGCTGGGAGACACCGGCGCGAGCAGCGAGTGCACGCTGAGAAAGACCAGCGCGCCGCCTTGCCTCCCGCACGAACTGTCCAGCGTCCATGAAGCAATGATATCCTACATGCATCGTTTTGAACACTGCAACTCATTAGTCGGATGACCGCAGTGCATCTGGCGGGAGGAGTGGGATTCGAACCCACGGATGAGTTGCCCCATCAACGGTTTTCAAGACCGTCGCCTTCGTCCGCTCGGCCACCCTCCCAGCGCGATGCTAGTCGATGCCCCGTGGCTTCCCCTCGGATTTGACTGGAAGGAAAGATCGCCGTTTACTACTAGGTAAACTATTCGGTGGAACCATGACTCTGAGGCAGCGCAATGAAGACCTCGCCATTGATATTGGGCTTTTTGATCGCAGCGCTTCTGATATCGCTTGGCGCAACGCCAGCGGGTGCCCATCCCGCGGATAGTTGCCACCTATCGGAGCAATATGCAGGTTGGTGGATGACACAAGGAACGGACTCTGGCCAATCTGGGAA
>JANMPG010000215.1:0-3026 GCA_031369745.1 Actinomycetes bacterium
ATCGACGATCTGCTTGCCGCCGTCGACTCCAAGTACACGCTCGTCATCGTGGCCGCCAAGCGGGCACGCGAGATCAACTCGTACTACAGCCAGCTCGGTGAAGGCCGGGGCGAGTTCGTGCCGCCGCTGGTCGAGACCGGGTTGCGCAACAAGCCGCTGTCGATCGCCCTCGAGGAGATCGCCGAGGGCAAGATCGCCTACGAGCGTCCTGAGGAGATCGTCGAGGTCGACTGAGGTGACCGATCTGCGTGGCCGCCGGGTGCTGCTCGGGGTCACCGGCGGCATCGCTGCGTACAAGTCCGCGTTGCTCGCCCGTTCGCTGACGAATGCCGGCGCCGAGGTGACCGCGGTGCTGACCACCTCCGCCGCACGTTTCGTCGGCGCGGAGACCTTCGCGGGACTGACCGGCCGTCTCGCGCACACCTCGCTGTGGGAGTCATCCGGTGACGTCGTGCACGTGCAGCTCGCGCACGACACCGATATCGCCGTAGTCGCGCCGGCCACCGCGAACATGATCGCAAAGCTTGCGTACGGCTTGGCCGACGATCTGCTTTCCGCGACGCTGCTCGAGTTCGACGGCCCGCTCGTCCTCGCTCCGGCGATGCACAGCGGGATGTGGGCGGCCCAGGTCACACAGACGAACGTGGAGACGCTCGCGCGACGCGGGGCTCACTTCGTCGGGCCGGTCACGGGAGCGCTCGCACACGGTGACGAAGGCCTGGGACGCATGAGCGAGCCCGACCAGATCCTGGAAGGCGTGCGCGCTGCCATCGCCGCCGACGGATCCTCGCTCGAGACTCGATCAGACGATCTGGCGGGGCGACGCGTCGTGGTGAGCGCCGGACCGACGCGCGAGCCGATCGATCCGGTCCGCTACCTCGGCAACCGTTCCAGCGGGCGCATGGGGGTCGCCGTGGCATCCGAGGCGTTCGCGCGGGGCGCGCGTGTGACGCTCGTGCTCGGCCCCGGTGCGGTGCGACCCGGTCCCGGCATCGAGGTGGTCGACGTCGAAACCGCAGAGCAGATGCGTGCTGCGCTGCTCACGCACGCCGATGGCGCCGACGTCGTCGTGATGGCCGCGGCGGTCGCGGACTTCCGCCCGAAGGTCGCCGCCGATCGAAAGCTGAAGAAGGAGCAGGGCGTTCCCGAGCTCGTGCTGGAACCGACGCCGGACATCTTGGTGGAGTTGCGGTCGCGCAAGTCCGACGGTCAGGTTCTGGTGGGGTTCGCTGCGGAGACCGACGACGTCGTGGCGGCGGGGCGTGACAAACTCGCGCGAAAGGGTCTCGACCTGCTCGTGGCCAACGAAGTGGGCCGCGAGGGCACCGGGTTCGGAGCGGACACGAACGACGCCGCCATCATCTCGGCCGCCACGCAGGAGGCGGCCCTGCGCACGTGGACCAAGGCGGAGCTCGCACGCGAGCTCTGGGATCGGATCTCGACGTTGCTTCCGACGCCGACCAACGGCTGAGGCGGCCCTGACGGGCGTCGGTGCCCACCGGTAGACTCAACCGTCATGACCCAGGGCTATCTCTTCTCGTCTGAATCGGTCACCGAGGGGCACCCCGACAAGCTCGCCGACCAGATCAGCGACGCCGTCTTGGACTCCATGCTCGCGCAGGACCCGACCAGCAGGGTCGCCTGCGAGACGCTCGTGACCACCGGCGTCGTCTTCGTCTCAGGTGAGATCACCCTGGTAGAGGGCTACGTCGATATCCCGTCGGTCGTGCGCAAGACGATCACCGAGGTCGGGTACACCGACGCGAAGTTCGGGCTCGACGGCGAGACGTGCGGCGTCATCACCGCGATCCAAGAGCAGTCGGCCGACATCGCGATGGGTGTCGATCACGCGCTTGAGGAGCGAGAGGATCACTCGGGCGACGACCTCGATCGTCTCGGGGCCGGCGACCAGGGAATGATGTTCGGCTACGCCTGCCGCGAGACCGACGAGCTGATGCCGCTACCGATCGCGATGGCGCACCGGCTGGCCAAGCGCCTCGCCGACGTGCGCAAGGCGGGCGTGGTGCCCTACCTGCGACCCGACGGCAAGAGCCAGGTCTCGGTGGAATACGTCGACAACAAGCCGGTGCGTGTCGACACCGTCTTGATCAGTGCGCAGCACCGCGAAGAAGTCGATGTCGAGACGTTGCTGCGACCCGATATCGAAGCCGAAGTGATCGACCCGGTGCTTCGTGAGTTCCCCGACCTGCAGACCGAGGCGGTGCGCATCCTGGTCAATCCGACCGGGCGTTTCGAGATCGGCGGCCCGAAGGCCGACACCGGCTTGACGGGTCGCAAGATCATCGTCGACACCTACGGCGGCATGGCCCCGCACGGTGGTGGCGCGTTCTCCGGCAAGGATCCGACGAAGGTCGATCGTTCCGCCGCGTATATGGCGCGCTATGTCGCGAAGAACGTCGTTGCGGCGGGCCTTGCCGATCGCTGCCAACTCCAGGTCGCGTATGCGATCGGCACCGCCCATCCGGTGTCGCTCATGATCGAGACATTCGGTACGGCCACGGTCGATCCGATGCTCGTGCAAAAAGCGGTCTGGGAGATCTTCGATTTCCGCCCGGCCGCGATCATCCGCGATCTCGACCTGGCGCGCCCGATCTATGGTGAGACCGCTGCCTACGGCCACTTCGGCCGCAAGGAATTCCCTTGGGAGGCCACCGATCGCGTCGACGCCCTCCGAAGCGCCGTCGGCGCCTGAGGTCCTCGCCGGACCGGTCTCGGTCTGCGTCGACCGCCCACTCCTCGCCCTCGACAAACCGTTCACCTACGACCTGCCCGCCGAGCTCGACGCCGGCCTCGGTTCCTCTGTTCGTTTCCGTTTCCACGGCAAGCTGACTCGCGGCTGGATCCTGGGTCCGACCGACGACATCCCCGCCCGCATGCTCGGGGTTATGAAACGCGTCTCGCCCGTGCGGTACTTCGACGAGCCCATGCTCGAGCTCGCGCGCTGGATCGCCGAGCGCTACGTGACACCACTTGCAACCGTGCTGGGCGCGATGTCGCCACCCCGC
>JANMPG010000224.1:0-13440 GCA_031369745.1 Actinomycetes bacterium
CCCCCCCCCCCCCCCCCCCCCCCCCCCCCCCCGCCCCCCGTCCCCCGCCGCCGCCCCCCCCCCCCCCCCCCCCCCCCCCCCCCCCACCCCGAGCTCGCGTTAGTGAGGCATTCCCAGGTACGGGAAGCTCGACAGCGTGTCGCTGTGCGGCCCCACGCAGTCGGTCCCGATCGCACCGCTGCCATTTCGTCCGGCGAAGGGATACCCACCGGTCGTGATGTTCAGCTCGATGTCGATCACATCGTCGCTCAGCGCGCGTCCGTTCAACGGCCCGACCGCCGATGTCGACGTGTCGTACGTCAACACATCGGGCAGCAGCACGTGTGCGAGACCCATGGCCTGCGCATCGGTGTAGCTGCCCTCGGTGTCCAAACCGGAGAAGGTCTGCAAGACGCCGATCACGTTGTCCGAGAAGTTCGCGTAGTCGTTACTCGGGACACCGTGGTTGAACGCATCCTTGTCGGTGCCGGCGTTGAACACCGTGTTGATCGCCGGACGACCCATGCGGTCGACCTGCCCAGATCCGTCGCTGGTGGTCGCCCACACGCCGATCTGGCTTCCGAGAGCGGCGTCGGGCACCTCGATCACCATCGCGTTCGCGTTCAGCGGGGCGAAGAAGTCGATGCCCGCGCCACCCGCTTGGTCGCAGAACGTGCGGCCGTTCGGGATGCCGAGCACCGCGCCGCGGAACGCCGCCAGGTCGAAGAAGAACGGGTCGGAGCGCAGGCCTGCAAAGACCCGAGCCGAACCCTTCATCGTCGTGGCGGTGCCGGTGGTGCCGTTGCCGTACGCGAGGCCCTGGGTCAGGCTCCGTGCACCTGCGCCCGTGTACCGGGTGACCGCGTACGCCTGCGCCCCCCCGCTCGGAGCCTGGAACCGGAACACGTAGGCGAGGTCTTGCACCGCGTCGCCGTTGCGATCGACGTTGATCGTGTAGTTCACGTCGGTCGCATAGGTCAGCGGGGCGATCGCGCCCGCGGCCGGGTGGGTCGTCACCGCGAGCACGGTTCGGCTCGCGTCACTGCCCTGGAACGCGAAGACATCGTTGATGTCGGCGTCCAGTCGCCCCGACGGGGGCGTGAGCCCGGGCGCGTCCAGGTGGTCCGCACTTCGGGCGAGCATCGGCGCCGCCCCGAGTGCGACCACCAATGCGGCGGTGCCGATCGCGGCGAAGCGTGTACGTGCCTGTTTCATCGTTCGCTCCTTGGTCGTTGGGTTCATTCCGATGCCGGCGGCGACTGTTGACCCCTCCGCGACGCACCTCCCCTCCCGCCGGCAGATGCGGTTCGCGGTCCTCGTCCGGTCGGATCACTCCCGTTCCCGGGGGGTGTGCCTTGGGGCCGAGGGGTGGCATCATCGGCGTTACGCACCGGAACGCCGTCGATCCGTGAGAGGGAGCAGCGCGAACAGGATGTGTGATCGCCACAACGCTCGTTCGACCAACCAACCTGGGCCCGCACGGGTGCGCACGAGTGGCGGGGGTGCTCGTGAGCGTCCGTGACATGGAGGATGCGCGCGACCGGGAGCTGCTTCGCCGCGTCCAAGACGGCGATCCGCAAGGAGCGGCGTTCCGGGAGCTGTTCCGACGCAACGCCGGCGTAGCCAAGTCCGTGGCGCTGCGCATCGCGCGCAGCGACCAGCTGGCCGAAGAGGCCCTCCAGGAGGCGTTCCTCCAGCTGTGGCGAGCGCCGGAGCGCTTCGACGGCTCTCGCGCCACGGTGCGTCGGTGGTTGCTCACGCTGGTGCATGCCCGGGCGGTGGACCTCGTGCGCCGAGAGGAAGCGCAGCGCCGACGTGCGGAGGAAGCCGCCGCGGACCCGATCGTGGTGCTCGACCCCGCCGATGAGGTCGCTGCGAGCCTCGACCGACCCGGCGAACGGGCGTCCGTGCGAGCCGCGCTCGAAGTGCTCCCGCAGCCACAGCGTGATGTGATCGACCTGATGTACTTCGAAGGGGTGTCGCAGACCGGTGTGGCGCAGCGACTGGGCATCCCGCTCGGCACCGTCAAGTCCCGGTCGCTGTTGGCGATGCGCAAGTTACGAAGCGTGATGGCGGAGATGGATCGATGAACGACCACAGCGAGATCGAGGAGCTCCTCGCGCTCGAGGCGCTCGGTGGGATCGAGCTCGACGATCGGGCGCGATTGGCGAGCCTGCGGGCCGAGCACGGTGCCGGCTGCGCGGAGTGCCTCGAGTTGGAGGCCGCCTACCGCGACGTGGCCGCCGGTCTCGGGGCCGATCTGGCTGCCTCGGCGCTCAGCGAGGGTCTGGAGGAGCGCACCGTCGCGGCGGCTCTTGACGAGCCGCGCGCAGATGGGGCGGGTGCGGCCCGCGCACCGAAGTGGCGCACCGTGTTGGTTGCGGTCGCTGCGGCTTTCTTCCTGGTGGTGGTCGGCGCCACGGCCGGCTACCTCGCGGCTCCCGGCGGCGACGAGCGAGCGCTCGACGATTTCCTCGCCCAGCCGGGGGTGACGCTCGTTCCGCTCGAAGCCACGGACGGTCAGCCCGGATCCGTGACGCTTGCGGTCGGTCCCGATGGAGCCCAGGCCTATCTCCTGGGCTCCGATCTGCCGGCACTGTCGGCCGGTCAGGTGTATGCGTTCTGGACGATCGCGGGTGAGACCCCCGCCTCGCTCGGCTGTGCGATCCCGGAGGACGGCCGCATCCGCGAGCTCGTCGCCGGCGACTTCACCAACGCCGATCTGGCGGCTGTCACGGTCGAGAACACGGCCTGCCCGAGCGCGCCCACGACCGATCCGATATTGGTCGGTTCCCTCGATTAGCCGGGGCTGCCAGCGCACACCCGTGGGCCGCCCCGTTGGTATCGTGACGGCCTCCCGGGCGCGTAGCTCAGCGGGAGAGCGCTCGCCTCACACGCGAGAGGTCGCTGGTTCGAACCCAGCCGCGCCCACCGCTGTATCCGGCCTGCGTGTCAGGCCGTCGAAGCCGAAATCTAAGGGGTCCGAGGGATGTCAGCAACCACGACGCAACCGGCGGCACGGGCAGAGGGACTGCGGAAGGTCTATGGACGTGGTGACGCCTCCGTCGAGGCGTTGCGAGGGGTAACGCTCGATCTTGCTGCGGGGGAGTGGACCGCGATCATGGGTCCGTCGGGGTCCGGCAAGTCGACCCTGCTGCACATCCTGGCCGGGCTGGACGCTCCGACAGACGGCAAGGTGTTCATCGGCGATGTCGACCTCACGACGCTCAACGACAAGCAGCTCACGCAGCTGCGGCGCGACCGGGTGGGGTTCGTCTTCCAGGCGTTCAACCTGATCCCGACGCTGACGGCACGGGAGAACATCACGTTGCCGCTCGATATCGCCGGCACCGACGTCGACCCAACCTGGTTCGACACCGTGGTGGACACCATCGGGCTGCGCGACCGCCTGTCGCACCGACCCACCGAACTATCCGGCGGGCAGCAGCAGCGCGTCGCCGGCGCCCGCGCGCTGCTGTCGAAGCCCGAGATCGTGTTCGCCGACGAGCCGACCGGCAACCTCGACTCGCGGTCCAGCGCCGAGTTGTTGACGTTCCTGCGATCGGCCGTCGATCAACACGGCCAAACGATCGTCATGGTCACGCACGACGCGCATGCGGCCGCGCACGCGGACCGGATCGTGTTCTTGTCCGACGGTCGAGTCGTCCAGGAGATGCGTGAGCCGACGGCGGAGCGGATCTTGGACGAACTGAAGTCCCTGGAGGGCTGAGACGGTGCTCCGCGCCACCATCAAGAGCTTGATGGCCCGCAAGCTGCGCTTGCTACTCACCGCGCTCGCGATCGTCCTGGGCGTCGGGTTCATGGCCGGCACCTTGATGCTCACGGACACCGCCACCGGTGCGTTCGACGAGTTGATCGGCCAGACGTTCCAAGGCATCGACGTGGTGGTACAAGGGCATGCGGACTTCCAACCGGGCGCGCAGGGCGGGAACACCGGCGGTTCGGAAACCGAGCCGATCCCCGACACGCTCTTGCCCGAAGTGCTTGCCGTGCCCGGGGTGGTGGCCGCCGACGGCGACGTATCCGGGAGCGCCCAGCTCGTCGATCCCGTGACCGACAAGGCGATCGCCAACGGGGGCGCACCCACGCTTGGCAACTCCTGGAACCCGACCGTCACGAGCCTCATCATCAAGGACGGCGCCCCACCCGCAGGGCCCGGGGATGTGGCCATCGACGCCGCCACGGCGGCCGATCACCAGCTGGTGGTCGGACAAGACGTCGAGGTCATCACGAACGCGGGCGCCGCGTCGTACCGCATCAGCGGCATCGTTGCGTTGGAGAACTCCGACAGCTTCCTCGGTGCAACCCTCGTCTTGTTCGATCTGCCGACCGCCCAACACGCGTTTCATCGCGAGGGGAAGTTCGATCGGATCTACGTGAAGACCGATGGCTCCACGCCCCTGTCTTCGGTGATCGCCGGCATCGGCGACGTGCTCCCCCAAGGCTTCGAGGCGATCTCCTCGCAGGATGCCGCGGATCAGCAGATCAAGCAGACCCAACAGGCGCTCGGGTTCCTGCGCACCGGGCTGCTCGTGTTCGGCTTCGTGGCGGTATTCGTCGGCGCGTTCATCATCTTCAATACGTTCACGATCATCGTCACCCAGCGCACCCGAGAGCTCGGGTTGCTGCGGGCAATCGGAGCAAGCCGGCGCCAGATCATGGGCTCGGTGTTGGTGGAGGCGGTGATCGTGGGGCTCGTGGCTTCGGCGATCGGGCTGGGTTTCGGGTTGTTGCTGGCGCAAGGGCTCAAGGTGGTCATGTCCTGGATCGGCCTTGATCTTCCACCCACCGCCACGGTGATCCAGTCTCGAACGATCGTCGTGGCAGTGATCGTGGGCACGGGCGTCACCGTGCTCGCGTCGGTGTTCCCGGCGCGGCGCGCAGCGCGCATCACGCCGATCGAAGCCTTGCGCGAAGGGCAGGCGCCCTCGGCGTCGCTGCGCCGGCGTTCGATCGTCGGGGGCATCGTGCTGACGCTCGGCCTCGCCGCGTTGTTCGCCGGCTTGTTCGGCGGCGTCAGCAGCGGCGCGTCGGTCGTCGGTCTCGGTGCCGCGTTGACGTTCCTGGGCGCCGCGATCTTGGCGCCACTGATCTCACGTCCCCTCGCGTCATGGATCGGCGCGCCGTTCAAGGGTCGGGCCATCAGCGGTCGGCTGGGACGGCAGAACGCGATGCGCAACCCACGCCGCACGGCTGCCACCGCGTCGGCGCTCATGATCGGCCTCGGCTTGGTCGCGTTCGTGGCGGTGTTCGCCGCTTCGCTGAAGGCGTCGGCGGCCGCGGCGCTCGATGACCAGCTGAAGTCTGACCTGACCGTGTCGAACCAGCAGTTCCAGCCGTTCAGCCCCAAGATCACCGAGGCGCTTGGGGAGCGGCCGGAGTTCAACGCGGTCGTACCGTTCCGCCAGGTCGAGGTCAAGGTCGGCGGGTCGAGCAACTTCGTGACCGGCACCGATCCGATCGATGCGGGCGCGATCATCGACACGACGACGACGGCCGGGACGTTCACGGATCTTTCGCAGCCCGGCGCGGTGGCTCTCGCCAAGCGGGTCGCCGACGACAAGGGGATCCACGTCGGTGACACCCTCGAAATGACCTTCGCTCGGACGGGCCCACAGGACCTGAAGGTCGTCGCGATCTACCCCGAGAGCACGTTGCTCGGCGACTACGCCGTGTCGCTCGACACGTACGATGCCAACGCGGCCCAGATCCTTGACTTCATCACGTTCATCCATCTGGCCGACGGCGTGACGGCCGAGCAGGGGGCGGCGGCCGCATCGGAGGCGCTGAAGGACTACCCGAACGTCGAGGCGAAGGATCAGGCTGCCACGAAGGCCCAACAGAGCCAAGCCATCGATCAGGTGCTGGCGTTCGTGCTGGTACTGCTGTTGCTCTCGATCATCATCGCCGTCTTCGGCATCGTGAACACCCTTGGGCTGTCGATCTACGAGCGCGTGCGCGAGCTCGGACTCGTGCGTGCCGTCGGCATGAGCCGCAAGCAGGTCAAGCGGATGGTGCGGGTCGAAGCGGTGATCATCGCGGTGCTCGGCGCGGTGCTCGGCATGGTGATCGGGATCGCCTTCGGCTGGGCGCTGCAGCGCGCGTTGGCACCGCTCGGTATCGACCGGCTCGCGATCCCGGTCGGGCAGTTGATCTTGTATCTGATCGTCGCGGCCCTGTGCGGCGTGCTCGCGTCGATCTGGCCGGCCAGACGCGCCGCCAAGCTCAACGTGCTCGAAGCCATCTCCTACGAGTAGGCGCCTCGGAGGGCCGGCAACGGTCGGCTATCCTGCAACGCATGCCGCAGTTGCGCCTGCCCGACGCCACGACCGTCGAGCTCCCGCAGGGGGAGCCGGTCGGCAGCGCCCTGCCCGCAGGAACGATCGCGGCGCGTATCGACGGTGAGCTCCGGGACCTGTCGTTCGTCCCGTCGGCCGACGCGGCGGTGGAGCCGATCGACGTGGGCACCGACGACGGCTTGCACGTGCTGCGTCACTCGACCGCGCACGTACTGGCGCAGGCCGTGTGCCGGCTGTGGCCCGGCACCAAGCTCGGCATCGGCCCCACGATCGCCGACGGGTTCTACTACGATCTGGCGATCCCCAAGCACGTGTCGGCCGACGACCTTGCGAAGATCGAAGCCACGATGCGCGAGATCGTGGCCGAGGACCAGCCGTTCGTTCGCGAGGACGTCGAGCGCGACGAGGCGCTGCGCCGCCTCATCGGCCAGCCGTTCAAGACCGAGATCGTCGAGGGACTCGGCACCGACGAGGCCGCGGGCGACGTTGTCGCCGGCGCGCAGACCGCGAGCTTCTACCGCAACGACGGTTGGGAGGACCTGTGCCTCGGCCCGCATGTGCCCTCCAGCGGGCGATTGGGCGCGTTCACCCTGACGGCGTTGTCCGGCGCGTACTGGCGCGGCGACGAGAAGAACCCGCAGCTCACCCGGATCTACGGCACCGCGTGGGCGACCCAGGAGGACCTGGACGCGTACCTCCAGCGGCGCGAAGAGGCCGAACGCCGCGATCACCGCAAGCTCGGCGCCGACCTCGACCTGTTCTCGTTCCCCGAGGAGATCGGCAGCGGTCTCGCGGTGTTCCACCCTCGCGGCGGACTCGTTCGCAAGATCATGGAGGACTACTCCCGGCGACGCCACGAAGAGGGCAACTACGAGTTCGTGAACTCGCCGCACATCTCCAAGCGCAACCTGTTCGAAACGAGCGGGCACCTGGAGTGGTACGCCGAGGGCATGTTCCCGCCGATGGAGCTCGACGGCGGCACCGAGTACTACCTCAAGCCGATGAACTGCCCCTTCCATATCCTGATCTACCGCGCGCGCACCCGGTCCTACCGGGAGTTGCCGCTGCGGCTGTTCGAGTTCGGCGGTGTCTACCGCTACGAGAAGTCCGGGGTCGTGCACGGGCTGACCCGCGTTCGCGGCATGACCCAAGACGACGCGCACATCTTCACGACCAGGGAACAGATGGGGGAGGAGCTGCAGTCGCTGCTCACCTTCACCCTGTCGCTGTTGCGTGACTACGGGCTCGAGGACTTCTACTTAGAGCTGTCCACCAAGCCCGAGGAAAAGGCCGTCGGGTCCGACGACGACTGGGACGAGGCGACCGAGGCGCTGCGGCAGGCGGCAAACGCCATGGACCTCGACGTCGTGATGGACATCGGCGGCGGCGCGTTCTACGGCCCGAAGATCAGCGTGCAGGCGCGTGATGCGATCGGGCGCACGTGGCAGATGTCGACGATCCAACTCGATTTCCAGCTGCCCAACCGTTTCGATCTGTACTACGCGGGTGCAGATAGCAAGCGGCACCGGCCGATCATGATCCACCGCGCGCTCTTCGGGTCGATCGAACGGTTCTTCGCCGTGCTCACCGAGCACTACGCGGGGGCGTTCCCGCTATGGCTCGCCCCAGAGCAACTCCGCTTGCTGCCGGTGGCAGACCGTAACGTCGAGGCGGTGACCGAGTTGGCGAGGACCGCCCGGGCGGCAGGGCTTCGCGTCGAGCTCGACGACTCCAAACGTTCCGTCGGCAAGAAGATCCGTGACGCGCAGTTGATGAAGTCGCCCTATTCGATCGTGATAGGCGATCGCGACCTGGAGGCGGGCACGTTCACCGTGCGCGGCCGTGACGGGGTCGAGATGCCGGGCCTGACCTTCGATCGGATCGTGACGGCGCTGGTGGCCGAGGCCGACGAGCGCTCGCTCGCACCGACCGACTTCACGGTGGTCTAGCGATGGATCGCCTGTGGAGCCCGTGGCGTATGGAGTACATCCAGGCCAACAAGGCCGAGCCCCGCGACCGGGGCTGCGTGTTCTGCGCGTTGCTCGACGGCACGAGCGATGACGACGAACGGATCCTCGCTCGCGACGATCGCGCGTTCGTGACGCTGGCGAAGTACCCGTACAACCCCGGGCACCTGCTGGTGTTGCCGACGCGCCACGTCGGCGAGATCGAGGATGTCACGGTGGAGGAGAACGTCGCGATCTCGGCGCTGGTGCAGCGCGGGGTGCTCGCGCTCCGCGCGGCCGCCGAGCCGCACGGGTTCAACATCGGCGTGAACCTCGGTCACGTCGCCGGCGCCGGCATCCCCGAGCATCTGCATTGGCACGTCGTCCCACGCTGGGGCGGCGATACGAACTTCATGCCGGTGGTGGGTGACACGCGGGTGCTGCCCGAGATGCTCGCCGAAAGCTACGAGAAGCTCGCCCCGCACTTCACCGACTGATGGACGGCACGGTCGAGCTCGCGGACGGCGCCCAGATCGCGTTCGAGGACGTCGGTGACGGACCGGTGGTCGTGCTGCTGCACCCCGGCTTGTGGGACATGCGCACGTGGGAGCCGCAGATGCAGACGTTCACCGACGCCGGCTACCGCGTGATCCGCTACGACCAGCGCGGCTACGGGCGATCCGATCGCCTCGGCGGTGAGCCCTATTCGCCGGTCACGGATCTGTTCGGCCTGATGGACCACCTCGGCGTTGCCCACGCGGCGCTGGTCGGCTGTTCGATGGGCGGCGCGGCCGCGATCGATGCGGTGCTCACCGACCCGACACGCGCCTGGGCGCTCGTGCCGGTGGCCGCAGGTCTTGGCGGAGTCGAGCTGCTCCCCGAGGAGGAAGCGTGGTGGGAGGTCGCAGCCGCCGGCATCGAAGAGGCGATCGAGGCAGGCGATCTGGAGCGCGCCCAGGATCTGCGACTCGCGATCTGGGCACCGTTGGGAACCGATGACCCCGCGGGGACCGCGATCCGCCAGATCGCCTTCGACAACATCCACGAGATCACGATGGACGAGTCCGCCCAGATCGCCCTTGACCCCCCCGCCGGGTACCGCTTGCACGAGATCGACACGCCCACACTGGTCCTCAAAGCGGAGCACGACCCCCCCGAATCGCGACGTCTCTCCGACCTGATCGCTGCCGGCATCCCGGGGGCGCGCTCGGTCCTGATCGAGGGAGCCGACCATGTCGTGAACCTGCGCCGGCCCGAGGCGTTCGATGCAGCGGTGTTGCCGTTCCTCGACGAGGTTCGACCCTAACGATGGGCCGGGTGCTGCTCGGCGCCGGCGCGCTGCTCGGTTTCCTCGGCGTCGCCGCGGGTGCGTTCGGCGCGCACGCGATGCGTACGAAGCTCGCGCCCGAACGCCTCGACAACTGGAAGACGGCTGCGGACTACCAGCTGTGGCACGCGCTCGCGACGATCGCAGCGGGGTTCGCGGTGATGCGCTGGGCAACCGGCGCCGCCACCGCCGCGGGCTGGTGCTTCGTCGCCGGCACGATCGTGTTCAGCGGCAGCCTCTACGCGCTGGCCGTGACCGACGAGCGCAAGCTCGGCGCGATCACACCGATCGGCGGGGTGCTGCTCCTGATCGGGTGGGCGCTGCTGGCCGTGGCTGCGATCCGTGCCTGACGGCGTTACTTCTTGTGGCCTTCCTCTTTCGCCGCCTGGTACTCGGCGATCACTTTGGCGGCCAGTTGGGTGGGCATCTCTTCGTAGTGCGCAAAGGTCATCGTGAAGGCGCCGCGGCCGCCCGTCATCGAACGCAGATCGATCACGTAGCGCGCGACCTCGCCCTGCGGCACCATCGCGTTGATCCGCTGCTTGCCGCCGCCGATCTGTTCCATGCCGAGGATCTTGCCGCGCTTGGCGTTCAGGTCGCCCATGATGTCGCCGGTGAACGTGTCGGGCACGACCACCTGCAGGGCAACGACGGGCTCGAGCAGCGCCACGCCGGCCGCATCCACCGCCTCCTTCAGGGCCAGCGAGCCCGCGACCTGGAACGCCATGTCGGAGGAATCCACCGCGTGGAACTTGCCGTCGACCAGCGACACGTGCACGTCGACCATCGGGTTACCGCTGATCACGCCCTCGACCATCGTACGAACGATGCCCTTTTCGACCGACGGGATGAACTGATGCGGGATCGCGCCGCCGACGATCTTGGACTCGAAGACGAAGCCCTCGCCGTGTGGCGTGGGCGAGATCTCGATGTCGCAGATCGCGTACTGGCCGTGTCCGCCGGACTGCTTGACGTGTCGGCCGTGCCCCTTGGCTGAGCCGCGGACCGTCTCTCGATAGGCGATCTTCGCCGGATGGTGCACGACTCCCACGCCGAACTTCGACTGCAGCCGGCTCATCTGGACGTCGAGGTGGGCTTCGCCCATCCCGTAGATCACGGTTTCGTGCGTCTCTTCGTTGCGCTCGATACGAAACGACGGGTCTTCTTCGCGCAGCCGGGTCAGACCGGTGGCGAGCTTGTCCTCATCGCCCTTGGACGCGGGTGCGATCGCATAGGCGAGCAGCGGCTCGGGTAGGTCGACCGATGGCAACGTGACGGGCTTGTCCTTCGTCGACCACGTGTCGCCGGTGTGGGCATGCTGCAGCTTGGCCACCGCACCGATGTCGCCGGCAGGCACCGCCGGCACCGACTCGTGCTCCTTGCCGCGCTGGGTGAACAGCTGGCTGATGCGCTCCTCGGTGCCCTGCGTGGCATCGTGCACCGACGAATCGGGACGCACCGAGCCCGAGAACACCCGAAACATCGTGATGTGTCCGACGAACGGGTCGGACACGGTCTTGAACACGTACGCACACAGCGGGCCGCCGGCGTCGGCCGTGCGCTGTTCTTCGCTCCCGCCCGTGCCGACCACCGTGATCGCGCCGCGGTCAACCGGCGAGGGAAACTCCTCGACGATGAAGTCCAACAGGCGGTCGATGCCGATCGCCTTTGCCGCCGAACCGCAGAACACCGGCGCGAGCCGCGCGCGCGCGAACCCGTCTTTGGCGCCCGACACGATGTGCTCCTCGGGCAGCGACCCGGTCTCGAGGTATTCCTCGATCAGCGAGTCGTCGGATTCGGCGACCGCCTCCATCAGCTTTTCCCGCGCGGGGTCGGCCAACGCGTGCAGATCGTCGGGCCAGTCGGACTCCTCCGCCTTGGGGCCGCTGGGGTAGAAGTCGGCCTTCTCATGCAGGAGGTCGGCGATCCCACGGAACTCGGCCTCGGCGCCGATCGGCAGCTCGAACGGCGCTACCTGATTGCCGAAACTCGACACGAGCTGGGCGAGCGTCGCTTCGAAGTCGGCCCGCTCCCGGTCCATCTTGTTGATGAAGATCGCGCGGGGGAGCCCCTCGTCCACCGCCAGCTCCCAGGCGTACTCGGTCTGCACCTCGACGCCGTCGACCGCGGACACCACCACGATCACGGCGTCGGCAGCGCGGATCGCGTTGCGCAGATCGCCCACGAAGTCGGCCGTTCCCGGCGCGTCGAGCACGTTGATCTTCGTGCCGTTCCATTCGATCGGAGCCATCGCGAGCGACACGGACAGCCCGCGCCGCTGCTCGTCGGGGTCGCTGTCGGACACGGTGTTGCCGTCTTCCACGGTCCCCATGCGGGTGATCGCGCCGGCCGTGAACAGCATGGCCTCCAGGAGCGATGTCTTCCCCGCTCCGGCGTGGCCAACCAGCAAGACGTTTCGGATGTCGTTCGCGCCGTAGCTCTTCACCGCGGGCTCCTTCGTCCGGAGGGGATCAGGTTCGGGAATCCTACCCACTTGCTAGGCTCGCGCTCACCTCATGGTCCGCTTCCAGCGACAACCCCCAGGCACCGCCCTCACCCGCGCCTGCTCGACGATCGGGATCGCGCTGGCCGCGGCTGCCGGGTTCCTGATCGTGGATCGCGAACTCGAGCGGGCGGGCGTGCTGGTGGCCATCAGCGGCACGTTGCTGCTGATCGGCGGGCACCGGGCGAACCACGGGCTCGGCGGGCCCGTAGACCGGATGATGACCGAGCTGTTCGACCGCGCCTGGGACGCGTGCGTGCTCGCACCGATCGTGTGGGTCACCTTCGGCACCGATCCCGAGATCGCCGCTGGGGCGCTGGTGGCGTTGTGCGCGAGCTTCCTGTCGTCCTACGTGCGGGCCCGCGGTGCCGCCCTCGGGTATTCGATCGAAGAGAGTCACGTCACGCGCGGCCTTCGCTACGGATTGGTCGCCCTGGGTCTGCTGTTCGGCTGGCTGGCGTGGACGTTGTGGGCTGTCGCTGGGGTCGCCGTCTTGGCCGCGACCGTGCGCACCGGCCAGGTGGCCCGCGAGGAACGCGCATGAGCGCCGCCCGGGTCGGATCCCCCTCCGACGTCGTCGAGCCCGAGTCGGCGCGCGAACGGCTGGCGTACCACGCCTACGCCGGGGTTGCGTGGCTCGGGGCCACGCTGCCGACCCACACCGGCCGGGCGCTGTTCCAACTGCTCGGCTCGATCGCGTATCGGGTGGCGCCCGGCGCGCGCGCCGTCGTCGCGGCGAACCAGGCGCGCGTGATCGGCCGAGCGGCGAACGACCCGCTGGTCGTTGCGAGCACTCGAGAGGCGTTCCGACGCTACGCGCGCTACTGGTACGACGCGTTCGCGGTCGAGACGTGGAGCGACGAGCAGATCCTGGCCGCCTTCGAGTGGGATGGCGCCGAGCACCTGGCCGACCCGATCGCGCGCGGCCAAGGGGTCATCGCGGTCCTGCCCCACATGGGCAACTGGGATGCGTGCGGGCGCTCGATGCGCGCGCGCGGCTTGCCGATGGTCGCCGTCGCCGAGGTACTGCGTCCCGAGCGCCTCTACCGGTTGTTCGTGCGGCAGCGCGAGGCGTTCGGCGTTCGGATCATCGGGCTGGGTCAAAGCGCCGGCATCGGAAAGGCGTTGACCACGGCGCTGGCCGACGGCAACGTGCTGGCCCTTCTGGCCGATCACGACCTCACGGGTCGGGGCATCCGCGTACAGATGTTCGGGGCACCCCGTCGATTCCCGGCCGGCCCCGCGATGCTGGCGCTGTCGACGCGGGCACCGGTCGTCGTCGTGGGCAGCTATCAATCGCGTGCGGGCTGGCGCGGCATCATGCGCCCGCTCGCGATGCCCGAGCGCACCGGCAACCGACGCGCC
>JANMPG010000281.1:0-1577 GCA_031369745.1 Actinomycetes bacterium
ATTTGGCCGGCATGCCCTATAATGTCGCCTTGAATGCACCCAACCGACGTCGGGAACCCGAATTACTATCACCGGGTCGTGGACTGCCAGTGGGCCTGTCCGGCGCACACGAACGTCCCTGAATACATCCGGCTCATCGCCCAGAACCGCTTCACCGAAGCGTACCTCCTCAACCGCGAATCGAACGTCTTTCCGGGTATCCTCGGGCGCACGTGCGACAGGCCGTGCGAACCGGCGTGTCGCCGCACCCGCGTGGACGGCAAGCCGGTCGCCATCTGCAGGCTGAAACGGGTTGCCGCGGACCATCGTGGCGAGGTCAAGCACCTGCTGCCCCAGGCGCCGCTCGAGAAGAACGGGAAAAAAATCGCGCTCGTGGGCGCAGGCCCCGCGTCGCTCACGGTGGCGAACGATCTGATGCCGCTCGGGTACCAAGTGACGATCTTCGAGCGCCAGCCCCGTCCCGGCGGGCTGATGCGCATCAACATCCCGGCGTTCCGTCTCCCCGAACAGGTCCTCGACGAAGAAATCGCGTACATCGTCGACATGGGTGTGGACGTCCGGTACAACGCGCCGGTCGCGAGCCTGAAGGATCTGCTCGACAGCCGTGAATTCGACGCCGTGTTCGTCGGCACGGGCGCACCGAAAGGGAAGGAGCTCGAGATACCCGGGCGCCACGACAGCGATCAGATCTTCATCGGGATTGAGTGGCTCGAGTCGATCCATTTCGGTCACGTGGACTCGGTCGGCAAGCGCGTGCTGATCATCGGCGTCGGCAATACCGCGATGGACTGCTGCCGCTCCGCGAAACGGCTCGGCGCCACCGACGTCAAGGTCATCGCGCGCAAGACGCGGAAGTACTTCAAGGCCTCGCCGTGGGAGCTCGAGGACGCCGAGGACGAAGGGGTCGAGATCCTCGAAAACCTGCAGCCGGTCCGCTTCCTCCTCGAAAACGGCGTGCTGGCCGGCATGGAATTCGAGAAGTTCACCTCGGTCGAGACCTCGTCCGGCCTCAAGCAGGAAGTCGTCGGCCGGGAGGTCATTCCGTGCGACTCGGTCGTCCTCGCCGTCGGGCAGGACAACGCCTTTCCGTGGATCGAACGCGACATCGGGCTCGAGTTCGACGAGTGGGGCATGCCGAAGGTGGATCCGGCCACACTCCAGTCGACTCGCGCCGACGTCTTCTTCGGCGGGGATGCGGCGCTCGGTCCCAAGAACATCATCTGGGCGGTAGCCCATGGCCACGACGCCGCGATCTCGATCGACCGCCTCTGCCACGGCGAGCCGGTCACCGTGCGCCCCGCGCCCCAGGTGAACCTGCTGTCGCGCAAGATGGGCATCCACGAGTGGAGCTACGACAACCAGGTGGCTCCCGACGCCCGCTTCAAGGTGCCGTTGAAGGACCTCACCATCGCGCTGAAGGATATCCGCGAGGAGGTGGAGCTGGGCTTCGATCCGGCGCTCGCCTGGAAGGAGGCGCAGCGCTGCCTCAACTGCGACGTGCAGACCGTGTTCGCGCCGAAGCTGTGCATCGAGTGCGACGCCTGCGTCGACATCTGCCCGATGGACTGCATCACCTT
>JANMPG010000061.1:0-17097 GCA_031369745.1 Actinomycetes bacterium
GAGGTGAAGTACAAGGGCCGCACGATCGCCGACGTCTTGGCGATGAGCGTCGACGAGGCGCTGGTGTTCTTCGAGAACATCCCGCCGATCAAGCGGCACATGCAGACGTTGTTCGATGTCGGCCTGGGGTACGTGAAGCTCGGTCAGCCGGCCCCAACGTTGTCGGGCGGCGAGGCCCAGCGGATCAAGCTGTCCTCCGAGCTGCATAAACGTGCGACGGGCAACACGATGTATGTGCTCGACGAGCCGACCACCGGACTGCACTTCGAAGACATCCGAAAACTGCTCGACGTGTTGCAGCGTTTGGTGACGACCGGCAACACGGTGCTCGTCATCGAGCACAACCTCGACGTCATCAAGACCGCGGACTGGATCATCGATCTGGGTCCCGATGGCGGCGACCAGGGCGGCAACGTCGTCGTCGCGGGCACGCCCGAAGCGGTGGCGGCGCACCAGGTTTCGCATACCGGGCGGTTCCTGCAAGAAACGCTCGAGGGCCTCCCGTACGCGACGTCGGCCTCCACCCGTCCTTGACGTGGCTTGCTAGTATCCCCGCCGATATGCCGAAGCGTGCCCTGATCGCCATCGCCTCCCTCGCACTGCTGGGAGCCGCGTGCGTGTCCACCCCGAAGCCCGAGGTCGACTATGGCGTGGGAGCCCGGTTCGTGCCCTTCGTCGTCGATTCGACGGACGACATGGGCCAGGGAGACGCGGTCGCCTTTTCCGCCGACGGGTCGCCCTACATCGCGTACTTCGGCTATCCGGCCATAGTGAAGGAGGGGGACATCGCGATCCCGCGCCCCTTCGGCTCGCCCGCGGTACCGGGCGTGATGCTCTCGACCTCCTCGACCGACGGGATCTGGCAGCGCGGCGCGGTGAACACCACCGAGCCCGACCTGACGGCGACCGGGGTCTCGGTGCCCTTCGGACCGGTGCTGACACCTGCTCTTGACCTCGCGCCTGCGAACAGCAACGGCACGGCCGTGGTCGTGGCCGACGACGGCACGGTGCATGTCGCCTGGGTCATGGGAGCTGGCGTCTATCACGCGTCGACCAAGCTCGGCGGCTCCTCGGTCGTGAACCAGGTGTTCGACTTCGGCTCGACGGTGGACCAGGCGGGACCGATCGGCCGGCCCGGCATCACCCTGGACGGCGACGGCAACCCGTGGATCGCGTTCACGGTCGACAGCAGCACCGGCCAGCAGGTGCACGTGACCCATCCCAACGGCGACAACTGGGTCGACCAGCTGGCCGCGACGACGGCGCCGTGCAACGGGTGCGCCTCGCCTCAGCCGACGGGCATCGGCGTGATCGGCGGCGTGCCGGTGGTCGTGTACGCCGATCCGAGTGCGAACGCGGTCACATCGGCAGTGCTCGACGGCTCGACCTGGGCGCCCGTTCCGGTGGCCGACGAAGCCTCGGGGCTGGGTCTGTCCTTCGCGGCTGCCGGCGACGTCGCCTACGCCGCATACTTCACGGGCGCCGGCTCGGTTGACGTCGCGACCTTCAAGGACGGCGCGTGGTCCACGACGCCGGTCCACGCCGCCGCCGACCCGGATCCCTCGGCTGTTGGCAGCAGCGCTGCCGGCACGGCCGTCGCCGTCGACAGCGCCGCAACGACCTTTGTCGCGTGGGAAGACGGCGGCATCCAGCTGGCCTCCGGCTCGGCGACGACCTCGTTCGCCCTGGTCGACCTCGGTCATACCGTGACGAGCGGCGAGGACCCCGCCTTGGCCGCCTCCGACGCCGGCGTCGCGTTGAGTTGGTACGAGTCGGATCAGCAGAACCAGATGATCGGTTTTTGGGGCGACCTCCAAGACGTCCTCGTCGCCCAGCCGAGCCCGTCGCTGACGATCTCGCAAGGACCGCCGCCCACCGCCGAGTGTGGCAAGGACAAGAAGGTCGTGCTCTCCGAGGTCGCGAAGGCGACAGCCTTCGAGGTGGCTTGCCTGGTGGCCCCGGCAGGCCAGCCGTTCACCCTGACCTTCGATAACGAAGATGCCGGCGTCACACATAACGTCGCCATCTACACCGACTCCTCGTCGGTGGACAACCTGTTCAGTGGCGACATCTTCGCGGGCGTGAGCACGGTCGACTACAAGGTGCCGGCGCTCGATGCAGGGACGTACTTCTTCAAATGCGACGTGCACGCGAACATGACCGGCGCGTTCGCCGTCGTGCAGGGCGCGAAGTAACTCCCGACCCTGTGCCACCGCCGCGCTAGCATCGCGGGTGTGACGATCCTTCGTCCTGCCGCCGCCTCGATCCCCGACGCCCCGGGCGCATACCTGTTCCGCGATGGGGACGGCCGGGTGATCTACGCGGGGAAGGCGTCGTCGCTGCGCAAGCGACTGGCCTCCTACTGGGGCAAGCCGTTGCACCAGCGCACGGCCACGATGGTCGAGGCCGCGATGTCGGTGGAATGGATCGTGGCCTCGACCGAGGTCGACGCCCTCATGCTCGAGTACAACCTGATCAAACAGCACAAGCCGCGGTTCAACATCCGGTATCGAGACGACAAGTCCTACCCGTACCTCGCGCTGACGGTGGGCGAGCAGTGGCCGCGCGCGCAGGTGATCCGGGGGACGAAACGCAAAGGGGTCCGCTACTTCGGGCCCTACGGCCACGCGTGGGCGATCCGAGACACGCTCGATGCGCTCACCAGGGTGTTCCCCGTCCGCACGTGCTCCAACGCGTTCTTCAACCAACGCGCGCGGGCGAAGCGACCGTGCCTGTATTTCGACATCGGGCGTTGCGCGGGCCCGTGCGTGCCGGAGATCACCGGCGCGACGCCCGAGACCTACCGCGCCCACGTCGATGCGATGGGCGAGTTCCTCGCGGGCAACGCCCGCCCTGTGCTCCGTGGCCTCGAAGACGAGATGCGCGCGGCTTCGGAAGGTCAGGAGTTCGAGCAGGCGGCGAAGCGGCGCGATCAGTTGTTCGCGGCTCGCCGAGCCTTGGAGTCCCAGGAGATGGTCCTGTCGCCCCCCGAGGATCTCGACGTCATCGCGATGACCGAAGACGATCTCGAGGCGGCGTTCCAGGTGTTCTTCGTTCGACGAGGCAGGGTGCTCGGGAGGCGGGGGTGGGTGGTCGACCGCGTCGAAGACCTGGACACCCCCGGCTTGGTCGCCTCGTTCCTCGAGCAGCTCTACATGGAACACCCCGAGATACCGCCGCGTGTGCTCGTCCCGGCGATGCCCACCGACGCCGCCGTCTTGGAGGCCTGGCTCTCGCAGCGCCGGGGAGGCCCCGTCCACATCGGCGTGCCTTCCCGTGGCGCGAAGCGCCGGCTGATGGAGGTGGTCGCGCGCAACGCGACCGAGTCGTTCCAGCGTCACAAGCTTCGTCGCGCATCCGACTTCGGTGCGCGATCTCGGGCGCTGGCGGAGCTGAGCGATCAGCTCGGGTTGGCGCAGGCGCCGCTTCGGATCGAGTGCTACGACATCTCGAACCTCGGTGCGACCGATAAGGTCGGTTCGATGGTCGTGTTCGAAGACGGCCTGCCCAAGCGAGCGGACTACCGGAGATTCCGCATCGCCGGCGTCGCGGGACAAGACGACTTCGCCTCCATGCGCGAGATGCTTCGCCGCCGGTTCACACGCATGCTCGAAGAGCAGGCGCTTCCCCTCGACGAGCGCTCGCGTCGCTTCTCCTACCCCCCCGCGCTCGTGGTGGTCGACGGCGGGCGCGGTCAGCTGACGCAGGCGAGCGAGGTTCTGGCGGAGCTGGGGCTGTCGATCCCCCATGTGGGGCTGGCGAAACGGCTCGAGGAGGTGTACTTCCCGGATCGGCCGGACCCGTTGCTGATCCCGCGCGGCTCCGAGGCGTTGTTCGTGTTGCAGCACATCCGCGACGAGGCGCACCGGACGGCGGTCGCGTACCACCGGACCCTGCGCGATAAGCGGGCGATGCACTCGCCGCTGGACGACATCCCCGGGGTCGGCCCGTCCCGCAAGAAGGCATTGCTCAAACGCTTCGGTTCGCTCACGAAACTCCGCGGCGCATCCGTGGAAGAACTGGCGGGAACACCCGGGGTCGGGCCGGGCATGGCCGCCACGATCCACGAGCATCTGCATGCGCCGAGCGATGTGCCTGGGCGGGTGAGCGCGTGAAGAACGATGCGGACCCGATCCACGGGTTCACGATCATCACAGGCCTGTCGGGTGCGGGCCGTTCAGAGGTGGCTCACTCGCTGGAGGACCTCGGGTTCTTCGTCGTCGACAACCTGCCGCCCGCGCTGCTGACCAAGATGGCGGAGCTGACGATGCGCCCGGGAGCTCCCACTCGCGTGGCGATCGTCGTCGACGCCCGTGGCGGCGTCTTCTTCGGCGAGCTGTCCAAGGCGCTCGAGGAGCTTCGGACCCTGCACCGAGACGCGCAGATCGTCTTCTTGGAGGCCGCGGACGAGGATCTGGTGCGCCGCTACGAGGCAACCCGTCGTCGGCACCCCCTGGCTCCCGCCGATCGCGTGGTGGAGGGGATCCGCAAGGAGCGCCACATCCTCGAGCAGCTGCGCGGCGAGGCGGATCTGGTGATCGACACGTCGGGACTCACTCCGCACCAGCTGCGGGACCGGGTGCGCGACGCCTTCGCCGACACCCCGCCTGAAGACGGCATGGCGATCTCGATCGTGTCGTTCGGGTTCAAGTACGGCGCGCCGCGCGACGCCGACTTGATGTTCGACGTGCGCTTCCTGCCCAACCCGCACTGGGTGCCCGAGTTGCGGGCGCATCCCGGCACGAGCCCAGAGGTCCGAGACTACGTGCGGGGCAACGAGCTCTACGGCACCTACCTGGATCGCTTGCAAGCACTGCTGGACGCCTCGCTTCCCGGCTATGTGGCGGAGGGCAAGAGCTACCTGACGATCGCGATCGGCTGTACCGGCGGCCATCATCGTTCGGTCGTGGTCGCGGAGGAACTCGCTGCCTGGATCCGGGCGCGCGGCGTGCCCGCAGTCTTGGTCCACCGCGACCTCGAGCGCGGCTGACACCCGGGTCGCGGGTCGGCGCGCGACCCCACTCGATAGCATGGGGTCCTTCGTTGAACTCGAGCCAGGAGGTTCCCAACCCATGACGGTCAAGATCGGCGTGAACGGCTTCGGACGCATCGGTCGCAACTTCTTCCGCGCCGCGAAGCAGCGCGGCGTCGACCTGGACTTCGTCGCGGTGAACGACATCACCGACGCCGCGACGCTCGCCCATCTGCTGAAGTACGACTCCGTGCTCGGCACCTATCCCGGGGATGTGCGCGTATCCGAAGGTGGGATCACCGTCGACGGCGACGAACTTCGCGTGCTGGCCGAGCGCGATCCGGGCAACCTACCGTGGAAAGAGCTCGGCGCCGAGATCGTTATCGAGTCCACCGGGCTGTTCACGAGTCGGGCCAAGGCGGCCGCCCACATCGAGGCGGGCGCGCAGAAGGTCGTGATCAGCGCCCCGGCCAAGGACGAGGACATCACCATCGTGCTCGGCGTCAATGACGACAGCTACGACCCGGCCATCCACCACGTGATCTCCAACGCCAGCTGTACGACGAACTGCGTCGCTCCAATGGCCAAGGTCCTCGACGATGCCTTCGGGCTCGAGCAGGCGTTCATGACCACGATCCACGCGTACACGAACGATCAGCAGATCCTCGATCTGCCGCACCCCGATCTGCGGCGGGCTCGTGCCGCCGCGGTCAACATCATCCCGACCTCGACGGGCGCCGCGAAGGCTGCGGGTCTGGTCCTGCCGCACCTCAAGGGCAAGCTCGACGGCATGGCGTTGCGTGTGCCGGTGCCCGCCGGCTCGGTGACGGACCTGGTCGCGACCGTCGGTCGCGACGTCACCCGAGACGAGGTCAACGCCGCCTTCGCGGCCGCCGCATCTTCGGGTTCCCTGGCGGGCAAGCTCGTCTACACCGAGGACCCGATCGTGTCCTCCGACATCGTCGGCACGCCCGCGTCGTGCACGTTCGACTCGCTGTCCACGATGGTGATGGGCCGCAGCGTCAAGATCGTCGGTTGGTACGACAACGAATGGGGCTACTCCAACCGCCTCGTCGATCTGGTGCAGCTCGTGGCGAGCTCGCTGTAGCCCGTGACCCTGCGAACCCTCGATCTTCTGGACGACCTCACCGGCGCGCGGGTCTTCGTCCGTGCCGATCTGAACGTCCCGCTTCGCGACGGGGAAGTCACCGACGACAGCCGCATCCGCGCGACGGTTCCTACGATCGAGGAGCTGCTCGACCGCGGCGCCCGGTTGGTGCTCGCCTCGCACCTGGGCCGACCCAAGGGTCAGGTGCACGAAGATCTTCGCCTCGCACCTGTCTCGCAGGTGCTGTCGGCGCGTCTGAACCGCCCGATCACGTCTCTTCGCGACGTCACTCCGGCCTCCCTGCCCGACGACGACATCGTGATGCTCGAGAACCTTCGCTTCGCCCCCGGCGAGGAAGCCAACGATGTTGCCTTCGCCGGGGCGCTCGCCGAGTATGCCGACGTTTACGTCGACGATGCGTTCGGCGCGGCCCATCGGGCGCACGCCTCCGTCAGCGCATTGCCGGAGCTGCTGCTCGCAACCGGTCGTCGGGCCGTCGCGGGCAGGCTCGTGCAACGGGAAGTCGAGGTGCTCGAGGGACTCCTCGCGCACGCGGACCGACCGTTCGTCGCGATCTTGGGTGGCGCCAAAGTCAGCGACAAGCTCGCGGTGATCGAGGCATTGGTCCAGCGCGTGGACGTGCTTGTGATCGGCGGCGCCATGGCCTTCACCATCCTGGCAGCCCAGGGCGCTCACGTGGGTGCCTCGCTCGTCGAGCCTGACAGGCTCGACGATGTGCGGGCCGCCCTCGAGGTGGCGAACGACCGTGGGGTGCCCGTCTATCTGCCGACCGATGTGGTGGTAGCCCCCGCCATCGACGCCGCCGCTGCAACGCAGGTCGTCCCCGCTGGGGCGATCCCGGACGGACTCATGGGGCTGGACATCGGCCCGGCATCGGTCGCGCAGTTCGCGGCGGTCATCGCCGGCGCGCGCACCATCTTGTGGAACGGCCCCATGGGTGTATTCGAACTCGAGGCGTTCGCCGCGGGCACCCGCGGCGTGGCGCAGGCCTGTGCGGGCGCCGACGCGTTCACCGTGGTCGGTGGTGGCGACTCGCTCGCGGCCGTTGCCAACGCGGGTCTCGAGGACCGGTTCGACCACCTGTCCACGGGTGGGGGAGCATCATTGGAGTTCCTGGAGGGTCACGCCCTGCCGGGCATCACGATCTTGGAGGATCCGACACCATGACCCAACGACGTCCGATCGTCGCGGCGAACTGGAAGATGCACAAGACCCATCTGGAATCGATCCAGGCGGTGCAGAAGCTGAGCTACCTGTTGGACAAAGTTGATGCCGAGCGGGTCGAGGTGGTCATCGTGCCGCCGTTCACCTCGCTTCGATCGGTCCAGACGCTGCTGGATTCCGACAAGCTGCCCTACGAGCTCGGCGCCCAGAACGTGTACCCGGAAGCGCAGGGCGCGTACACCGGCGAGATCTCGCCGCTGATGCTCGAAGCGCTGAAGGTCCGCTACGTGATCGTGGGCCATTCCGAACGTCGCGCGCTCTTCGGCGAGGACGACCAGTTCGTCAACAAGAAGGTCCGCTCCGTGTTCGCACACGGCATGCTGCCGATCGTCTGCGTAGGGGAGACCCTCGAAGAGCGCGACGCCGACGGCACCGAGTCCAAGGTCGGCCAGCAGGTTCGCCGGGCGTTCGACAACGTCGAGGCGCAGGCGGCGGCCACCGCGGTGGTCGCGTATGAGCCGATCTGGGCGATCGGCACCGGGCGCAACGCGGAACCCAACGACGCCGGCCGGGTCGTCGAGGTGATCCGAGCCACGCTCGCCGACACGTACGACGCGTCGGTCGCGAACACGGTACGGGTGCAATACGGCGGCAGCGTCAAACCGGGTAACATCCGCGGCTTCATGGCCCACCCCGAGATCGACGGCGCGCTCGTCGGGGGCGCCAGCTTGGACCCCGAAGACCTCGCCTTGATCATCCGGCACTGAAGGAGACACTCCACGTGCGCGATTCCCTGCTGTACGTCTGCCTGGACGGTCTGGGCGATGATCCGCACCCGGCGCTGGACGGCCGCACGCCGCTTGAGGCCGCGTCGACGCCGAACCTCGATGCGCTCGCCGCCCGTGGACGCACGGGCACCGTCGTGACCGTCGGCCCGGGCATCGCGCCGGAGTCCGACATCGGTGTGTTCGGCATCTTGGGGTATGACCCAAGCGAGGAGCATCCGGGCCGCGGTGTGTTGGAGGCGCTCGGCGTCGGGATGGACTTCCACGACGGCGACCTCGCGTATCGGATCAACTTCGCCACGTGCGAGTGGCCCGAGATCGTCGACCGCCGCGTCGGCCGCACGTTGACCTCCCAAGAGGCGCACACGCTGGCCGAGGAGGTCAACCGCGAGCTGCACCTTTCGGGGGCCACGTTCGAGCTGCGCGCAACGATCGAGCATCGCGGCGCCCTCGTGATCCGATCGACCAGTGGCGCATTGTCGGCCAACGTCACGAACACCGATCCTGCCTATCGCCGCGAGGGCAGTCTGGGCGTTGCGCTGGAGTCCTTCGAGCCCCTCGTCGTGACCGCCACCGCGCTGGACGGCAGCGACGAGGCTCGCCACGCCGCCGAGCTGACGAATGCCTTCGTGGAAGGCGCCGCGCGCGTGCTGGACGCTGCGGAGGTCAACCGCGATCGCCGGGCAGCGGGCACGCTGCCCGGCAACCTGATCTTGACGCGCGACGCCGGTGACCACTTGCCGAGACTGCAGACGATCCGAGACCGCTTCGGGTGGGAGTGGGGCTGTTTCGTCGAGATGCCCGTGGAGCGCGGCATCGCGCTCGCGCTCGGCATGGCGGCCGTCGATGCGCCCCGCCTCGACCCGGCCGGCTTCGGCCCTGCCGCCGAGGAGTCGTACGCAGTGTGGGCTGATCTTGCGGCGCAGGCGCTCGACGGCTATCAGGCCCTGTACGTGCACATCAAGGGACCCGACGTGCCGGCGCACGACGGTCGTGCCGAGGACAAGCGCGACGTCATCGAGGCGATCGACCGGGCGTTCTTCGGTGAGATCTTGCCGTCGCTCGATCTGGGTCGAACGGTGGTCGGGGTGCTGGCGGATCACTCCACCTCGTGCGTTCGCAAGGCACACACGGCCGACCCCGTCCCGTTGCTGCTCGCCGGCGGACCGATCCTGCCCGATACGAGCACCTCCTACGGCGAGACAGCCTGTGCCGACGGCTCATTGGGCGAGATGCGCGGGGTCGACGTCCTACCGGCGATACAAGCTTCCTCGCGCTGATGGGGCATCTCGCGGGCCCGTAGACTGCGTACACCAGTTTGTTCGAAGCATCCTCGTGGCCTACACTCGCCGCGTTCTCGAGGGGGAGATACTGACTCCGTGAGCCAGCTCCAGTCGGCTGAACCCGAAGTACAGACCCTGGCGCCACTCGACGGAGACATCCGCCGGGTCGAAGGGCGCACCCCTTGGCAACTCTTTTGGATCCGCTTCAAACGAGACCACGTGGCCATGGGGGCGGGGGTCGTCGTCTGCCTCCTAGTGTTCGTGGCGGTGGTCGCCCCGCTGTTCGTCACACTGTTCGTCCACCGCGGGCCGAACGCGCTCGATCAGAACCTCACGAGCGATATCGGCATCCCGATCCTCGGGCCATCCAAGACCGCATGGTTCGGCGTGGACGGGATCGGCCGCGATGTGTTCGTCCGAACGATGTACGGTGCCCGCACGTCGCTGATGGTGTCCTTCATCGGCACCGGGCTTTCCCTCGTGATCGGCATCGTGCTCGGGCTGCTGTCGGGGTTCCGCGGCGGCAAGATCGACACGTTCATCTCACGCACGATCGACATCGTGCTGTCGCTCCCGTTGCTGCTGATGGCGATCGGCCTGTCGGTCGCGTGTGGCGCCTCGATCGCGGGCTGCTCCGGTGTGTGGATCATGCCGGTCCTGCTCGGGATCGTGGCCCTTTCCGCGCTCGGGCTCGGACTCCAATCGACGCGACGTGTGCCGGCCATGCTCGTCGCCGCGATCTCGCTCGTTCTTGCCGTGGTCCTGCTCGGCAGCGGGACCGGGCCACGCATCAAGACGGGCGTGCCGATGGTGATCTTCATCATCGCGCTGTTCGGCTGGCCCTACGTGGCCAGGATCGTTCGCGGTCAGACGCTGTCGCTGCGCGAGCGCGAGTTCGTGGAGGCCGCGCGCGCGACGGGGTTCGGCCCTTGGTACATCATGCTGCGCGAGATCTTCCCCAACATGCTCGCGTCGATCATCGTCGTGACGACCCTGTTGATCCCGCAGAACATCTTGTTCGAGGCGGCATTGTCGTATCTGTCCGTCGGTATCCCGCCCGACACGCCGTCGTGGGGCGGGATGATCAACGACGCAACGGAAGGGTCCCTGTACTTCGTGGCGTGGTGGATGCTGGTCTTCCCGGCCGGCTTCTTGGTGATCACGACCTTGTCGTTCAACCTCCTCGGCGACGGGTTGCGCGACGCGCTCGACCCGAGGGCGGGGCGATGAAGGCAGTGAAAGGGGGAGTCCGGGGGCGAAACCCAGCAACCCGCAGCTTCCGTATCTAGGTTCGGTAGGAAAGAACGAAGCAAGGAGAGAAGGGAGTGAAGTCTGTGAAGCGGCGAACGATCGTTGCGATCACGAGCCTCGTCGTTCTCGCCCTGGTGGCAGCCGCGTGCGGCGGGAGCAGCAGTTCCGGCTCCAACGCGAACGGCAGTGGAGCCGCCAAGGGTGGAACGATCCGAGAAGAGCTCCAGGAGTTCGGGTGGACCAGTGGGTTTGACCCCACGGGTGAGTACCTGGGCACCGCCTGGGCGTTGTACGACCAGATGCTCATGCGCGGCCTGATGACCTACAACCACCGCGATGCGGCTGCCGGGGGCGACACCCCAGTACCCGACATCGCGACGGGCCCGCCGACGGTTTCCGAAGACGGCATGACCTACGAGTTCGAATTGAAGACCGGCGTCATGTTCGGTCCTCCGGTCGACCGGGAGGTCACCTCCAAGGACATCGCGTACTCGTTCCAGCGGATCAACACGGCATCCCTGTCGGCGCTGTACGGCAACTACTACTGCGGCGTCATCACGGGCATGACCTGCGACGCCGAGAAGGTGGACACCGCGATCGAGGGTATCGATACTCCCGACGCCACGCACATCACCTTCCACCTCGACGCGCCCGTGGGTGACTTCCTCTACCGCTTGACGATGCCGGCGACCAAGGCGATCCCTGAAGAGGTCGCGAAATGCTTCACGAAGGCGGGCGACTACGGTCCCTACCTGATCTCGTCGAGCGCCTACATGTTCATGGGCTCCGAGGACCTCGACATCTCGTCGTGCGACACGATGAAGCCGATCTCCGGCTATGACGTGCAGAAGGGCATGACGCTCGTCCGCAACCCGAACTACGACCCGGCCTCGGACAGCACCGAGATCCGCGAGGCCAACATCGACGGGTTGCAGCAGGCGATCAACACGAACTACGACGACATCTTCCAGCGTCTGCTCGACGGTGAGATTGATGTCGCCGCAGGCACGCCGCCCAAGGGCGTGTTGCTCAAGTTCGAGACCGACCCGACCTATGCGGGTTGGTTGCACGCCGATCCGGGCGACCGCACGTGGTACGCCACGATGAACCTGTTCGCGGCTCCGTTCGACGACGTGCACGTGCGCAAGGCGGTCAACCTCGCCTTCAACAAGGAGGGCGTCCGCAAGGCATACGGCGGTGAGAAGCGCGGTCAGATCGCAACGTCTGTCGAGCCACCCGCCGTGCTGTCGTTGTCTGAGAGCATCAACCCGTACTCGGCCAACACCGGGGCGGGCAACCTCGACGCAGCGATGGAAGAGATGAAGCAGTCCCGCTACGACCTCGACAAGAACGGGGTCTGTGACGACGGCGGCGCCTGCGACGACATCTTGTTCCTCGGCCGCAACGTCGATCCCTGGCCCGAGATGGACCAGGTCGCGTTGGCATCGCTCCAGCCGATCCTTCCGGGGCTGACCCTCAAGGAGGTCGACACGTCGACCGGATACACCACGCTGCAGCAGATGAAGAAGCTGGTGCCGATCTCATTGGTGCCTGGATGGGGGAAGGACTACGGGAGCCCGTACGGGTTCGACTATTACATCTTCCATTCCGACGGCATCTACTCGTGCACCGGCGCGTCGAACTACTCACTCGTGGGTCTGACCAAGGACTTCGCGGATGAGTGCGGTATCGGCGCGGAGTACGACGCCTATGTCCAGAACAATGGCGAGGTGCCGAGCGTCGACGCGAAGATGGAAGAGTGCGTGGGCAAGCCCGCGAGCCAAATCGATCAGTGCTTCGCGGAGTTGGACACCTACGTGATGGAAACCGCGGTGCCGTGGGTGCCGTGGATCTGGGCGAACAACTGGACGTCGGTCAACCCGACCGTCAACCAGTACGTGTTCGACCAGTTCGCCGGGACGATGTCCTACATCAACTCGGCGGTCGACAACGGGCTCGCGCCCGAGAACGTGGCCTAGCCACGAACGGTTGAAAGGAGGGGGCCGCTTCGGCGGTCCCCTCCTTGATGCTTGAGGGGAGCACGTGCTTCGATACATCATCCGCCGGCTGATCTGGCTGGTGTTCGTGCTCGTCGTGATCACGGCCATCACGTACGCGATCTTCTTCGTGCTACCCGGCGGGGGCTCCGAGGCGATCGCGCAGCGCTTCGCGGGCAAGGCCCCGCGACCGGAAGTCGTGCAAGAAGTGAAGATCCAGATGGGCTTGGACAAGCCCCTCGGGATCCAGTTCTTCAACTTCACCAAGAACCTGTTCATCGGCGACCAGTACGGGTGGCCGGGGCTGGGCAAGTCGTTCACGATCCGTCAGCCGCTGAAGCCGATCTTGATGGAACGCGCGCTCGTGACCCTGCAACTAGCGGTCGGCGCTGCGATCATGTGGCTGCTCATCGGGATCCCCATCGGGGTCCTGTCCGCTCTGCGTCCGCGAACGCTCTTCGATCGGTTCGCGATGATGTTCGCCTTGATCGGGATCTCGATCCCGGTGTTCGTGCTTGGCGCGGTCGGCCTGTACGCCTTCGTCTACAAGACCCACCTGCTGCCGGGCACCGGCTACAAGCCTTTGCTCGAATACGGCTTCCAACCGTGGTTCAGCCACTTCCTCTTGCCGTGGTTCGTCCTGGCGTTGCTGTACGCCGCGTTCTACGCGCGATTGTCCCGCGCCAACCTGCTCGAAGTCATGGGCGAGGACTTCATGCGCACCGCACGCGCGAAGGGCCTGACCGAGCGCCGCGTCATCGTGCACCACGGACTGCGGGCCAGTTTGACCCCGCTCGTGACGGTGTTCGGGCTCGACATGGCGGGCCTGTTGGCCGGCGCCGTGATCACCGAGCGCATCTTCAACATCCCGGGCCTCGGCGATCTCGCCATCAAGTCGATCGGCAGTCAAGACGTGTACGCGATCTTGGACGTGACACTGATCGCGGCGTTTATCATCACGTTCGCGAACCTGGTGGTCGACATCGCCTACGCGTTCCTTGACCCACGGGTGCGCTACGAATGACGGAGGATCAACGTGGCTGAGCCGCTGTTGGAGGTGCGGAACCTCTCGGTTCACTTCCCGACGGAAGACGGCATCGTCAAGGCCGTCGACGGTCTGTCGTTCTCGATCCAGCCCGGCGAGACGCTCGGCGTGGTGGGGGAGTCCGGCTCCGGCAAGAGCGTGTCGTTCCTGACCGTCATGGGGCTGATCAACCGGAAGTCGGCGCTGGTCGAAGGCGAGGTGATCTTCCAGGGGCAGGATCTGCTCAAGCTGCCCGGCGAGGAACTGCAGGCGATCCGCGGCGCCAAGATCGCGATGATCTTCCAGGACCCGATGACCTCGCTGCACCCGTTCTATCGGGTGGGCGATCAGGTCGCCGAGGCGATCTTGGCCCACGAGGACATCTCCAAGAAGGAAGCGGCCAAACGTTCCGTCGAGATGCTCGGGCGGGTGAACATCCCGCGTCCCGACGAGCGCGCGCGCCAGTACCCGCACGAGTTCTCCGGCGGCATGCGTCAGCGCGCGATGATCGCGATGGCCCTGTCGTTGAACCCGGATCTCTTGATCGCCGACGAGCCGACCACCGCGCTGGACGTGACGGTCCAGGCCCAGATCCTGACGTTGATCGACCGCCTCCAGTCCGAGTTCAACACGGCGGTGGCGTTGATCACACATGACCTCGGCGTCGTTGCCGAGCACTGCGACCACATCCAGGTGATGTACGCGGGCAGGATCGTGGAGGAGGGCACCGGCGATGACATCTACTACAACCCGATGATGCCCTACACGTGGGGGCTGATGCGCTCGATCCCTCGTCTGGGCGCCGAGACGGACCGGCTCACGCCGATCATGGGCTCGCCGCCATCCTTGATCCACCTGCCCGACGGGTGCTCGTTCTCGCCGCGCTGCCCCTACGTCTTTGACCGCTGTCACCAGGAGGATCCGGCGTTGATCGCGGTCGACGGCCGTCACGCGGCGGCCTGCCATCTTCCGCTGGAAGAGCGCGACCGCATCGTGGCCGAGGAGGTGTTGTCGACGTCATGAGCACGGTGGAAGCGTCCGCAGCGGCCTCGTCCCCCAAGCGTAAGGGTCAGCCCCTGCTCAAACTCGAGGGCCTCGTGAAGCACTTCCCGATCACGCGCGGGATCATCTTCCAAAAGCAGGTCGGTGCGGTGCACGCGGTGGACGGCGTCGACCTGGAGGTCTACCCGGGCGAGACCCTGGGCCTGGTCGGGGAGACGGGGTGCGGAAAGTCGACGCTGGCGAGGGTCGCGATGCGTCTGTATGAGCCCACCGGCGGCCGCGTCCTGTTCGACGGGCAGGACATCACCGGCGTCAAGGGTGATGAGCTGCGCGCGATCCGCCGAGACATGCAGATGATCTTCCAAGATCCGTACGCATCGCTGAACCCGCGAAAGACGATCGGCACGATCATCGGGGCGCCCCTGCGTCTGCATCGAACGGTGCCCAAGGACAAGATCAAGCCCGAGGTCCAGGAGCTGATGCAGCTCGTCGGGCTCAACCCCGAGCACTACAACCGCTATCCCCACGAATTCTCGGGAGGGCAGCGCCAGCGCATCGGCGTGGCCCGCGCGTTGGCGCTGAAGCCGAAGCTGATCGTGTGCGACGAGCCCGTGTCGGCGCTCGACGTCTCGATCCAGGCGCAGATCTTGAACCTGCTGTCGGACCTGCAAGCTGAGCTCAACCTGACGTACCTGTTCATCGCGCACGATCTATCGGTCGTGAAGCACGTGTCGGACCGGGTGTCGGTGATGTACCTGGGCAAGATCGTAGAGACCGCCGATGGCGACGGGCTCTACAAGGAGCCGAAGCACCCATATACCGGCGCGTTGCTCTCGGCCGTGCCGATCGCGGACCCGCGCCTGGCCAAGGCCAAGAAGCAGATCATCCTGGAGGGCGACGTGCCTTCGCCGATCGACCCTCCCTCGGGCTGTCGTTTCCACCCGAGGTGCTACAACGCGCAGGAGCTGTGTAGCGTCGAGGAGCCGGAGCTGCGCGAGATGGGGCCGACCCATGTCGCTTCCTGTCACTTCCCGCTGGAGACCCGTATCATCGAAACGTCCGTCAACCCCGAACCCCGGAGTAGTTCATGATCAACGCCGTCGCCATCGTGTTGCTGGTCTTGTCCTCGCTGTTCCTGATCGTCACGATCTTGATGCACTCGGGGCGTGGGAGCGGCCTGTCCGACATGTTCGGTGGATCGAGCAACCTGTCCGGGGGCACCTCGCTCGAGCGCACCCTCGACCGCATCACCGTCGTCACCGCCATCGTCTGGGGCATCAGCGTGTTCTGGCTGTCCTGGAAGTGGGGCTAGGCCGACAGAGCGATCCAAAGCGGTTGGTACCATGCCTCGCGCTACGTCGGAGTGGCGGAATCTGGTAGACGCGCTAGGTTGAGGGCCTAGTGCCCCTTGCGGGGCGTGGGGGTTCAAGTCCCCCCTCCGACACTGTGCAGCAACAGATCGAGAAATCGCCCTCGTGACCAGGAAACCGGGCCCGGGGGCGATTTGCAAGAAATCTGCAAGAACTGGGTCATCGCTGAAGCAGAACGAGGATGCCGCCGATCGTGAAGACCGCCCCGCCCAGGCGAAAGCCCCACCTCATGGAGAACTCCCACCCTTCGGAGAAGTTCGGAAACAGCGCCGTGTAGTACTTGAAGTCGAACCGGGCGAAAGCGGCGCCGTACCTCATGAAGATGATGCCGAAGGCGACGCATACCAAGCCACCAAAGGCTTGGCCAAACTCCATGGCTAGCGGACGCACAAGGCCATTGTCCCTGAGGAAACCCCGTGGGTTGGTTAGCCCCGGAGGATGAACGCCGCACCAGCCTCAGCGGAAGACCGCTCCAAGTCGGGGGACAGGTGCGTGTAGCGGTCCGCCGTGATCGCGATGCCGGCATGGCGCAGGCGCTCGGAGATGACCTTCATGGGCTGCCCGAAGGAAAGCAAGGCCGAGGCGTACGAGTGCCGCACGGTGTGAATCGTGATCGGCCGCAGGCCCGCTGTCCGCGCGTGGCGCTTGAACGCCCGAAGGAACCTGTCCGGGTGGATCGCTTCGCCGTTCTCCTCGCAGAAGACCAGCCCTGACGAGACGTAGTTCCGCCCCCAGGCGAGCTGCTCCTCGGCCTGCTGCTTCTTGTGCCGCCGCAGGGCCGTGACGGTCGTTGGGTCGAGGGGCATCTTCGCGGCCGAGGCGGCGCACTTCACCGACGTGATTGTCGGCACGCGCCCGACCATGGTGAGGGCCTGCTCGATCTGGATGGAGGCGTTGTCTAGGTGCACAGAGGACCAGGCGAGGCCCAGCACCTCGCCGCGTCGCATCCCGGTGGTGCAGAGCAGGAGCCACGCGGCGTACAGGCGATCATCCTCGACACTCCGCAGATAGGTTCGCATCTCCTCCGGTGACCAGATCGTCTCGCGCATCCGCCGGTCGCGGACCTGCGTCGGCTCCAACGCGGGAACGGCGTCGCACGCGTCCGCCGGATTGATCGCGA
>JANMPG010000070.1:0-5965 GCA_031369745.1 Actinomycetes bacterium
CTACGTGGTGTTCACCAACAAGACGTTGGCCGACATCGCTGAGCGAAAGCCGACGGACTGGGCCGATCTCGCGGCGGTCTCAGGCGTCGGGCCCGCCAAGCTCGAGCGCTACGGCGACGAAGTGATCGCGATCGTCGCGGCGAGCTGACGGTGTCGCTCAGCGGCGCAGCAGGCTCGCGACCACGTTGATCGTCATCGCGATCACGGCGATGCCGAACACGTAGGACAGCAGCGCGTGGTGCAACGCGGTGTTCCTGATCCGTTTGGAGGTCAGGTTCGTGTCCGACACCTGGAAGGTCATCCCGAGCGTGAACGCGACGTAGGCGAAGTCGCGGTAGTCGGGAGATTCGGTGTCGTGGAAATCGATGCCGCCCTCCTCGCGGTAGAACAGGTGCGCATATCGAAGCGTGAACATCGTGTGCACCGACAACCACGAAAGCACGACGGTGGCGACGGCCACCGTCGTGATCAACGCTTGCGTGGTGCCGTCTGTCTGCGAGGCCTTCAACAGCGTCAACCCCACACCGACGAGGCTGGCCACGCTGGCCGCGATCAAGATCAGGTCGGCCGCGGCTCGGGAGTCATCTTCGCGCGTCGCGATCCGCTGGGTGGTCGCAGCGTCGGCGCCGCGAACCGTCGCCCACACCCACGAGCAGAAGACGATCGCCGCGGTATCCCACGCGATCAGGGTCGAGACCTGCCAAGGGGTGAAGGCGGCTGCAACCCCGCCGACGACGACGCCGATCGCCCCTACCGCGGATACACGCACGACGGCGGCCCGCTGCGTTCGGCGCCGTCGAGCACCGCTGTATCGATCGGCCATACCGCGACGATACCCCGGGACCCGCAAAGCCCCGCGACGCCTACCGAGGATGCGCCGCTGCCCACGTTCGCAGGTTCTCGACATGCCCCCGCGCCTCGACGCCGTGCGGGCACGCGATCTGGTCATCGCACGGAGGGTTTCCCTCCATCGTCAAGAAGTTGAACCGGCAATCGGGGCAGAACACATCGAGTTCGAGCGGGAGATACGGGCAGTCCCCCCACGAGCAGGAACGCTGCCCATCGCCCGTCGCGAAGTTGTAGTTGCATCCCGGACACTGTGTGAACGCTTCCCACTTGGCCATCGGATCTGCCTCCTCACCACTACGGTGCACCGCCGGAGGGCAACGACAAGGGCTACATGGCCCCCGGACGCGGGGACTCACGCACACCTCAGCGCTGCATCAGGTCCAGGAGCGTGGTGACGGTCTTCCAGTTGCGGACGGTGGCTCGGATGCCCAGGGTGCGCTCGAAGTAGTCGAGGGTGAGCGTTGAGCGACCGGATCCGTTCGGGTAGTGCAGGTAGATCTCCCGGCCGCGAACCTCGAAGGCATCGGGAGCCGAGCGATCTGGATCGAGCACGGCGACGGCCTTGGCCGAAGGTCGCGCGGCGAGGAACGCGACGTGGAGGGTGCGATGGTCGGTACCCGTCACCAGGAACGGGTTGCCGGTCAGGACCGTCGCCAGCTGCGCGCCGGTGCGCACGACGACGGGCACTTGCAGGGTGAACGTCGAGGCGATGGCGTCCTCGATGCTGCGAACGAGGGCAGGCTCCTTCGCGGGCTTCGTCGTGCGGAACACGACGTTGCCGCTTTGGATGTACGTGCGCGCCTCCGCATGACCCAGTTCGGTGAACATCGTTCGCAGGACTGCCATAGGCACCGGGTTCTTGCCGCCGACGTTGATACCGCGAAGCAGCGCGAGGTACGTCGTCATGCGCGGCTGATGTTGCCTCCCCAGCGCCGCATGCGCGCGACGTAGGCCGCTCCCGCCTGCACCGATGCCTCGGGCAGGTCGACGCCGAGCTCGCTCAGGCGCTGCTGGGTCCACGCTTCGGCTTCTGCTTCGAGCTCCCAACGGCGGCGCCGGCCGCGCTTGGTGTGACCGAGCACGACGTGTCCGATCTCGTGCATGCCGCGATACAGCGAACGACGGGTGCCGATCTTGGCGTCTAGGTGCACGGTGCCCGGCGTGGCGAACCCGCGGCGGTGGCTGCTGCGGTACCGGCACGGTCCCCCGCACCAGGCGACCCCGAGTCGCTGCAGCTCGGCTTCAAAGATCGCCCGAAGGGTCATCGCTCGGTGCAGGCCCGCTAGTCGGCCGCGAGGCTCATCTTGTAGGCCTCGGTGCCGTCTTCCTTGTTGCGCAGCGCCACGTCGGCGGTGCCGCCTGCAGCGAGCGACTCCCAGTTCGTGCCGAACCACGCTTCCGCGTCGGCCTGGGTCGCAAACGGCGCCGACGCCCCGGTCTCGACGCCCGCGGTATCGAACAACGCCCACTCGAACATGTCTTCTCCCTGATCGGTTCGCGGCAGCCTATCGGGTGCCGCCGCCAGCGGCGCTGGGTGGCGCCGCTGGGTGGCAGACGGCTACCCTGTCACGGTCATGGCCTTCCCTGCCCACCGTCCACGTCGGCTGCGCCGCACACCCGCGCTGCGAGCGCTGGTGCGCGAAACCACGCTGGACGCCGCCGATCTGATCGCGCCGCTGTTCGTGAAAGAGGGCATCGCCGACGCCGTCCCGATCGCGTCCATGCCGGGCCAGTCCCAACACACGGTCGAAACGCTCCGCAAGGCGGCCGCCGAGATCCGCTCGCGCGGCGTACTCGCGTTCATGTTGTTCGGGGTGCCGGCTCGAAAGGATGCCGAGGGCTCCGAAGCTTGGAACCCCGACGGGATCACCCAGCAGGCGATCCGGGCGCTGCGCGACGATTTCGGCGATGACGCGGTGATCATCAGCGACCTGTGCCTTGACGAGTACACCGACCATGGGCACTGCGGCGTACTCACGCCCGACGGCGAGGTCGCGAACGATGCCACGCTCGAGCTGTACGTGAGGATCGCGCAGGCACAGGCCGCCGCGGGCGTCGACATGGTGGGCCCGAGCGGCATGATGGACGGGCAGGTCGGCGCGATCCGTGCGGCGTTGGACGCAGCCGGCGCTGCCGACGTGGCGATCATGGCGTACGCCGCGAAGTTCGCGAGCGCCCTGTACGGGCCGTTTCGCGAGGCCGCGGAGGGCGCGCCGAGTTTCGGTGACCGCACCGGCTATCAGCAGGACCCGGCCAACGCGGACGAGGCGCTGCGCGAGATCCGTGCGGATCTCGCAGAAGGTGCCGACATCGTGATGGTCAAGCCCGCGATGCCCTACCTCGACGTCGTGCGCGCGGCCGCAGACCTCCGCGAAGCGCCGGTCGCCGCGTATCACGTCAGCGGCGAGTACGCGATGGTGAAGGCGGCGAGTGCGAATGGCTGGCTCGACGAGCGCCGAGTGGTGCTGGAGCTGCTGACGTCGATCCGTCGCGCGGGCGCGGATCTGGTCTTGACGTATCACGCCGCCGACGCGGCCGCCTGGCTCAACTCCGGCTCGTAGCGAACATCCCGAGCAGCTCGTACACCACGTTGGCGGCAGCGATCGACGTGATCTCGGCGTGGTCGTAGGCGGGCGCGACCTCCACGACGTCGGCGCCGACCAGGTTGATGCCGGCGAGCGCTCGCAGGGTCGCCAGCAACTCCCGGCTCGTCATGCCCCCGGCCTCGGGCGTGCCCGTGCCCGGCGCGTGCGCGGGATCCATCACGTCGACATCGATCGACACGTACACGGGGGCGTCGCCCACGCGCGCTCGCAGCTCATCGGCCACCGACGCTACGGAACGCGTCAGGTAGTCGAACGCGCCGACGATCGTGAAGTCGAACCCGGCGTCGTCCACGAGATCTTGCGGCGAGAACAGCGGGCCGCGGATCCCGACGTGGGCACAGCGCTCAGGTGCCAGCAAGCCCTCCTCGTGGGCACGGCGAAACGGTGTGCCGTGCGTGTAGGCCGCACCGAAGTACGTGTCCCACGTGTCGAGGTGCGCGTCGAAGTGCACGAGCGCGACCGGGCCCTGCGATGCGTGGACGGCTCGCAGCAGCGGCAACGCGATCGTGTGGTCGCCGCCGAGCGCGACGAACGCGTCAGCCGAGCCCAGCAGCGACCGAGCGCCCGCCTCGATCTGCACGATCGCCTCGGCGATGTCGAACGGCGTGCATGCGATGTCGCCGGCGTCGGCCACCTGCTGGCTCGCGAACGGCTGCACGTCCAGCCCGGGGTGATACCCGCGCATCAGGCGTGACCCCGCGCGGATCGCCGCCGGCCCGAAGCGTGCGCCCGGCCGATAGGTCGTGCCCCCGTCGAACGGGACGCCAACGACGGCGACGTCGCAGTGATCCACCTGATCCAGGCGCGGCAGTCGCGCGTAGGTCGCGGGCCCGGCGAACCGCGGCACCTGCAGCGGATCGATCGGTCCGAGCGGCTGGTCGCCGCCTCCGGTGTGCTGCATCGAGCCCTCCTCGCGTTCGGCTGGGCAACGCTACCCGCGCGCCCGCACCCGCGCCACCCCTGCGAGCCTCCGCGGGTTCCTCCTTGAACGAAGAAGAAGCGGATGCGCTAGCCAGACGCGGCCGGGTTCCAGTGGGCCGCGCGACTTTTGAACAAGGCGTAGGAAACAGGCCCGCTGAAGATGGGCAGCCAGTACGACACCAGGCGGTAGGCCAACGTGGCCAGCGTCGCGGCCGGGCCGGGCACGCCGGCGAGGATCAGCATCGCGGCCAGCCCCGCTTCCACGAACCCGAGACCTCCAGGTGTGAGCGGGATCATGCCCAGCACCACGGCGGCCACATAGGCGAGCAACACGAGCGACGGTCTCGCCCTGGCGCCCGCGGCGACCAGCGCCGCAAGCAACGCCAGGTAGTCGAACACCACGTTGCCCGCCGAGCGCAAGATGGCCTGGCCCCATCGTGCGCCCAACGTCGCGCGCACGATGTCGCGCTCACCGGTGAGCCGATCGGGCAGGTTCGTCATGGGCGGATGGTGGCGTCGCACCGCGTTGCGGATCGCCTGGATCGCGCGGGCCACCGCCCCGATCGGCTTGTCGAGCAGCAGGAGCGCCGAGCCGCCGCCGACCAGCAACACGAAGACCGCGACGCCCAGCCACGCGGCGCGTGCCAAGCCCCTCTCCACCGCGACGCCGCCGAGGATCGCCGGCACCGCCAGCACGGGAAGCGCGAACAGGGTGGCGACGTTGATCAGCGAGGCGGCCGTCAACCCCGTGCCGATCCTCGTCGCGTCCATGCCCGCCCCCACGAGCATCCGATACTGCGTCGCCGCACCCATGGGACTGCCACCCGGCACGATCTTGCTGACCGAGTTCCCTGTCACCTGCGATGTGCCGATCGCGAAGTACCGGTGCGAGCCGAGGCACAGCCCGATCAGCAACCACAGACAGACGTAGCTGGCGACCTCACACGCGAGCATCACCACGAACCAAGCCGGGGCGACCTCTTGCAGCTCGTCGAAAGAAGAGAAGGTGGCGATCAGCGAGGGCCACACCACGTACAGGCCGATCAGCGCGAACACCAGCATGATCGCCCGCCCCGGCGTCACCAGCCTGGGTCGCTCGGGCAGCGGCTCCCCGGGCGGGTCAACGTCGTTGGGCATCCGTGACTTTCCTGCTCATCGACCGTCGCCGTAGGATGGGCTGAAGGCTTGGGAGGGTGGAGTTGTTGGCGCGCACCACATCGAACGATACCGGTCAATCGCGCGAGGCGGCGTCAAGGGCACGCCGTTCGCGATGCACCGGCTTGATCGCAGCGTCGTCGCTGGTGCTCGCGCTGACCGCCACCCTCGCGACGGAGCCCCCTGCCAACGCCGCGTACTCCAGCTCGCTGCGCCGGTACCCGTATCTGACCGACCTGGTCACGACAAGCGCCACCGTGAACTGGGCCACCACCCGCTCGGTCACCACCGGGAACGTGAAGTACGGACGCTCGGGGGTCGAAAGCTGCACCGCACACACACTGACCGCAACCAGGACCACGATCACCGTCGGGTCCACCGACGAGTATCAATGGCAAGCGAACCTGTCGGGGCTGCAATCCAGCACCGCGTAC
>JANMPG010000071.1:0-3010 GCA_031369745.1 Actinomycetes bacterium
GCACCACCAGATCGTGCGCGAACACCTATCGGTGTTCCGTGGAACCGAGGTCGACACTGCCGGGGACGGCTTCTACGCCACGTTCGACGGACCTGCTCGCGCCGTGACGTGTGCGACGGCCCTCGTGGAGGCGGTGCGATCGCTGGGGATCGAGGTTCGTGCGGGCGTCCATACGGGGGAAGTCGAGACGATCGCCGGCAAGACCGGCGGCCTCACGGTCGTCGTCGGTTCTCGCGTGTGTGCAACAGCAGGTCCATCCGAGGTGCTCGCCTCCCAAACCGTACGCGACCTCACTGCTGGGTCCGGCCTCACGTTCGAAGACGCCGGCGAGCACGAGCTCAAGGGCGTCCCCGACCAGTGGCGTCTGTATCGCGTGGTCGCTCCGTAGACTGGGCTCGATGGCTCGCAAGAAGATCTCGATCCGTCCTCCGGGGCTGAAGCCGACCACGAAGGTGGGCACGTTCGGCCCGTACCGGGGGCGCCTGGGCTTTGCCTGGGTGATCGCGCCCGTCTTCGTGGGCGCGTTGATCGTGATCGCCGGCTACGTGGCGCTCACACGCTGATGCTCGAGGCGTACTGCTGGCCCCGATCGGTGGAACCCGGCCAATCGGTCGGCCTCCATGTCTCGACCGACGCCGGCAGCTTCGAGGTGACCGTGACGCGAGACGGCGTGGAGCCGCTCGAGGTTTGGACCGGCACAGGGGCCGCCGATCATCACCCGACACCTGCTGACGCCAGCGCGAACGGTTGCGGGTGGCCAGCGGCGCTCGAGATCCCGGTCGGCGATTGGTCGAGCGGCTACTACGCCGTCACCCTGAGCGCGGGAGACCAGCGCGCCGAGGCGTTCTTGGTGGTACGACCTCCGATCGACGCCATCGACAAGGCGTCGGTCCTGCTCGTGCTCTCGACCTCCACCTACGACGCGTACAACGACTGGGGCGGCCCGTCGCTCTACACGGGCGGCACGCAGGTATCGATGCAGCGTCCGATGGCGCCTGGGTTCCTAACGAAGCCTGAGCCACATCGGCGCAAGATGCAGCCACAACCCGACCCCGAAGCACTGTGGTACTTCAAGTGGGCAGAGCCTCTCGGCCTGTCGGTGTGGAGCGGCGGTGCCGGGTGGTGGAACTGGGAGCGCACGTTCCTGCACTGGGCCGAACGGAACGGCTACCGGGTGGACGTCGCCATCAGCACCGACCTGGAGACGGTGCCCGGACTCCTCCAGGGCCACCGACTGTTCGCCTGCGTCGGCCACGACGAGTACTGGTCGTGGGGCATGCGCGAGGCGCTCGACGCGCACACTGGCGCCGGTGGCAACGCCGCGATCTTCAGCGGCAACACCAGCTACTGGCAGGTGCGCTTCGATCACGACCGTCACACGATGACCTGCTTCAAGTACGGCGCTGCAGCGGACCCGGTGCTCGGCACCGTCGATGAACGGCTCCTTTCCGGCCCGTGGTCGGATCGACGGATCGGTTGGCCCGAGACGATGAGCATCGGGCTGACCTTCACTCGTGGCGGCTATTCGCGATACGGGCTCGGTGTGCCCCGCGCCTCGGGCGCTTACACCGTGTACCGCCCCGACCACTGGCTCTTCGATGGCACCGACCTTCGCTACGGCGATGCCCTCGGCCTCGATGACACGATCGTCGCCTACGAAGTAGACGGGTGTGCACTGACGACCGGCCCCGACGGTCTTCCTACGGCCTCCCACGTCGACGGCGCGCCCGACACCCTGGAGGTGCTCGCGACCGCTCCCGCTCGGCTGTGGTCCCAACAGGAACAGGCGTTGCGATACGCCCACGAGCCCGGCGAGCTCGAGAACACCGCCCAGGCCCTGTGGGGCGACGAGTGGCGCGAGCGCATGCCCGAGATCGCGAACAACCACGCGGTGTTCGGCGTGTTCACAACGCCCGGCGGCGGCACGGTGGTCAACGTCGGGGTCACGGACTGGTCCTACGGACTGGCCGACCCGGCGATCGACCGGATCACCCGCAACGCACTCGACCGCCTCAGCTAACGCCCAGGTACCGCTCGAGCCACTCGAGCACCAGCTCGAAACGCTGCACCCGGTGCGTCGGGCTTCCCGACCGTGTCAGTTCGTGGCTCTCCTCGGGGAACCGCACGAACTCCACGTCGCGTCGCAACGACCGCAAGACGGTGAACAGCTGCTCCCCCTGGTTGATCGGACAGCGCAGGTCGTTCTCGGAGTGCAGGATCAGCAACGGCGTGGTGATCTGCTCGGCGTAGGTCAACGGCGACATCTGCCGGTATGCCTCGGGCTCGTGCCAGGGGTGGGCCCCCACGTACCCGCGGAAGAACCCGGCGAAGTCGCTGGCCCCGTCTTCCGACGCCATGTCGTTGACCGCGCGCTCGGAGATCGCGCAACGGAACCGGTCGGTGTGGCCGACGATCCACGACGTCATATACCCGCCGTAGGACCCGCCCATCACCGCCATGCGCTCGGCATCGATGAACGCGAAACGCTTGATCGCCTCATCGGTGACGGCCATCAGATCCTCGTAGTCGACCGACCCCCAGCCCGGCCCACCCTCCACGGGGCCTCTGATCGCCCGACCCCACTGCTCCGAGTAGCCCGAGGAGCCCCGGGGATTCGCGTATAGGACCACGTATCCGGCGGCGGCCTGGACCTGGAACTCATCGAAGAACCTGTCCCCGTATTGCGTGAACGGTCCGCCGTGGATGTTGAGCACCGCCGGATACATCGCCTCCGGGTCGAAGTCGGGCGGACGCATGATCCACCCGGGGACCTCGACCCCGTCGGGCGCGATCGAGATGAAAGCCTCCGGCTCCGACAACGCGACGTCGGCGACGAACGGCGCCGCGACCTCGGTCAGGCGGCGATCTGCGACGAAGACCTCCGCGGGGCGCGTCGGCGTCGACATCGTGTGCACCAAGACGTCGCCGATCAGGTCGAACCCGGTGAGCACGCCCGGCGGGTTCGCGCGGAGCGTCGGCGCGGCCGAGCCGTCCGCGGGCACCTCATACA
>JANMPG010000166.1:0-2133 GCA_031369745.1 Actinomycetes bacterium
GCGCGCTTCGCGCGCCACCCCAACGCATCCGTGGTTGCTAGGACCCAGAGTGCGGCAGCGCGAGATAGGGGAAGGAGCTGCCGAAGCTCTTGTCGTTCGCGTCGACACCGTCGCCAAGACCGGTGTCTTGACCGACCAAGACGCCCTCGACGACCTGCAGGGCGACGTCGAGCACGTCGTCAGACAGGCGCCGGCCGTTGGGGAAGCCGGCGTTGTCGCCGTCGATCACGCCCAGCGTCGAGCATGCGCTCGAGCAGGGGTCGATGGACATGTTCAGCCTGAGCTCCTCGCTCGCAACCACGCCGTCGGGCATGTTCAACCCGTCGACACCGGTCAGGAACACGCTCACGAGGTCGTTGCGCGGAGTGGCCGGAGCGGCGATCCCGTAGACGGCCTCGATCAGGCGCGCGACCTCCGGGTCGGTGACGTAGGACAGGAACTGTCCGTCTGCCGTCGGCTTGGACGCGTTCCATCTGTCCTTCAGGCCGACGGGGATCACCACCTCGTTCACCAACGGCATACCCAGGCGTGACACCTGGATCTGCGCGCCGCCGGGCGTCCGGCGCTGCGCGGTGCTCCAGATGCCCACGATGGGGTTGGCATCAGCATCGCCACGCCGGGCGAGCGACGACGTGGGCACCTGCAGAGCCAACGCGTTGACGTTGTAGTCCTGCAGGGTGTCGTTGCCCGTTTCGGACAGGTCGCCGCCGTAGAGCAGGTTGAACACCCGCAGGTCGGCGAAGAACGGGTCGTCCGCCTGGCCGGCAAAGAAGCTGCCGCCCTCGTTGGTCACGATGCCCTCATTGCGCAGCGTGGTGTAGTTGGGCATCGAGGCGGTTCCGACCCGACTCGGGACCGCGGTGGCGTCGTCGACGACCGTACGAGTTGTGCCGCGGTTCACGTTGATCCGCTGCACGTCGTAGGTCTGATAGAAATTCAGATCCGTGTCGTCGAGCGAGGTGACCGGACCTGTGTTGTACAGGAACGTTTCCTCGTTGCGATAGTGGTTCGTGAACGACCACCGGTAGACGAGGTCGGGCCTCGCATCCCCGTCGTTGTCGATACGGACGTCGTAGCGGATCCCTTCTCCGAACGGGTAAAAGTTCGGACCGCCCGCCGGCTCTTGGAACGGGATCCAGTTGCTGATGATGGTGACCGAGTTCGGATCATCTGGGCTTACGAACGCGTACAGGTCCGTATTGTCCGCCTGGGGGTCCGCCGCGATCAGCGGCGCCTCGCGATGGCTGGACGCCCCGCCGGGCGTTGGACCGAGGCCGGCGTACAAGCCGACCGCGACCGCGCCGGCGGCGCCCAGAGCCGCGAGGCGGCGTGCGCGTGTTCCGATGCGTTTCATCAAGTCCTCCCTTTCGAAGATGTGTGTGTTCGATCGGACGGCTCGACGGCTCTGCGGCCGTCGGACGGGTCACCGATGCATCCCTCCTCCCGAGGTCTCCCGCTCGTCCGGGCAGGGTTCGCAACCCTCGTTCGGCCGGATCACTTCTTCGCGGGCGGGACGGGCGCGCGTAGACTTCGCGACATGAGCGATGCGCCTGATTTCCGACTCGAGCACTCCGAACTTCGCGGCCAGGACGAGTTCGACGAGTTCTCGACCCAGGACCTCCCGTATTACTCGGACTGGCACGGGTCGTTCGAGAAGCTGCCCTGGGCGACTGACGACGCGGCGCTGCGTGCGGCCAACGCCGATGTGGCGATCGTGGGCGCACCGTTCGACGAGGGCGTGTCGTCTCGCCCGGGAGCGCGGTTCGGTCCGCGGGCGATCCGCATGGCGCCAACCGCATGGGGCACGGCCGATGCGTGGTCGATCCAGCTGCAGACCGAGCCCTACGCGAAGCTGACGGTCGTCGACGCGGGTGACGCGCCCATCGTGCCGACCCGTTTCGAGCGGGCACTGCGGGTGATCCACGAGAAGGTTTACCGGGTGGCGAGCGCGGGGCCGATCCCGATCGTGCTCGGTGGCGACCACTCGATCACCTACCCGAGCGCGGCTGCGGTCGCGCGCCACATGTGGCCGCGCACGGTGGGCATCATCCATTTCGATGCGCACGCCGCTACCGGCGCCGACCAGTGGGGCAACCTGCATGCCCATGGGCAACCGATGCGCCGGCTGCTCGA
>JANMPG010000272.1:0-6371 GCA_031369745.1 Actinomycetes bacterium
CGCAAACCGACGGGCATCTCACCTTCGCCGTTGCCGACGACGGGATGGGCTTCGACGCAGCGGAGACCTCCTACGGCACCGGCCTGCAGGGGATGGCTGACCGGCTCGATGCGATCGGCGGGCGTCTGATCGTCGCGAGCAACGCGGGCTCCGGCACGACGATCACCGGCACCATCCCGATGTCTGCCCGCTGACCATTCGGCGATCGCTCGGCGCCGGTCGTGCGCCCCAACGATCGCACAGCCACCTGTCTACGCGCCGTGTTCCGCCCACGCCTCTTCGAGGCGATCCGGACCGAACGACGCCTTGGGGATGTACGTCGCGGCGCCGCACTCCGCTGCCCGAGGCGCGTACTCGGCCTCCTCGTAGGTCGACAGCAAGAACACGACCGGCGGCTGGGCTCCCGCCAGGATCTGCCTGGTGGACTCGAGGCCGTCGATGCCCGGCAGGTTCACGTCCATCAGGACCAGGTTCGGCGCCAGATCGTTGGCCATCGTGACGGAATCCTCACCGGTCTCCGCCTCGCCGACCACGTCGAACCCATCGGTGAGTTCCACGACCATGCGAGCCGCCAAACGGAAGGGCTCTTGGTCATCGACGATCAGTACGCGCACGGACATGGCAGATTTCTCCACATCCAGGCTGGCAGACAACGAACCGACTGGCAGTGGTGCCAGCACCACTACCTGGAAGGCTGTTCCGGCGGTGCTTCGCGCTCTTCCTGTCGCTCTTTCGATCCCGGCTTCTTGAGAGCGGCCGTTCGGGCGAGCTTCGCTCGCATCACGCTGGGATCGTCGGCCGGGTCGGGTACAACCGTGGGCTGCACCAGCCGGTCGAGCACCTCACGCGCTGAGGCGGGCTCGCTTTCCGCGTAGCGGACCCCGGGTGACGTGATCGCCATGTGCGCGGGTTGCGCATCTGGCAGGACCACGACCTCGGGCCATCCACCAGCATCGTGCGTTGCTTGCGGTGTGGCGACGATCTCGATGTCGTCCTCGAGCACCGTGACGGGTTCGACCTCCGGCATGGTCACGACCGGCGGCTCGGGCATCGGGGCTGCCTCGATCACCGCAGGCTGCACGGTGACCGGCGCTGGAGCAGGGGCGCTCTTCTGCCTCTTGGTCGCGGCGGCCGCAACGGCCGCGGTTGCGGCCTCGGGCGTGGGACGGGCGACTGCGGAGGCGGCGGCGGACGCGGCATCGGGGACGGCTGGCGACGGCGCCCCCCGGCCAGCCAGGTTGCGCGAAGCCAGCGCCTGTTGGAGTTGGCCCTCGGCCTTGAGCCGGAGTCGTTCGCTTTCGTCGAGTTTTTGCTGCAGGCCGGCTACTCGGTCTTTGGCTCTGCCTCCCGCCTGCTCCAGGGCGACGGCTCTATCCACGTCGATGACCTGGAGCCACCGCGGCACCGATGTTGCATAGAAGGGCACCTTGGCGCCGATCGGCGCGATGGGCTCGCGCATCGACAACCCGGCGAACGACAACAGCAGGAGGAAGGCCACGCCGAGCGTGATCCGGTAGTACATCCAGTCGTCGTGCACATCGGCAAGCAGCGTCGCGTCGGGGGCCTCGAACTGCGTCACCAACGTGCTACCGGTGACGGGGATCGGCGCGTACGCGAAGTAGGTCGTGGGCCCGACATCGCCCGTTGCCAGCCGGTCGGTCACGATCCAGATCGCGCCGGCGCTGACGGCGGCATCGATGTCGGCGTCGTTCAACGCCTCGCCGGAGTCGAGCTGGTCCGTTCGCGATGACGAGATCACCAGAAGGTGATCTCCACCCCAGATCCGAACGGCCGTGAGTCGCGGGTCGCCCGCAATCTGCTGCTGGGCCGCGGCTGTGAGCTGCTCGGACGTGGCTCCCGCCGTGATCAACGGCTGCAGCACGTCGGTGCTGAAGGCTGCCACCCGTGCGGCGGTCTCGTTACGAACCTGGTCGGCAGCACGGTTTGCCGCGGGGATGGTGCCGACGAGCGCCACAAGGCAGAGCAGAGCCAGGGGCCACCACACCTTTGCACTGACCTCATCCCGCGTGAAGCGGTCGATGAATCGCACCTGCGCCCTCCCATACTGCGCTGGAATCGACACACGATACCCCGCCGGGTGGTCGTCTGCGAACGGCCGAACGGGCGGGACCGAAAGACCTAGCCCGCGGCAGCGGACGCGTCCGCCATCCGCAGGAACGCATGCTCCAGAACCAAGCGGGCATTGCGGTTCATATCTTCGGCCAGCGCGGCTCGGGCTTCCTCACACGCGGCGAGCGCGGTAGTCGCGCCCACCACGTCGCCGGATCGCGATCCGGTCTCGGGTGCCCGATCGACGTTCAGGTGCAGCGACGCGTCGCCCTGGACCGCGTCCACGATGCGGTCGCGGATCAGCGCGGACGCCGCCAGCAAGACGCGGTCGATGAAGTCGCGCTCGGCACGACGCTCCCGGCGCGCCGCGCGCGTCTCGATGCGGCGGATGGCGCCCCGATACACATCTTCCGGTCGCCCCTTGGCATCCATGAACGGCGCGAGTTCGTTCGCCAACGCTGCCTTGAGGGTCTTCTTGTAGGTGGCGGCGGCCTCCAGGATGTCGGCCGCGGCGGCGAGGGCGCCGGCCACGCCGCTTCGCGTGCGCGCCAATGCGGCTTCGGCCACGTCGCGGAACGCGAGGCCGTCGGCGTCGCTCGCCATGCGTCGGGCGCGACCGAGATTGCCACCCGACAAGCGCGCGGCGAGCAGGGCTTGGCGAGCGTCGATGCCTTCGGACGCCAGCTGCGCGACGACGAAGTCCTCGCTCAAGGCGGCGAAGGTGACGAGGTGGCACCGGCTCACGATCGTGTCGGGCAACTCGTGCGCTCGCGCGGACAACAGCAGCAGGACCGTCTCGTGCGGCGGTTCTTCCAAGACCTTGAGCAAGGTGTCGGCAGCCGCGGGCGACAGGCGGTCGGCCTCCCGGATCACGAACACCTTGCGCCCAGGTTCGGGCGCCGTGCGGTACGCGGGCTGCCACACCTCCTCGCGGATCGTGTCGATATGGATGTCGCGACCCTCGGGCTCGACGACGAACTCGTTGGGATGCTGATCGCGAAGCGCGAGCGAGCAGTCGCGGCACACGCCGCAGCCGCCTTCGTGGCACAGCAGCACGGCAACGAACGCGCGCGCCGCGATCGACTTGCCCGAGCCCTCGGGCCCCGCAAGGACGTACGCGTGATGGGGGCGCTCCGCGGCTGCCCGCAGGAACGTCATCGCCAGACCCTGCCCGGTCACCTGATCCAACACGGCGCTCATCGCGTGGAGCCTACTGGCCGACGCCGACACGTCGTCGGCTAGTCGGCGTGATGGTCCTGACGATCGCGCAGAGCCTTGTCCACCGCTATACGCACGTCGTCGAAGACGGCCTCGGGCCCGCGCGCGGCATCGATGACGATGAAGCGCTCGGGATGTTCCTCGGCGATGCGCAGGTACGCGTCGGCCACCTTCGCCAGGAACGCCTGGCCTTCCTGCTCCATGCGGTCGGGCTCGGTCGTGGAGCGCGCCAACCCCTGCTCCGGTTCGATATGCAGCAAGATCACCAGGTCGGGGAACAACCCCTGCGTGCCCCAGACGTTCAGCGACAGCACGTCGGTCTCCCCCAGCCCGCGACCGCCTCCCTGGTAGGCGAGCGAGGAATCGATGTAGCGATCGCAGATCACGATCTTGCCCTCCGCCAACGCGGGGCGGATCACGTTGGCGACCGTTTGGGCGCGCGCGGCGGCGAACAACATGGCCTCGGCGCGCGCGTCGAGCACGCCCGTCTCGGGGTCGAGCACCATCGCACGGATCAACTCGCCCGCCCTGGTGCCGCCGGGCTCGCGCGTCACGAGCACCGGCATCCCGGCGTCGCGCAGGTATTGCTCCACCAACGCGATCTGGGTGCCCTTGCCAGCACCTTCAACCCCTTCGAAGGCGATGAACGATCCGGTGGCGGGTGGGCGCTTGAGTTTCGGCACGAGAGTGAGGGCGACTGGCCGTGACAGACGGTACCGCGTCAGCAACCGGCGCGTGTTCAGCGCGGCAAGCACGATCATGGCCGAGGCGGTCCACAGGGCGAGCCGCGTTCCCGACAGATCGATCCGCGCCCCGCCCACGAAGAACTGACCGCCATGCAACACCGACGAGAGCCACTCGAACAACTGCGCGAGCGCAGGGAACGCGGCCAGCGAGATGAACAACACCATGCGCGACAACGTGGTGAGGGCTGCAAAGGTGCGACCGCGGAACTCGTCCACGACGTTTTCCTGCAGCAGCGTGTAGCCGCTGACCCACGCGAGACCGCAGAACGCGCCGAGCCAGACAGTGAACACGACGGTCCACGCGAGGTTCGGCATGCCGGCCATGAGGGCGAGCGAGCCCGCAGCTGCCAGCAGCGACCACACGAACACACGCTCGCGCTCCACGACCTTCGCGGCGGCGTTGGCAGACGTCATTCCGAGCGCCATCCCCACGCCGAACGCGGTGACGACGAGCCCCCAGCCCGACGCCCCACCACCCACCGTCTCTTGGACATACACCGGGCCTGTCGCTAGGACGGCACCGACCGCGCCGAATGCGATCACGATGCCACCGGTCATCGCCGCCGCGATCGAGTCCTCGCGCAGGAACCGCACGCCTTCGCGGGCGTCGCGCCACACGCGAGATCGATCCATCGGCTCGCGCTTGGCCGCGCGCGTGGAGCGGATCGCGATGCCCGCGACCATCGCAGCGGAAAACAGGAACGTCGCGGCGTCGAACACGAGCGCCAGCGACTCCGGGTGCGCCGCGAAGATCGGCACTCGCGCGCTCATCCCCTTGGCGATCCCATACAGCACCGCGAACGCGGCGCCCCCCAGCGGCAGGGTGGCGTAGGCGCTGACGAGGACCAGCGAGTTGGCGTTGGCGAGCTGCCGGCGCGGCACCATGTTGGGAAGCGACGCGTCGCGCGCCGGGCCCCATAGCAGCGACAGGCACTCGATCACGAACGACAGCAGGTAGATCGCCCACAGCTGGCCGATGAACGCCATCGACAGGTACAGCACCGCGCGACCGATATCGGCGACGATCATGATCTGCTTGCGGTCGAGCCGGTCGATCAACGTGCCCGCGATCGGTCCGAACAGGAACGCCGGCAGGGTGCGAGCAAGCATCACCCCCGAGATCGCCAGCGAAGCCGTGCCGCCACCGAGCCCGTAGACGATCGCCGTGACCGCCACGAAGCCGACCCAATCGCCGAACGACGACACGGACATCGCCGCCAGCAGGCGAACGAACGTCCGGTGGGTGAGCAGGTCCTTCAGGGTGGCGGGGCGAGTGCCGCGGAGTTCGGCAACCTCGTCCGTGATCGACGCCAACCCGAGAGCCTCCTAAGGATCTTCCGTCGCGGTTGGCGGATCGACCGCAGCGGACGCGCTGGGCGCCTTCACCTTTTTTTTGGCGGCCGGCTTCTTCTTCGCGGCCGGCTTCTTCTTCTTCTTGGCCGCCGGCTTCTTCTTGGCTGCGGCCTTGGCCGCGGCTCGGGCGGCGCGAGCGGCCGATTTCGCCGCGCGGGCAACCGCCTCGGCTTCGGGATCTCCAGGCTTGGTCAAGGCCATATCCTGATCGAACTCGGCGCCGCAGCCCCAGCAGCGGATCGACTTCGGTCGTTGGATCAGCAGCGAACCGTCCTCGGGGCACGCCGGCTCCTTCAACGGCTCGTTGTTGACCGCGAAGTCGCACTCCGGATAGCGGTCGCAACCGAAGAACACGCCGAACTTGGTGCGCTTTTCGACGATCTGGCCCTCCTTGCACTGCGGGCATGCGATCTCGAGCGAGCGCGGCGGGTCCTTCTTGATGTAGCGGCACTCGGGGTAGCCGGAACAACCGACGAACGGGCCGAATCGCCCGACGCGTCGCTGCAGCTGCTTGCCGCACTCGGGGCACAGCTCGTCGAGCATCTCGGGCTCGGGGCGCTCCGTGCCGTCCATGTTGCGGATGTAGCGACACTCGGGATAGTTCGGGCAGCCGATGAACTTGCCGTAGCGACCGAGCTTGACCTGCAACATCCCGGGCTCGCGGCCCTCGGTCGGACACAGCGGACACGATTCGTCGAGGTCTTCTTGATACCGCTCGAAGGAGTCTTCGGCCTTCTCCAGCGCTCGCTCGAAGGGCCCGTTGAACTCGTGCAGCATCTGCACCTTGCCCAGCTGGCCCTCGGCGATGTCGTCGAGCTCCTTTTCCATGTACCGGGTGAAGTTCACGTCCACGACGTCGGGGAAATGCTCGATCAGCTTGTCGGTGACGACGTAGCCGACGTCTTCGGGTCGGAAGCGCTTCTCCTCCAACCGGACGTAGCCACGGTCCTGGATCGTGGAGATGATCGACGCATAGGTCGACGG
>JANMPG010000276.1:0-2358 GCA_031369745.1 Actinomycetes bacterium
GCGATTGCTGCGCGGCGTGACTTGATCCACCAGGCTGCGGCGATGAGGGCGGCGATGGCGACGGCGATGGACACCGGGAGGAAATACTTCTCGAGGGTTTGCCATTGGTCGCCGAGGGCTTTGCCGGCGTACGCCAGGCCGACGCACCAGGGGATGACGCCGAACAGGGTGAAGAGGCTGAAGCGTTTGAGGTTCATGCGGGCGACGCCGGCGGGGAGGCTGACGAAGGCTCGGATCAGGGGGACGAGGCGGCCGAGGAAGACGACGGCTTCGCCGCGGCGTTCGAACCAGGCGTGGGCGCGGTCGACCTCGTGGGGGCGCAGCAAGAGGTATCGGCCCCAGCGGTCGATCGCGGGGCGGCCGCCCCACGCGCCGAGGCCGTAGGCGAGCCACGAGCCGATCATGCTGCCGGCGATGCCCCACACGATCACCCAGCCGATCGACAAAGCGGCGTCGGGGCTGCCGAGGACGCTTGCGGCGAAGGCCGGCGCACACAACGCGCCCGCGAACGCCATCACGACCTCGGAGGGGATCGGGATGCACATCGAGCCCAGCAGCATCAGGACGAAGACGGCGACGTAGCCGTTGTCGGCCACGATGCGTTGCACGGTGTCGGTGAAGACGGCGAGCAGGGGAATACCTTCCTGTTGAACGGGGAGGACGGTCTCGAGGGTACCAACCGCGTCGTGGACGGCTCCATCACAGGCATTTCCTTGGTCTTCGCGAACTCGGTGGTACCGTCCGGCACCGAGGCACCGAGTTGACGCTCGCCCGTCGCATCTCGTAAAGGAACCGACCCGTATGACCAAAACGCTGGTTGTCGTCGAGTCGCCGGCCAAGGCGAAGACGATCGAGAAGTACCTGGGTGCGGACTACGTCGTGCGCGCCTCCTACGGGCATGTCCGCGATCTGCCCAAGTCCAAGCTCGGCGTTGATCCCGAGCGCGACTTCCTGGTCGAGTACGTGGTGCCGGACAAATCGAAGGACCACGTCGCCAACCTGAAGAAGGCCATGAAGAGCGCCGACGGCCTGGTGCTCGCCACCGACTTCGACCGCGAAGGCGAGGCGATCGCGCTACACGTCGCCACCCTGCTGGGCGAGGACCCGGCCCAGGCGCAACGGGTGACGTTCACCGAGATCACGCGGGATGCGATCTTGGAGGCCTTCACGCACCCACGCCAGATCGATCGCAACCTGTTCGACGCCCAGGAGGCCAGGCGTGTCCTGGACCGACTCGTCGGCTACAAGATCTCTCCGCTGTTGTGGAAGCGGGTCCAGCCGGGGCTGTCGGCCGGACGCGTGCAATCCGTCGCGGTGCGCGTGATCGTCGAGCGCGAGCGCGAGATCGACGCGTTCAACCCGGTGGAGTACTGGAGCATCGATGTCCGGCTCACCCCGCACGATCCCGAGCAGCCCTTCGTCGCGCGTTTGGTGGAAACCCCCGAGGGAAAGCTTGCGGCCAACCCCGACAAGAAGGGTTTGGTGCTCGGCGCCGAGGGCGATGCGAGCGGTCATGCCGAGCGCCTCGGCCGCGCCGCCTATCGGGTTACTGGCGTAGAGAAGAAGCAGCGCAAGCGTTCTCCCGCGCCGCCGTTCACGACGTCGACGCTGCAACAGGAAGCGGCACGCAAGCTCGGCTACACGACCCGGCGCACGATGCAAAACGCCCAACGCCTGTACGAGGGCATCGATCTGCCGGGCGAGGGCTCGGTCGGCCTGATCACCTACATGCGTACCGACTCGGTGACGATCGCCGACTCGGCGCTTCGCGAGATCGCCGAGTTGGTCAAGGGCGAGTACGGCGAGGCCTACACGCTCGCGGAGCATCGCCGCTACAAGACCCGCAGCCGAAACGCCCAGGAAGCGCACGAGGCCGTCCGTCCGACCAGCGTGTTCCGCACGCCCCAGCGCATGGCCACCGTCTTGGACCGCGATCAGCTCCGCCTGTATACCTTGATCTGGCAGCGCACCGTTGCGACCCAGATGGCGGAGGCGCGGTTCGATCAGGTCGGGGTCGACATCGAAGCGACCGATGCGGACGTGCGCTACGGGTTGCGCGCCACCGGCCAGACGCTGCAGTTCGACGGGTTCTTGAAGCTGTATCGCGAAGGCCGCGACGACGGCCCCGACGAGGACGCCGAGGCGAATCTGCCCGAGCTCACCGCCGAGCAGGCGCTGCGCATGCTCGAAGTCCTTCCCGAGCAGCACTTCACGCAGCCGCCGCCCCGCTTCTCCGAAGCGTCGCTGGTCAAGAAGCTCGAAGAAGAGGGGATCGGGCGTCCGTCGACCTATGCGTCGATCATCTCCACGATCCAGGACCGTGGCTACGTCCGGTTGGAGGAGAAGCGCTTCCGACCC
>JANMPG010000019.1:0-14179 GCA_031369745.1 Actinomycetes bacterium
ATCCTCGAGCGGTTGGCGGCCGGTCCTGTGCTTGGTGACGGCGGGTACCTCTTGGAGCTGGAGAAACGCGGCTACGTGCAAGCGGGGCCTTTCACGCCAGAGGTCTCGATCGTGCACCCGGAGGCGCTTCTCGAGCTGCACCGAGAATTCCTTCACGCGGGAGCCGACGTCTTGCAGGCTCTGACGTTTTACGCGAGCGAAGAGAAGCTCGCAACCGTGGGGCTTGGGGACAAGGTCGATGAGATCAACAAGGCCGCGACGTCTATCGCACGAGCTGCTGCAGCTGAAGGCGATGCGCTCGTCGCCGGCAACCTTACGCTGACCTGGTCCTACGATCCGGCAGACCCGCAGTCGGACAACCTCGTGCGGGAGCAGTTCGACCGCCAGCTCCAGGACCAGATGGAGCTGGGTATCGACTTCGTCATCTGCGAGACCTACAGCTTCATCGGCGAGGCGATCATCGCAACCGAGCGGGCGAAGCAAACCGGGTTGCCGGTCATGACGACGATGTCGTTCACGAAGCTCCCGCACGCCGAGGAGGGCGACTCGGCTGCAGAGTGCGCCAAGAAGCTGGTCGATGCCGGCGCAGACATCGTCGGTGTGAACTGCCTGCGGAGCCCCGAGGCGATGCTTCCGCTGGTCCGCGAGATGCGTGAGGCGGTGCCCGGATATGTGGCCTCGCAGCCGGTCGCCTACCGGGTTCCGGAGAGCAGCCCCGATTTCACCTCGCTGCCCCAGTTCCCATACGAACTCGACGCCCTACAACTCACGCGCAAGGACTTCGCCGACTACGCACAAGCGGCGCTCGACATGGGCGTGAATTACATCGGCGCGTGCTGCGGCGCGGTGGCCGAGCACGTGCGGGCGATGGCGAAGGTCGTCGGCAAGCTGCCCGCCGAAGAGCGCGAGTGGAAGTCTCCGACCGGAAAGCCGATGTCGGGGTACGAGTACTACGAGCACACGGAAAGCGAACCCGGATAGGCTAATTACCTGCCGCCTCTTTCCTAACGCGGAGGACGACTTTCCCGCTCTTGCCTGAGGCCACACTGCGCTCGAAGGCGGCGCGGGCATCGGCGAGAGGAAAGACGGAATCGATCACCGGACGAAGTGCATCGGCGTCGGGCGGGTCTTCGACCACGGTGACGAGTCTCCCGCCCGGACGGATGACCGAAGGCGAGTGCTCAATAGTTGCGCTTGGTTTGACGCGCGCCTGCCGAAGCTTGTGGAAGCGCGGCCGAGCCGGTCAATGAACCGGCTTGGCCGCGTGTTCCGCGCTCGAGAGAGACCGTCGGATTATCCGGTCACGCTGACGAGTTGTGCGAACTCGCTCGTGCCGGTAAGCGCTTGTTCGCGCACGATTCCGATCCCCGGGCCGTAGACCTTCTCGTCGTATGAGCCGGGCTCGACCCTCGTGGCCTCAAGGCTCGTGAGGACGTTGCGCACCCTTGCGTAGGGGATCGTCACCGAGCCGGTCGTGCCGACGATCCAAGCGGTGTCCTCGGCCTGTCCGGCCGCGCATTCCTGCCGATAGCCGTCGGGGATCTGGGGATCCGCTTCCATGATGATCCCTGGCTGCGCACCGTTGACGCCCGCCACGAAGGAGCCGGATGTGTCGGTCTTTCCGTTGGCCAGGAACGCGGTTGTGTCCTCACCCAGGTACCACACGTTGCCTTGCTTGTCCTGAGCGTAGAAGTCAAGCGTTTTTTCGAGCAAGGTCGAGCCGTGGGTCGCAACATCGTTCACCACTGTTGTCGAGATGCCCAAGATGACCCTCTTCTGGTCCGTGACGGTCACGGTGTCCGTCTGGGTCTGCCCGTCCCTGACCCCTTGGTAGACGAGCTGCCTTCCCACCGGCAGCGGGAAGTATGTGTTGTCGATCACGGCGACGAAATTCGCCGGATCAAGGACAGGTGCATAGGTCGTGCCGCACGCCGCCGTGCTGCTCGGCGCGCCCGACGCCCAAGGCGCCCACATGAACGCCATCGTTCCCGCGAGCGCCGCCAATGTGAGCGCCGCGAATGCCTTTTTTCCCATGGGAGACCTCCTCTTTCTCGGGTTCCCAGGGCACCATGCGCTTCGCGTCCTGAAACGACGCTGAACAAGCCGCGTCCGGCTGTTGGTTCGAAGAGGTCCTTCAAGTCGTCCTTGGGAGCGCCCGCCGCGACGATCTGTGACGGCGCGCCCGGCTGGGCGGTCCCCGTGCCCTTCAACTATCGGATCGAGAGGCATCGTCTTCTACCGATGGTGCGCTCTCCCGACTGTCCGCAATCTGCGCCGACCCAACGCCCACGAGTTCCGTAGCCCGAAACAGCGAGCGTGCAAGTGCTCGTTCATGTCGCCGACGCACTGGCGAAAGGGGTCGCGCGGATCATCGGTTCAACCCCCGCGTCCGCGTTCAGGAAGCCTTCAGGACCACTTTCCTACTCTCGGGTCATGATCCACCAACATCGTGAAGGATTTCGGAACAGGAGCCGCCGCCGGTGTCGGCCATCCTGGGGGCCACTCGGGCTCGCAGCCGCACCCACGTCGAACGTCGTCGATTCGAGATTCGGTAGGAACAACTGGTTTTCGCTCGTACCCGGGACGCGATGGGTTCGTCAGACATCCAGGGTTGGGCCAAAGGTCTTCGGCGACCGACGAGCGGCTGGGAGACCGTACGTGTCGACCATCGGCGGGACCCGTCATGCAGAACCGCAGCGACGGTGCAGAAGGTCGACCGCGATGGTGGCACTCCTGCTGTCTCTTGCGATGCTCGCGACGGCCTGCAGTTTCGGGGCGAACGGCGCCGAGACCGCCGTCGTCTACAGTCGGACGCCGTTCGACCCATCGAACTTTGTCGACCCCAGAGCAGCTGCCAACAGATGGTTCCCGCTCGTTCCCGGGACGCAGCTGATCACGCAGGGGACCACTCTGATCGGTAACCGTCAGGTTCCGTACGAGGTGATCAAGACCGTGACCGGCGTCACTCGGGTGATCGACGGCGTGCCAACACTGCTCGTGTATGACTTCGAGCTGGGCACCGGACAGGTGACACAGCGATCGCTCGACTATTTCGCCCAGGATACGTTTGGCAACCTTTGGATCATGGGAGGTGCCACGGAGTCCTGGGAACTGGGGCGCTTCGTTGAAGTGAGCGAGGTGTGGATGAGCGGTATCGACGGGGGAAAGGCGGGCATCTTGATGCCGGCAGATCCCGCAGCGTCACCACCATGGGTGATCACCAAGCATCCGGGCGAGGTGTCCGTTGCCTCGTTCGTGACAACGGAGCAGGATTGCGTACCGTTCGGCTGCTACCCCACCGTGCTGGTGACCCGCGAAGGCACGATCACGGGGCCGAACAATGAGCTGAAGTATTACGCCCTGGGGCTCGGGCAGATCCGCAATCAACCTCGTGCAGACAGCCGCCACGACGATACGGAATTGCTCATCAACGCCCTACGGCTCAGTCCCGAAGGACTTGCCAGGGCCAACTCGGAGGCGCTGCAGATCGACCGGCGTGCGGCCCGCGCGTATCCGAAGTTCTACGGCACGGTGCAGGCGAAAGAAGGCCCATGATGCCGACTACGATCGGAGCCACGTTACCGGCGCCGGAGCCGCTGCTGCTTCTGCAAGGGGTGTCGAAGACCTTCCAGAATGCAAGTGACACGACGATCGTGTTCCGTGATCTGGCCCTCGAATTGCATCGGGGCGAGATCACGTGTCTGCAGGGACCCTCGGGCAGTGGCAAGTCGACGATCATCTCGTTGATCGCGGGATTGATGGTCCCCGATGCAGGTCGTGTCGTCTTCGACGGTCAAGACGTCGGCGACATGACGGACGCCGAGCGTTCCCAGGTGCGGGCTACGAGGATCGGAACCGTGCTGCAGAGCGGGAACCTTCTGCCGTTCCTGACCGCCGCAGAGAACGTGGCGATGGCAAGGCGGCTCACGGGTGCCGAGCATTCGACGGAACGGGTGGCGTCGTTGCTGGATCAAGTCGGCCTCGCGGGCCGAGGTCATCACCTGCCCAGGCGTCTGTCCGGAGGTGAGGCTCAGCGGGCAGCGCTTGCCGTGGCGTTGGCGAACGACCCCGACCTGCTCCTCGCCGACGAAGCGGTGGGGCAACTCGATGCCGCGACGGCGGTGCTGGTGATGGACCTCCTCGAGTCGATGGCGCGAGCTCGAGGACTCGCGGTGCTGCTGGTCACCCACGACGAGGAGGTCGCCGCCCTCGGATCACGGACCGTTCGGTTGATCGAGGGACATCTGGAGGCTACCGCATGAGCATCGACCTCCATCAGGATCCGAGCCCTGCCGGCGGCAGCCAGGGACCGGGCGAGCGGATCGCCGTGACTGGCCTGAGCATGGAGTATGACTCGCCGAGCGGTCAGGTACGGGCGCTGGATGATGTGGCGTTGTCGGTCGAGCCCGGCTCCAGCCTGGCGGTCGTCGGACCGAGTGGTTGTGGCAAGTCGACCCTACTCGGCATCCTCGGAGGACTCGAGGTCCCCACCGAGGGTGAGGTACGCATCGGCGCCCACGTGATCTCGTCGATGCCCAACGGCGAGCGCGCGGCGCTGCGCCGCCGCGTCTTCGGCTTCGTCTTCCAGGCAGACAACCTCCAGCCGTTCCTGACCGTGTCGGAAAACGTGGGACTGCAGTCGGTCCTGGCAGGGGTCCTCGATGAGCCTTCTGGACGCCAGGCGTTGCTCGACGCGCTCGACATCGGCGCGCTCGGCCACCGCTTCCCGGATCAACTGTCCGGTGGCCAGCGGCAACGAGTGGCCGTTGCCCGAGCGTTGGTCCATGGTCCGGGACTCGTGCTGGCCGACGAGCCAACCGGCTCCCTCGATCCAGTGAACTCCGACCGGGTTGTGGAATTGCTGTTGCGCCTGCACCGGGAACAGGGAGCGACGCTCGTGGTCGTCACGCACGATCGGGCGGTGGCTGCCCGGATGGATGCCGTCGTTTCTATGCGAGATGGCCGCGTGCTGGCGACGGAGGCGAGGCAGCTATGACGCTGGTCGGCTACGTGGTGAAAGACCTCGTGCGCAACCCTCGGCGGACGCTCGCCTCCCTCGTGGGCGTCATCATCGGCGTGGGGTTGTTCTCCTCGGTGCTGTTCTTCATCGATGGTGCAGGCGCATCGATGACCGCCAGGGCCGTCGCGCCGCTCACCCTGGACATGCAGCGGGTGTTGACGACACCGCTCGGAGGCGGCGTCCGGTTGGAAGAGACGTTCGCTGCAGACGCGCTCGATGCCGGAAGCGACACGACGGTGACCCTCACCGTGCGCAACGACGGTTTGGCCCAGGCGAACGAGGTGGTGATTCGCGACCACCCTGCCGCTCCTCTGGTCTACGTGTCGGCCTCCACGACATTGGATGGCAAGCCGATCGCCGACGTCGGCAGCAGCATCCCGCTTTGGCAGGGTGACGCGGGCTTCGGACTGAACATCGGCACGGTCGCGTCGGCTGCGACCCACACGATCACCTACCACGTGCAGGCCGAGCAAGGCATCCCGAGTACAGCGGCCCTCCCTGTGTTCGCGACGATCTCAACTCGGGAGGCTCTGACCCCCGCCAAGGCCAACGCGCCGCGGCCGGCCTCGCTCGGCCAACTCGCTGAGCAGATCGGCCGTGTTCCCGGCGTCGAGGCCGCAGATCCACTGGTGTTCGCGGATATGCCCGCCGGGTCGATGTCGGCGAATGGAGTACGAGTTCCCGGTCCGGTGAAGTTGTTCGCCTTCGACACGAGATATCAACAGCACTATCCGAGTATCAAGATCCTCTCCGGGAACATCCGGTCAGGTGCGGTCCTTATCAGCGCCGAGACCGCTCGGGAGCTGAAGATCGGAACGGGCGACACGGTCACGCTTATGATTCCCGGGATCGCCGCGCCCCTGGAATTCGCTGTGGGCGGCATCACCGATCTCTCCAGCGCCCACCCGCTCTTCGAAAGCCGGCAGGGGGGCAATCTCGAGGCGTTCCAATACGTCCCGTACACCTTGGTCGTCGACCCTGTCGTCTTTCAACGTCACGTTGCACCGGCCTTCGAGGAAGCGGTCGCTCGGCAGGCAGACCACCTCGACAGCCTTCCCGTCGAAGAGCTCGACATCCTGATCGACCGGGCCAACCTGAATGCGGATCCGGCGACCGCGTTGGCCGAAACGCGCGGCATCGCGACCGCCGTCCTGAGTACGGCGCCGGGTCAGGACTATCTGATCGACAACATCTCCAACACGCTCGCGGTCGCGACGGGCGACGCGGCGATCGCGAAGCGGATGTTCTTCTTCCTTGGGCTGCCGGGCGCGATCCTCGCCGCCATCCTCACCGCATACGCCGGGACCTTGCTCGCGGCATCGCAACGTCGCGAGAACGCCCTGCTCCGGGTTCGTGGAGCGAGTCGACGTCACCTGCTCTACCTGCTCGCGCTTCGGACGTTCGCGATCGCTGGGGTCGGCGCCGTGCTCGGTACCGCGCTGGGCTTCGCGTCGGTGATGGCCCTCCTAGGACGATCCGTCCTCTTGGCCGCCTCGACTGGAGCATTGGCGCGATCTGCGGCGATCGGAGCCGTCGGCGGCATGCTAGTGACGGCGTTCGCCCTCTACGTTCCGGGGAGACGCCTCATCACGCGGGAGATCCGACAGGAGCTCGACGTGATCCCACGTCGGGCGCTTCCGCGCTGGCGGCGCTTGTCCGTGGCCTTCGCGGTGCTTGCGGCCGCGGCGGGTGCGCAGCTGGTCGCGCTGCGGCTCGGGGCGTTCGATGTGCCGCCCGGCTCGGTGTACTCCGGCCAGTCGGTGTCCCTTCCCCTGCAGCTGCTGGGGCCGCCCATCGTCGCCTGGCTGGCGGGCACACTTTTGATCGCCTACGTCCTGCAGACCATCGTCGCGCGAGCGGCCCATGCCCGCGGTACACCGAGTCTGGACCGACTGGTGCCCGGCGTCTTGTGGCGGAGCATCACCCGCAGGCTGGGGGCGATGACCGGCGGTGTCGTCACGGCCGGGCTTGTCGTCGGTTTGGGCGCCGCTCTCGTCTGCTTCTCGACCGTGTACGACGACGCCAAAGTCACCGACGCCCGGTTTCTCGCGGGCTCGGACATCAGGCTGACTCCGAACCCCACCGGTGGGGCGTCCCATCCGACGAGCCTCGCGACCGGATTCCGTGTGGAGGGGGTCAGCGAAGCGACCGCCGTGGTGTATTCGCGTGAGAACGCCGTACTCACCAGTTCGTTCAACGAGGACGTCGCGACGCTCGCAGCGATCGATCCGAGCGTCTTCGGCCGGGTCACAGCGTTGCAGGACGGCTGGTTCGTCAGCGGATCGGCGGATCAGATGATGGAGGCGCTGCGGACGCAACCGAACGGGATCCTGGTCAACGAGGCGCTTGCCGACGGTCTGAAGCTCGTGCCCGGCGACGACGCGGAGGTTCTGTTCGGCCGCGGTACCGACAAGCAGACGCGCAAACCCGTTCGCGTGCTCGGCCTGTTCACGCAGTTCCCCGGTGCGCCGGATGGGACGGACATCGTGGCCAACATCGGCGATTACCAGCGTGTCACCGGCCTGATGAGGGCCGATTACTACCTACTTGCTGCCACGGACCGCACCAGCGCGGGACTCGACCACGCGGTCGAGTCGCTCAGCGCGTTGTCCGACTTCGGCGCGAGCTTCGACGTGCAGACCGCGGTAACGACACTGAACAAGGACCAGTCGAGCCTGACGGCGCTCAACGCGCAGGGCCTCCTGCAGCTCGATTCGTTCTACACGTTCCTCATGGCGGCAGCCGCCACGGCGATGTTCGTGTTCGGGCTGCTCATGCAGCGCCGTCGGGAATACGTGACCCTTCGGGCGCAGGGGCTCCAGGCCAGAGAGGTCCGTCGGCTGGTGCTCGCAGAGTCCGGGATCTCCGCCGTGGTAGGTACGATGATCGGCATGGTCGTCGGCGTCACGATCGCGTCGCAGTTCATCCTGGTCCTGAGGCCGATCTTCACACTTCCCCCACCACTGCAGGTGCCGATACCCGAGCTCGCTTCGTTGGCTGGGCTTGTGCTCGGCGCCACAGTGCTGTCGTCGGCAGCCGCTGCGGTCTTGATCGCGCGTCTCAAGCCCACCGAACTGCTCCGCGACGAGTGACACCCCTGTCTCGTCCAGATCGGCGTTAGTCTCGCTGAGACCGGCGGAGACCGGAAACACGTGGCCGGTTTCCACCGCGATTCCGTTAGGGGATCAGTACTGATTGTCGAGTGTGCTTGTCGTGGGTCTCGAGTGTCCGACGGAAGGTGTGCCCCTGCTCTTCATCGTAGCCGAGGACTTGGACGGTCCCCGCGCACATTGTCTGCCAGCTGTTCCAGTCGATCGGCGCATCGCGATCGCAGTCCGAATCGGATGAGAAATGGCCTCCCTGCGAGCCCGCTATGAAGCCCGTGCCGTGACCCAGTTCCTGTTCAGCGACTGACCACGCGTCGATCTCGCTGTTCCGTCTGCCTTCCGAGCAGCTCAAGCCCAACGTCACCAACGTCGATGGGCGTTCGTGAAGTGTCTTTCCCGATCGGGCGCTCCGGTTGTGCTCGCGTTCATCGCCACCCTCGCGGTCGCGCGTGCCATCGTCACGCAAGGTCCGCTGGGCGAGGCGATCTTTCTCGCCGCCCCACTGGTGCCTCTGGTCGCCTTGGCAGGTGCGGCGCGCTACCGAGACGATCGCGATCCGACCGCCTGGTGGCTTCTGGCGGTGGGCATGGCGTTCTTGTTCGCTGCCGAGTTGGTGTGGTCATGGCTCGAGGTCACCGACCCCGACCGGTTCCCTTCCCCCGGCGACTACTTCAACGCGATCGGCCTGTTGTTCATCGTCTGGGGTTTGTGGAGGACCGCATCGCGTGTGTCGCCGGTCGGCGACCGCACCGGTTTCGTGGACGCGACCGTTCTAGCGCTGGCGGCCGGCACTCTCGCCTGGCTCTTCCTCGTGGAACCAAGCGCCGGCGATGCGGGTCTCACCGGTTCGGAGGAGTTGTGGATCGTCCTTCCATTGGCGTTGGACATCGCGATGCTGGCCATGGCTGCCCGCCTGGCCTTCTCGCTGAAGGTGCGTCCGCGGGCATACCGATTCATCTATCTCGCCGTAGCCGGCGCCGTGATCGTCGACGTGATCGACTCGTTACTCGAGTTGGGACTTCGCGCAGAGGTCGGCCGCTTCGAGGACCCGATCTTCATCGTTGCCTTTGGCTGTTGGGCCACCGCCGCCCTCTTGCGGGGTCCGGTGGCAAGCGCTTCCGTATCCGCGATGCGGTACCTGAGCGGTCGACGAGCGGCCCTTCTGATCGCTTGCCTTTCGATGCCGCTCCTCGCCCTGATAGTCCAAGAGCTGCGGGGCCAGCGACCGGGCTCGGCGACGCTGATCGTCGTCGAACTGGTCGCGCTAACGATCGGAGGTCTCGTCGCGCTCCGGATGACGGGCCTTATCGCTTCGGCTCGCGATCTCGAAAGTGCCAGGGGTCGGGAGCGGTTCGCTGCGTTGGTCGAGAACGCCTCCGACGTTATCGTCACCGTGGATCCGCTTCTCGTGATCACCTATGCAAGCCCGTCGACGTTCGCCGCGTGGGGCTATGACCCCAACGGTCTTGTCGGTCGGCCTTTCACCGATTTCGTGGCTCCCGACGAGGCCCCAGTTGTTGCATCCCAGCTCGAGCGCGCTGCGATGCTTCCGATTGGCTCGAGGCTCACGATCGAAACGCGTGTCCCTCGCTCCGGAGGCGGGGACAGGATCTGCGAGGCCGTCGTGGCTAACCTGTCTGAGCGCGGAGGGGTCGAAGGGATCTCCATCACCCTCCGCGATGTCACAGACCAGCGCTCACTCGAGGAGGAGCTGCGTGCCCGCGCCTTCAACGACGAGCTGACCGGGTTGGCTAACCGGGCACTGTTCATGAACCGGGTCGAACACGCCCTGAGCGTTCGCGACGGTCGATCGGCTCGGCTCGCGATCCTCTACCTGGACCTGGATGACTTCAAACAGGTCAACGATGGCCTCGGTCATGCGGCGGGCGATGAGTTGCTCGCGGCGGTCGGGCAGCGGCTTACGGAGTGTGTCCGCCCCGGCGACACGGTGGCGCGTCTGGGCGGCGACGAGTTCGCGATCTTGCTCGAGCAAGGCAACGGCATCGTCGACGCGATCACCGTCGCAAACCGGATCCACGAAGTGCTCACGTTGCCGCTCCCGGCCGGTGAGCTTCACCTCGGCGTGCGGGTAAGCATCGGCATCGCATCCGCCGATACCGCGTCAACCTCGCAGGACCTTCTGAGAAACGCTGACATCGCGATGTATCAGGCGAAGAGTTCGAGCAGCACCGGCTACACCGTCTTCGATCCGAGCATGCGTACCGTCGCGGCGAACCGGATCTCGCTTCGATCCGATCTGGAGCGCGCGATCGACCTGGATCAACTTCACGTGGCGTATCAACCGATCTTCGATCTGAAGACCATGCGCGTCAGCGGCGCCGAAGCACTATTGCGCTGGGAACATCCGGATCGCGGGTCGATCTCTCCCGCCGAGTTCATCCCGATCGCCGAGCAGAGCGGGCACATCAAGGTCATCGGTCGATGGGTGCTGGACCAAGCGTGCCGCGACGCCGCTGGGTGGGCGAGCCGGGGGCACAACCTTGGCGTGAGCGTCAATGCATCGGCGATCCAGTTGCAGGATCCAACCTTTGCCAACCAGGTCCGGGAAGCCCTCGATTCGTCCATGTTGATGCCGACGTCGTTGACCGTGGAGGTCACCGAGACGGCGCTGATGAACGACCCCGAAGCAACATCTGCCATCCTCACGCGACTCCGAGCGGTAGGCGTCAAGGTTGCCATCGACGACTTCGGAACCGGCTACTGCTCCCTCGCGTACCTGAAACGATTCGCGGTTGATTCGCTCAAGGTCGATCAGACGTTCGTCTCAGAGGTCCGTGCGGATAGCGAGGATCTTTTGGCCCACAACATCCTGCGACTCGCGGACAGCCTTGCCGTCTACGCGGTCGCGGAGGGCATCGAGTATCAGGCTCAACTCGAGAACCTCGCCGCGAACGGCTGCGCATTCGGGCAAGGCTTCTTCCTCGCCCGACCCATGAAAGGCGACGACTTCGATGCCTTCCTCGAAGCGATGCCGTATACACGGCGGCATCCGGAGGAAGCCGAGGCCTGAGTGACCCAAACGTGACCGTTCCGGTCGGGCGCATGGCGATGCTGGCTGCCCTGGTGTTGGCGGCGACCCTCGTTTCCGGGCTGGCTGTCGCCGAGATCCTTCGCGGTCTCAAGCCGACAGAGATCTTGCGCGAAGAGTAAGCCTTGGTCGGATGAGGGACGACTTCGCGTGAACCGGCGATAGACATCTCAGCGACGCCCGGAGACACAGTGGCGTCAGGCAACCTCTCGCCGTAGGCTCCCGCCGTGTTGACCTGCCCGAACTGCGGCCGCCAGAGTCCTGCCGATTTCACCTTCTGTCCGGCGTGTGCGGGGCCGCTCTTGGCGCCAGCGCCTGCCCGTGAGGTGCGAAAGACCGTGTCGATCGTGTTTTGCGACGTCACCGGATCGACCGCGATGGGCGAGGGCCTCGATCCTGAGTCGTTGCGAGACGTGATGGCTCGTTACTTCGAGGCGATGCGTATCGCGATCGAACGCCACGGCGGCACGGTCGAGAAGTTCATCGGCGATGCGGTCATGGCTGTCTTCGGCATCCCGCAACTGCACGAGGACGATGCCCTGCGTGCGGTCCGTGCCGCCGCCGACATGCAGGCCGACCTGACCATCTTGAACAAGGAACTCGAGCGCGATCGGGGGGTCACGATCCAGGTTCGCATCGGCGTAAACACCGGCGAGGTGGTGTCGAACGACGCCGCTGCCGGTCAACAGCTGGTGACCGGCGACGCCGTCAATGTCGCTGCCCGGCTCGAGCAGCACGCGTCGCCGGGCCAGGTGCTGCTCGGCGATGCCACCTATCGGCTCGTGCGCGACGCCGTCGACGCCCAAGGGGTTGAGCCCCTCGAACTGAAGGGCAAGTCCGAACGGGCGCCCGCCTGGCACCTCATCGCCGTCCGAGATATCGCCGCGGCGACGGAGCGCCATCTCGACGCACCGATGGTTGGTCGGGAACGCCAGCTCCAACAGCTCGAGCACGCGTTCGCCGCTGCGATCGACGACGAACAGTGCCAGCTCTTCACCGTCCTGGGGCCGGCGGGTGTCGGCAAGTCACGTCTCGTCGAGGAATTCGTCGCCGGGGTCGGTGCCGCCGCCCGCGTCTTGCGAGGACGATGCCTTCCGTACGGAGACGGCATCACGTACTTCCCGGTGATCGAGGCGGTCAAGGACGCCGCGGGGCTGGCCGACTTCGACCTGCCCGACGTCGTTGAGACGAAGGTCTGCTCCGTGCTGGCGGGCGACGAGCATCAGGAGCTCGTCTGCCGCCACGTCTCCCAGCTGATGGGCGTCACGGACAGTGCCGGCGGCGAGGAGACGTTCTGGGCGATCCGCACATTCTTCGAGGCGGCGGCGCGCGAACAACCGCTCGTGCTCGTGTTCGACGACATCCATTGGGGCGAACCGACCTTCTTGGACCTCTTGGAGCACATCGCAGACTGGTCCCGGGGCTCGCCGATCCTGCTGCTGTGCATGGCTCGTTCAAACCTGCTCGACGTGCGACCCACGTGGGGCGGCGGGAAGCTCAACGCGACGACCGTGTCGCTGCAACCGCTGAGCGACGAGCAATCCGGGGCGTTGATCGAGCACATGCTGGGCGCGGTGGATCTGCCGGCGGGAGTCGCCGACCGGATCGTCGCCACCGCCGAGGGCAACCCGCTGTTCGTCGAGGAGACGCTGGCGATGCTGATCGACGACGGCTCGCTTACCCACGATGGCGACGGTTGGAAGGCCGTCCGGGATCTCGCCGGTGTCACCGTGCCTCCGTCGATCCAAGCGCTGCTCGCGGCTCGGCTCGATCAACTCAGCGTCGATGAGCGGTCCGTTCTCGAATCCGCCGCAGTGGTCGGCAAGTCGTTCTTCGCCGGTGCGGTCCGCGCATTGGCTCCCGAGAACGTGCGAGAGCGAGTGTCTCGGGATCTGATGGCGGCCGTCCGCAAGGACCTGATCCGACCCGATCGCTCTACGTTGCCGGGCGAGGATGCGTTCCGATTCCGCCATCTCCTGATACGCGATGCGTCGTACGACGCGATCCCGAAGGCCCAACGTGCCGAGCTGCATGAACGCTTCGCCGATTGGTTGGAGCAGGTCGCGGGCGAGGCGATCGCCGAGCAGGAGGAGATCGTGGCCTATCACCTGGAGCAAGTGATCCGGTATCGCGCTGAACTGGGGCCGGCGGACGAGCGAACGAGGACAACGGCGGAGCGGGCAGCCCGTCGCTTGGTCGATGCGGCTCGACGAGCCGCGGGTCGCGGCGACCACCGGGCTGCGGCCACGTTGCTCGAGCGAGCGATCGTCATCACCCCGCCGGACGGACCGGAACTGGCGACGCTCTACTACGACCTGGGGGTGGCTCTCGAGTTCGGTCGCGTCTCGGAGTCGCTGGCTGCGTTCGAGCGGGCGGCGGAGCTCGCCTCCGCCAACGAGCTGCGATCCCTCGAATGGCTCGCAAAGATCCGCTACACCTATGCTCGCATGCTGGTTGAGCCACACAGCATCTCGACCGACGACGCTCGCGTGCAGCTCGAGCACGCGGTGAACGTGTTCGAGGAGCTGGGTGACGATGCGGCGCTGGCAACCGCGTGGCGATCCCTCGCCGAGCTGGACTGGATGCCCTGTCGCTTCGATCGTGCCTCCCGCTCCGCCTCCAGAGCGGTTGCACACGCCCGTCGAAGTGGCAACCAGCAGCTCCTCGCCCGAACGATCTTGACCGCTATCGCCGCGGACTCTTTCGGCTCGACAAGACCCGAAGACGGCTTGCTATCGATCGATGAACGGGTCGGCGAGGCAGGTCCGAATCTTCAGCTGGAAGCCGTCGGCATGATCATTCGGTCGATCTGCGCTGCGATGCTCGGTCGCTTCGACGAGGGACGCGCTCTGACCCAGCGTGCCTCGGAGCTTCTTCAGGGGCTCGGTGAGTCGTTCGGCCTCGCCGCGCTCGAGGAGCACCTCGGTGACCTCGAGCGGCTCGCCGGTAGAGCGGACGCCTCAGAGCAGGCGTACCGCAGGAGCGTCGAACGACTCGACGATC
>JANMPG010000206.1:0-19419 GCA_031369745.1 Actinomycetes bacterium
CTGGAAGAAGCGCTCGGGTGCCACCGCTTGGACGTCCTCGGTGTAGGTGGAGTTGCCCACTTCACCGTCGAGCACGACGACGTCGGGATAGGTGCCGGCGAGCCACGCGAGGGCGTCGCCGAACGCGCGACGGGTCGCGACCGGCTGGTCATAGACGGGTCGGGTCGGCGTGGTCGTGTGCCGAATGCGGGTCTCATGCACATCGGGTGGCGATGGCGGCGTGAACCGCTCATCGCGGATGCCCCCGAGCTCCGCGATCGCGGCGTCGAGCCGGTCAACCGGCACCGGCTTGCCGTGCCAGTTGTCCGTATCGGCGAGGAATGAAACGCCGTGACCCTTCTGCGTGCGCGCGACGATCAACGTTGGGCGCTCGTCGGCGAGCGCGTCGCGGTAGGCGCGGTCGATCTGGTCCACGTCGTGTCCGTCGATCTGGATCGCGCTCCATCCGAACGCCTCGGCACGATCGCGGAACACGTCGGAGCCCCAGCCATGCATCGTCTCGCCGCGCTGTCCGAGACGGTTCAAGTCGAGGATCGCGGTGACGTTGCCGGCTTTGTGGAACGCGGTCGCCTCCATCGCCTCCCACACCGACCCCTCGGCCATCTCGGAGTCGCCGAGCATGACCCACACGTTCGCGTCGGTACCGTCGATCCGCATCGCCAGGGCCATGCCGAGCCCGACGGCGAGACCTTGTCCAAGGGAGCCGGTCGCCACGTCGACCCAGGGAAGGCCCTCGATCGGGGCAGGGTGCCCCTGCAGCGGAGAGCCCGCTCGGCGAAGCGAGAGCAGCATGTCGTCGTCGAACGCGCCGGCGGCCTTCAACACGGCGTACAGGGCGGGCGCGGCATGCCCTTTGGACAGCACGAACCGGTCGTTGCCCCGGTACGCGGGATCCTTCACGTCGAACCGCAGATGATCGGCGAACAGCACGGCCAGCAGTTCGGCGCACGACATCGACGACGTCGGGTGGCCCGATCCTGCGGCAGTCGTCGCCCGGATACTGTCGACGGCGATCTGCGCGGCCAGTTGGTTCCAGCGCTGCGTGTCCTCGGCCACCGGTTCCCTTTCCCCTCGACTTGGGGCAAGGGTACCGCCCGTCGCGACCGCGGGTCGGGCGAGCGGTACCGACGGGCGTACACCCCGCGATAGGCTCCCCGAACCATGTCCGACGCCAATGTTCCCTCGATCGCGCCGCGCGTGGCGGCCAGCAGCACCGGGACCCGTCCGGTTCTGTTAGCGCTGGCCGGCGACAGCGCATCGGGCAAGTCCACGCTGTCGCGGGGGATCGAATTCATCTTGGGTGTGGGCCGGGTCGGGCGCGTGTGTACCGACGACTACCACCTGTATGACCGGGCGGGCCGAACGCAGCACGGGGTCACGCCGCTCGCGCCCGAGGCCAACCGGATGGAGCTGATGGCCGAACACCTGCGCACGCTGGCTTCCGGGGCCTCCGTTACCAAGCCGACCTACGATCACCACACCGGCACGTTCGGGGCCGACGAGGTCGTGGAGTCCGGAGAGATCGTGATCGTCGAGGGGCTGTTGCCGCTCGCAGATCGATCGGTACGAGACGCGATCGACGTGGCCGTCTTCCTCGAGCCGGAAGAGGAACTTCGCCACCGGTGGAAGTTGGAACGCGATGTGTTCGAGCGGGGGTACTCGCCCAAGGACGTCGTGGCCGAGCTGAAGCGCCGCGAACCCGATGCAGCGCAATACATCAGACCGCAGCGGGACTACGCCGACGTGATCGTTCGGTTCCAATTGCGGCAGGGCGTCGACGACGACGAACATCTCTCGGCGCGTCTGATCGTTCGTCCGACGCTGCCGTTCCCGGCTCTGCGGGAACTCCTCGGTGAGTTCCGTGCACGAGGAGAGACACCGGTTCGCTGGTCGGTGCGGACCGATCGTCGCGGACCGATGAGCGTGCTGGAGATCGATGGGGACTGCCCCGCGGACATCGGCGCCGAGCTGGAGAGCGTGCTGTGGTCATCCTTGCACCCGGACGAGCGCCTGCAGCGCGACCGCATCGGGCTGGTTCGCCGCCCCGGACGCGATCCCGAACGAAGCGAATCGCTCGCCTTGACCCAGTTGCTGATCGTGTCGCACCTCGTGGGCGCCTTCGACTGGGCGTTCGAGCTGTAGCTCCCTGCGGTAACCTGGAAGCGTGACCGAGGTACCCGAGAGTTTCCGCGAACTCGGGGTCTCCGAACCGGTTGCCGCAGCCCTTGAGGCACGTGGCATGACCGTTCCCTTCCCGATCCAAGCGATGGTGTGGGAAGACGCTCGATCCGGGCGAGACACCCTGGCTCGTTCGAAGACCGGTTCCGGCAAGACCCTGGGCTTCGCGCTGCCCATCGTCGACCAGCTCGATCCGGACTCCACCTCGTTGCCGGCCGCGCTCATCCTGGTCCCCACGCGTGAGCTTGCACAGCAGGTCTGTGAGGAGTTTCTCGCGATCACCGTCGCCACGCACATGCGCGTGAAGGCCGTTTATGGCGGCACCAACGTGAAAGAGCAGGCGCAGGGGGTCGACCGAGCCCATATCTTGATCGCCACCCCCGGCCGGCTCGACGATCTTGCCACCCGAGGATTGGTCGTCCTCGACGGCATCCAGATCCTCGTGTTGGACGAAGCGGACCGCATGCTCGACATGGGCTTCCAGCCGCAGGTGGATCGGATCGTGCGGCGCTTGCCCAAGGATCGTCAGACGATGTTCTTCTCCGCGACGCTCGACGGAGCCGTGGGGCGGATCGCGCAGGTCTACACCCGCGATCCGGTGCAGCACGAAGTCGGTGGCTACGACAATCAGATGGTCGACGAGGCGGATCACCGGTTCGTGTCGGTGCCCGTCCACGACAAGCTGTCGGCCTTGATCGAGTTCGCGAAGGCTCAGGACGGACTCACGCTCGTGTTCGTCAACACGAAACGTGCGGTCGACTCCCTGGCCCGGCAGCTCAAGGCGCAAGACGTTCCCGCGATGGCGCTGCACGGGGACATGCGGCAGGAAGCGCGCGATCGTTCGCTGAAGCGTTTCGCCGACGGTCACGTCGGCGTGCTGGTCGCGACCGATGTCGCTGCGCGCGGCCTCGATCTGGACGACATCACGCTGGTCGTGAACTACGACGCCCCCCAAGACGACAAAGCGTACGTGCATCGGGTCGGCCGAACGGCCAGAGCCGGTCGCTCAGGCATCAGCATCACGTTCGTCACGCCCGAGCAGCAAAGTGACGTCTCGCGCATGGCTGCCCGCCTCGACCTGCACGAAGAGTTCGAGCAAGACGGTATGAAGGTCGCCCCGCCACGCGTGGTGTTCAGCGGCGGACCGAAGGGGCGCCGAAACGCGTTCCGCGCGCCGAAGCGGAAGTAACGCTCAGACCGCGAGCCCACCGTCGATGACGGTGAGGCCGGAGCGGCGGTGCATCGCCAAGATCTCCTCGGCAGGCACCGGTCGTGCGAAGAGATAGCCCTGGCCGGTCGTGCAACCGCGAGCCGCGAGGAAGCGCCACTCCTCCTCGGTCTCGATCCCTTCGGCCAGCGGCTGCATCTGCAGGTTGGACGCGAGCGCGATGATGGCCGACACCATGCTCGCGCTTTGCCGATCGCTGTTGACGTCGCGAACGAAGGTGCGGTCGATCTTGAGCACGTCGACCGGCATGTAGCGCAGTCGCGACAGCGACGAGTAGCCCGTGCCGAAGTCGTCGATCGCGAGCTTCAGCCCGTGGTCCTTGAATCCATGCAAGACCTCGAGGGTGCGATCGGGATCGTGCATCGCGGTGGATTCCGTGATCTCCACGGTGATGCGCTGTGGGTCGATCCCTGCCGCTTCGATCTGATCGGCGATGCGGCGTACCGGATCGGGTTGCCATAGTTGCCGCGGAGACAGATTGAATCCGATCTCGAGCTCGAGCCCTGCATTGCGCCAGATCTCGTCTTGACGACAGATCTCCTCCACGACCCAGGCGCCGATCGCCTCGATCAGCCCCATCTCTTCGGCCAGCGGGATGAAATCGCCGGGCGGCGTGAGACCTCCCGTCGGGTTGGGCCAGCGGATCAGCGCCTCGACACCGAACATGTCCCCGCTGAACAGGTTGACCAGCGGCTGATAGTGCAGCATCCAGTCCTGCTGCTCCACGGCCTTTCGCAAGCGCGTCGATAATGAGAGCTTGTGGAGGGCCCCCTCGTTCTCCAGGTGGTTCAGCACATAGCCACCGGGGCCGGCCGCCTTGGCGAGGTAGACGGCGCTGTCGGAGTTGCGCATCAGGCTCGTCGCGTCGGCGGCGTCCAGCGGGAACACGCTGATCCCGATCGACGCCGTCACGTACAGCTCGGTGCCGTCGACCTCGAACGGCGCCTCGAACGCCTGGAGCACCCGGTTGGCGACCGCCTGCGCGGAGATCGCCGCACCGTTCTCGTCGTTGACCGGTGACACCTGGTCGAGGTCCGCCAGCAGCATCAGGAACTCGTCGCCGCCTGGGCGGGCGACCAGATCGGTGTCACGGGTCGCATCTTGCAGGCGCAATGCGATCTGCGAGATGAGCCGGTCCCCGGTCTCATGACCCAGGGAGTCGTTGACGAGCTTGAAGTTGTCGATATCGAGCGCGAGCACCGCCACGCCGCGATCGGCGCGTCGCGCGCGGGCGAGGGACAACTCGAGCAGCTCGTCGAACATCGCCCTGTTGGGCATACCGGTGAGGTTGTCGTGGTAGGCGAGATACGTGAGACGCTCCTCGGCTTCGCGACGCTCCGAGATGTCGAGCATGACTCCGTGGGTGTAGGCGGGGTTGCCGTCCGCGTCGGGCAGCATCACCGCCGTGTCTTGGAACCACTTCACGCGTCCATCCCGGCCGACCATGCGATATTCGACCGTGTAGGGCTCGCGGGAGGCGATGCCCCGCTCGACCTCCTCGATCGCGCGGTCCCGGTCTTCTTCGTGCATCATCCGCGACCACAGCTTGCTGTCGCCGATCCATTCTTCGGGCGTGACACCGAGCAGGTTCGTGATCTGCGGCGAGACATACACGGTCGTCCACGCTTCGTCGGTCGCATCTTGATAGACGATCGCGGGGATCTGTTCGACCAGCGCGCCGTACGTGCTCTGCATGTGGGCGAGGTTGTGCTGCGTTTCGACCAGGTCCGTGATGTTCAACATGATGCCGAGCCAGTGCTTCGGCGCGCCGTCTTCGCTGCGGATCAGCACGGAGTCCTCTCGGATCCACACCGTGTGACCGTCCGCGTGCAGGGCGCGGTACTCGATATGGAATGGCTCGCCCGATGACACGCACGCCTGACTCTCGGCCAAGACGCGGTCGCGGTCGTCGGGGTGAACGTAGTCGCTCCAACCCAGGACACCGCGCAACCATTCATCGCGTGTGATGCCGAGCAGATCGTGGATGCCCGGGCTTATGTCGATCATCGAGTCGTCCTCGGCGACGCCGTCGATGTATAGGACCGCAGGCAGTTGGTCCATCAGTCCTCGATAGCGAGCCTCGAGGTCAGCCAGTCGCGCCGAAGCATCCGCCTGCGTCCCATCCGCAGACGCGAAGAACCCGCCCTGGATGGCGAGCGGATCGAGGCCGGCGTGCTTGGCGTGCTTGTCCACCGTTCTCCTGCGGTCGATGGCTACTGGGAAGGAATGACAGCCGTTGCATCGGCCACACTGCGCTGAGGCTTGAGGGCAGGGAAACGGTTTGGGCGCAACACATGAGTAGGCCGGCGCGGTTATCCGCGCCCGCCTACAGCGAAGGATGGAGCCGCGGTCGCCTAGGTGACCGTCAGGCCGACGTTCATCCCTTGTTCGTAGTGACCCACGATGTTGCACATGATCACGTACTTGCCCGCCTCCAGGGCGAGCGTGAGGGTCGGGGTCGCGCCCGACGCGATGTCTTCGGCCTCACCGATCACGGTGATCCCGTCCTCGCTGACGAGACCGTCGGTCACCGGCAGGTCGGCCGGCGCGGTGTCCGTTTGCACCACGACGAACTCGTGCGTGCTCGGGCCCTCGTTGGTGATCGAGAAGGTCACTTCGCCGGCCGCAGCTGACGTCGGGTCGATCGCGATCGCGAAGTCCTTCACGGTTGCCGTCACGCTGGTCGCCGTGCTGGGGTCGGGCGAGCTCGGCGAGCTCGCCGATGTGCTGGATGAGTCCGAGCTACACGCCACCGTGGCAAGCGCGAAGACTGCGAGCAGTGCGAAGAACGCACGGCGTTTCCTAATCATGGATCCCTCCCTGAGTTCCGATAGGGATCTACCTTATGACTGGCGTCGCCTGCGGAGCAAATCTGTCTCTAGGCGCAGTGACGAGCCTCGTCGGGCAGAAGCGGCCGGAACTGGAGACTGAAGCGCTCCCCATCGCTGGTCCACGGGGTCAGCTGATTGGCGGTCGCCGCGAGTCCACGGACCGCTTGCCAGTCGGCGTCGGCGACCACCAGGCACCGGATCGAGTCGTCGAAGCTCGTCGGGGTGCCGGCGGCAGCGAGCGACGTGTCCAGCGGCCACTGCACCGGCTCCTGCTTGAGCTGATCGTCGGGCCGATAGGGGCCCACCAGGAGCATCGCGGCGTCGCCTGCATACGGGGTGGCGTCGCCGATCGACCCGGCGGGCAGCCAGCCATCGAGCCCTTGGAGATCCTCGACGAGTCGGCCCAGCGAACGGCGTGCTTCCCACTCGTCGGCCGGCATGCCATCGGGGCGCTGTGCGTCGTCCAGGATCCCGAGTGCATAGACGCGCACGGTGTGCGTCTGGCCATCGACGGACAGCGTGAACACCGTATCCGGGGCGTCAGCGATACCGATGTTGCCCATGTCGGTGTATGTGCCGTCGTGATCGAGGCCGGCGTCGAGCGCGCGCTGCACGATCGCGGCGATGGCGTCGGCACGAAGGGTCTGCTGCAGCAGCGGGGGCAGCGACGGGCCAGGGTAGATCTCTATCTGCGCGCCGGGTTCGATCAGCGTGCCGTCGCCGTACAGGTTGAAGAACGGTGTGCTCGTGATCAAGGTGCTCGGCATGACGAAGCCGCCCTCGTAGCCGACCCGTAGGACGATGTCGGTCGCTCCGGTCGGCGCGGTGGAGGTCGCCGCGGGGGAGCTTGCCTCGGCGCATGCGGTCGTAAGCAACGCGGTGAGGGCGAACACAGCGGCGAAACGTCGGAGCACGGGATCCTCCTTCGGTGGCGGGTCGTCGTTGGACGCGCGTGGCTCCCTCCGGGTTCCCGAGCTACAGGTAAACCCCGGTGCGGAACTCGCTGGCGGTCGGTTCCGGGCGCGTCTGCACCCGGAAGCCCAGCGTGGTCGCGTCCCGTCCGTCGACGGACAACACGAAGGTGTAGGCGCCCGCAGCGTCGAACACGAGTCCGTCCAGGTTGAGCGCCAACGTGGCGCTCCCCTCGCCGTCGGGCGAGGTGAAGCGAGCTTCGAACGCCGTGCCGTCGCCGAACGGGCGTGGCTGCCCGGCGGGGTCGAGCAACGACAACCGCAAGGTATGCGAGCCGGCCTCGTTGGCCGTGGTTCGTACCATCAGCCCGAGCCCGATGCGATCGTGCCGCGCGGGGAACGCCGAGGCCTGGATCACGCGCCAACCGACGCCGAGCGCATGGAGTTTGCCGTTCGCGGCCTGCACGGAATCCGCCAGGAACGCCTCGACCTCCATCAGCCGCCGCCGACCTTCGTTCGGAGGCCTTCGAGCATCAGATCGAGACCGAACTCGAACTGCGCGTCGAAGTCGCACTCCGCCAGGTAGGGCATGCACGCTGCGATGCTCGGCAGTTGTCCGGTTGGGATCTCGGGGGATTCTCTCGGGTCGGCCTCCCCGGCGCCGAACAGCCGACCGGACTCCATCATCACGAAACCGAAGATGTAGCCGCCGATCGCGTGAAAGGCCTGCACGGCGTCGGAGTCGGACAGGCCGGCGCTGCGAAGCGTGGTCAAAGCTGCGTCCATCGGGCGAAGCCCGTCCACGGAATCCATCGGCGTCTTGCGCTCCGCGAACAGCTGGAGCGCACTCGGGTGATCTCGCAACAGCTGCCGCCAGGCGTGCGCGAGCGCCCGGCCTTGCTGCAGCCAATCCTCGCCCTCGATCCGGGCCGGATACGTGAACTCCTTCATCACTTGCTCCAGCACGCAGCCGAGCAGGTCTTCCTTGTCGTGCACGTGGTTGTAGAGCGACATCGCTTCGACGCCCACCTCGCGGGCGACCCTGCGCATCGACACGGCGTCCAGGCCCTCGGCGTCCATGATCGCCAAGGCTGCATCGGCGATCCGCTCACGTGTGAGTGGGGTGCGCTGCTTCGCCGGGGTTGCCGTTCGGCCCATCTTGTCGCAGTCTTCCTCTCCGGAGGGGTTGACACACTTACGCCGTATGCATATCCTCCGTACGCTGTAAGCATACACCGTACGTCAGCAAGGTCTTGAGGAACTGAGGGGGGCACACGTGAAGATCAATCCTGAATCGCTGGCTCGAGCGAGCAGCCGGCATCCGTGGCGCACCGTTGGCATCTGGGGAGCGATCCTCGTGGCCGGGATCGTCGCGGCAGCCACACTACTGTCACCGGTCTTGACCACCGACTTCGACTTCACGAACAATCCGGAGGCCAAGCGAGCTGCGCAGATCCTCGCGGCGAGCAACCTCAAGCAGGACCTGACCCCCGAGACCTTCGTGATCACGGGCGCCGACGGCGCCGTGGCGGATCCGGCGTTTGCCGCGACGGTCAACGCGGCCCTGGACGACCTGCGTGCCTTGGGTTCCGAGTCGGTCACGACGGTGCCCTCGATGTTCCCGCTCCCCGACGATCAGCAAGCCGACCCACAGGTGGCGGCGTTCGGTCCGATCCCGTCCGAGGACGGGACCGCCGTGTTGTTCACCGTCATCCTGGCAGGGGACACAGATGCGACCGCAGCACACGTCGGGGAGCTGGACGAGATCCGCGAGCGGTACTCGACGGGCGGCACGCAGATGTACGCGCTCGGCGAGCCGACGTCCACCGAGGACTTCAAGAAGATCTCTGAGGAGGACTTCCAAAAGGGCGACGCCATCGGCATCCTCGTGGCGATCATCGTGCTGCTCGTCGTGTTCGGTTCGCTGCTCGCGGGTATCACCCCGATCGCCATGGGCATCCTCGCGATCACGACCGCCCTCGGACTGGTTGCGTTGATCGGCCAGATCTGGAACTTCAGTTTCTTCGTCACGAACCTGATCTCGATGATGGGTCTCGCGGTCGGGATCGACTACTCGTTGTTCATCGTGTCTCGGTTCCGAGAGGAGCGAGCACGTGGGCGTGACACGCTCGAGGCGATCGGTCGATCCGGAGCCACCGCGAACCGTGCGGTGTTCTTCAGCGGCGTTACCGTCGTGCTTGCCCTCGCGGGCATGCTCATCATCCCGAGCACGATCTTCAAGGCCCTCGGCGGGGGCGCGATCTTGGTGGTCCTGGTCTCGATCGCGTTGTCGATGACGATGCTTCCGGCGGTCATGGCGTTGTTCGGTGACAAGCTGGTCAGGCCGGGCCGGGTGTTCGGTCGCGGTCGCACGTTGGAACACGGGCGTTCGGGTGGGTTCTGGGACAAGATGAGTCGCGGTGTCATGGCGCGACCGGTCCTGTGGCTCGTGCTGACCTCGACCTTCATGATCGCGCTGTCCATCCCGTATTGGACCCAGACGAACCCGGTCGATGAAGGTCGCGGCATCCGGACGGGGTTCTCCGGCATCGCCACCATCCCCGACGGGATCCAAACGAAGGAGGCGTTCGACGTCCTCATCGAGAAATTCCCGCAGGCCGGACAGCAGGCCGAGGCGGACGTGGTCGTGCCCGCAACCGATGCGTCCGCGCAGCAGGGCATCCAGGCGCTGACCGGATCGATCGCCGACGATCCTGCGTTCGGTACGCCGCAGCCCGCGCTGACGAGCGAGGACGGCACCGTCATCCTGGTGCGGGTCCCGATGACCGGAGAGGCGGCCGACGCCTCGAGCGAAGTGGCGGTCGATGCGATCACCCGGCTCCGCGACACCTACGTACCCGACGCGTTCGGACAAGACTCGGGAGTCCTCGTCGGCGGCGACACGGCGATCGTGAAGGACTTCTTCGCGATCTCGGACCAGTACACACCCATCATCATCGTGCTGGTACTCCTGCTCTCGTTCATCCTGCTCACGGTGGTGTTCCGGTCGATCGTGGTGCCGGCCAAGGCCATCGTGATGAACCTGCTCTCGGTGGGGGCGGCCTACGGATTGATCGTGTTGATCTTCCAAAAGGGCGGGCCGTCGTTCGCGAAGTCAATCGCCGATGCATTCGGCTTCATCCAGGTCGATGCGATCGAATCGTGGCTGCCGCTGTTCCTGTTCTCGATCCTGTTCGGGCTCTCGATGGACTACCAGGTGTTCTTGCTCACCCGGATCCGCGAGGAGTACGACAAGACCGGTGACAACGCCGAAGCCGTGGCGTACGGGTTGCGAACCACCGGTGGGATCATCACCGGCGCCGCCATCATCATGGTGGCCGTGTTCGCCGCGTTCTCCGCGGGGCGGATCGCCGGCCTGGAGCAGATGGGCTTTGGCCTCGCGGTAGCGGTATTCCTGGATGCGACGATCGTGCGATCGATCCTGGTGCCCTCGGCGATGAAGCTGCTGGGGGACCGCAACTGGTACCTGCCCGGCTGGCTCCAGTGGTTGCCCAAGATCGACGTCGAAGGACACGGCGATGCAGTCACCGTGCCCGAGCTGGTGGAGGCGGCCGAGCCCACCAGCTGAGCGCCGAGGCTTCTGCACGACCCGGAAGGGGGCGGCCGATCGAGCCGCCCCCTTCCGGCGGTCGAGGTGGGTAGGCTCCAGCAACGATGAGCGCCGAGCATGACGCGGTACGCGGTTCGCTGGGTCGGGTAGGCGTGTGGACGTTCGGGTTTGACGGGCGCGCGGCGGCTCGCGTCGCCGGCGACGTGCGGGCGATCGAGGCCGCCGGCTACGGCGCGGTGTGGTTTCCGGAAGGCTCAGGCTCGGCCGACGCGTTGGCGCAGCTGTCGTGGTTGCTCGCCTCGAGCGAACACCTCGGCGTGGCATCGGGGATCGCGAATATCACTGCTCGGCAACCGGAGGTGTTGACACGTGGCGCGGGTTTCCTTGCCGACGCCTACCCGCGGCGGGTGGTGCTCGGGATCGGGATCGGACACGGGTACTCGACGAAACGCCGGGGCATCGCCTGGGAGCGGCCGCTGGAACGCATGCGGTCCTACCTGGATGCGATGGACAGCGTCGAGAGTGCGCACGCCGCCGTGCCGCGGATCCTCGCTGCGTTGGGCGACGGCATGCTGCGGCTGGCGGGCGAACGTGCGCTCGGCGCCCACACCTACTTCGTGCCCGTCGCGCACACGGCTCGCGCGCGCGAGGTGCTCGGCCCCGAGCCGGTGCTGGCGGTGGAGCAGGGCGTGCTGCTGGTCGAGGCCGCCGATGAAGCGCGCTCGATGGCCCGGGAGTGGACCCGGCACTACTTGGAGCTACCCAACTACGCGAACAACTGGCGCAGGCTCGGGTTCGATGACGACGAGGTGGCGGCTGGAGGGTCGGATCGATTGATCGATGCCGCGTTCGCCTGGGGCGATGCCGACGCGATCGCCGCCCGCGCGAGAGCGCACTTCGAAGCGGGGGCCGACCACGTGTGCATACAGGTGATCGGTACCGAGGACGCCGACAGGGACGTCGCGGTCCTGCGAGCGGTGGCGCCGGCGCTGCTCAGCCTTTGATCCGCGCAACCACCGCGGGGTCACGAAGCTCGCGCAGCGCGTCGCGAGCGATCCACCGGGCGGTTCGATCCTCGAGCATGAGCAGCGCTTCGGCTTCCTCGATGGCGGCAGATCGCAACGACAGGTTCCGCTTGCCGATCTGTCGCAACGTCCAGTTCACGGCCTTCTTCACTTCGTTCCGCTCGTCTGTGGCCGCTGCACGGATCGCCGGCAACCACCCCAGGAAGTACTCGTCGGGCGCGTCCTTGTTCGACACGGCGATGCGAGCGATCATCGCGAAGGCGCAGCGCTTCGTGAAGCCGTGTCTCGCGCGAGCCCAAGCGCGGATCGCGCGGTCGGCATTTGGGGTGGACGCGAATGCATCGGCGAGCATGTCCGTGACGTCCCAAGAATCGAGGTCACCTGCCCAGGTGGTCATCTCGGCGAACGTGATCGTCGTCGGATCGGAGACGAGCGCGCCCACCAAGCGTGCCTCGTGGATGCCGGTCTCCCACAGGGCTCGGGCGAGCGCCTGGTCTCGGCCCGCGCGCTTGGCGATCTTGCGGATGTTCGGGACCGAAATGCCGAGCGCGTGATCGACGTCGATCCCCACGCGCGCCATGCCCGGCAGTCGTGTGGGGTCGGCAACCTCGCGGAGCGCGGAGATGACCTCGTCAAGGCTCATCTCCTCAGCCTACGGCGACCCACCTGGGATGATGACTCGATGCGCCCGATGACCGATGGCTCGCGGGTGGCGCGCGCGGCGCTCGCGGGAGACCTCGTCGGTCTGCTCGCCTTCCTGGTGGTCGGTCTGGACCGCCACGGCGAGGACGTCGCCAGCCGTTTCCTCGCGTTAGCGGCCATCTTCGTCGCGTCTTGGCTCGTCACGTCGTGGCTCCTCGGTACCTACCGCCCGCCGACCCACACGCGTCTGCTGTTGACCATGGTCCTCGGGATCCCCCTAGGTGTCTTGGCGCGGGCGACGCTGGTTCGGGCGTGGACCGCGTCCGAGATCCTCACCTTCGCCGGTGTCGCGCTCCTGTTCGGCGCGCTGTTCATCGGCACCACGCGGGTGATCACCCTGTGGTTGTTCGGCCGCAAGGAGGCGTCACCGTGATCGACATGCCGTCGCCGGGGGCGGCACGCAGTTTCTGGCTGCAGGAGGCGCTCTCGACAGACCCCGGGGCGCCGTGCCCGCCGCTGGATCGTCACCTGCGTGCCGATGTCTGCATCGTCGGCGGTGGCTTCGCGGGCCTGTGGACGGCCGTCCGATTGCGTGCGCAGGCTCCCGATCTGCGTATCGCGCTGATAGAGCAGGACATCGTCGGCGGTGGGGCGAGCGGTCGAAACGGCGGCTTCCTGTCTGCGTCGTGGTTCGACGTCGCGGCCGTCGTCGGCCTGTTCGGCGACGAGGAGGGATCGCGGTATGCCCTGGCGCAAGCCGATGCGATCGATGCGATCGGCGCGTTTGCAGCTGCCAACGGGATCGATTGCTGGTTCCACAAGGACGGGACGATGGGCGTGCGAACCGGCGCTTGGCAGCACGGGTTCGACGGCGCCGACCTGGCGGTGCTCGAGCGGCTCGGCGTGCGTGACCGCGTCGAGGTCCTGAGCGCCGAAGGAACCCGCGCCCGAGCGGATTCCCCCCGGTTCCTGGAGGGGACCTTGTATGCCGACGGTGCGGTGTGTCAGCCGGCTCGGCTGGCGCGAGGCCTGCGGCGAGTGATGCTCGAGCAGGGCGTCCACGTGTTCGAACGCACGCGCATGACGGGCATCGACCGGTCGCGCCCAGCCGTGGTTCGTACGGAGCACGGGGCGATCAAGGCGGACCACGTCATCCTCACCACGGGCGCCTGGGCCGCGGAACTCGCACCGTTTCGTCGCAGCTTCGGGTTGATCTCCGACTACGTCGTGGCGACCGAGCCGATCCCGCATCTGCTCGACGAGATCGGTTGGACGTCGCAGGTGGGTATCGCCGATGGGCGAGAGTGGCTGTACTACCTGCGCCCGACCGACGACGGCAGGATCGTGATCGGCGGCGGGGCCGGCGGCGCGATCTACGGCGGCCGGGGCGGCGGACGCGCGGCGACGAGCGCACGACGATTCGCCGAGGCCCCCGCTCGTGGTCTGCTGTGGATGTTCCCGCAACTCCACGGCGTTCGGTTCACGCACGCCTGGGGGGGACCGATCGACCAGACGCCGACGTTCGTGCCGTTTTACCGAACGCTCGAGCCCGGCAACGTGCATGCCGGACTTGGGTACAGCGGCCACGGTCTGGTACAGACCTTTTTAGGCGGGCACATCTTGGCGTCGACCGCCCTTGGTATCGCTGACGAGTGGACGTCGCTCGCCGTCAATCGCCCCGAGATCGCGAAGGCGCCACCCGAACCCCTGCGGTATCCGGCGGTCGCCGCCGCAACGCTCGCGCTGGCCCGGGGCGACGCTCGCCAAGACGCCGGCCGATCGCGCGGGCTCCTGAACGAGCTGATCGGTGGCGCGCCGAGCCGCTATCGGGAGCGTCTGATCCGGCGCGGGGCGCCGCCTCAGTAACGCTCGTCGATGCCGGCGTCGCCGGACCCAGACCCGCGATGCGGTTCGCCGATCTCGACGGTCGTTTCCGACGCCGCCGCGCTCGCGCCGCCGAGGCGAGCGCCCATCGACCGCTGAGCCCGGCGCAACTGACGCCGAACGAGCAGATACCCCACGAACACCACCGTGGTGACGGCGATCACGACGCCGAGGACCAGCGCGGCGGCGATCTTCAAGGCGAGGCCGAGCACGCCGAGCACCGCCAGCAAGATCACGATCAACAGGAACACGAACATGCCCCTATCGTACGGCGGTTCGCGCGAAGGCTCCGATCCGCTTCGCGAGCTCGCCGGGGTGCTGCAGGGGCAGGTCGTGGATCCCGTCCATCCAGGCCGTGCGTGTGGGGGAGCCCGAGGCCCGCAGCGTGGCGATGGCATCTCGCCGACGGGCGTCCCAGTCCGCGTCGGCGCCACGCGCCAAGATCGCGAGCGCGGGGGTGCGCAGTTGCGTGTGCAGCGAGGCGGGGTCTTGTTCCCAGATCGCGTGAAGGATCCGCAGGTGGTTGGCTCGGCGAAGATGTGGGCGGATCGTGCCGTCGGGCCCGACGCGCATGACGGCGAGCACGATGTCCTCGATCTCGGGGGTGACCTCGACCGCATCGCCGAAGAACATCGGGATCATGGCGCGGAACGCATCGATGGGCATGCCCGCCAGGTGCGGCGGGGACAGCTCGGCGCGCGCCTGGGGCCATGACGCGAAACCGTCGCGCATCCGTGTGACGCCACCGTCGACCAGCACCACGCCCGAGCACGCCCGCGGGTGTCGCACAGCGAGCTCCAGCGCGAGCATCGCGCCCCACGAATGCCCGACCAGCACGGGGCGGCGCGCGCGTGTCGCGCGCAGCACCGCCATCGCGTCGGCGACCGTGACGTCGAAGCCGAAGCCGGATGACGGCTTGGCGCTGCGGCCGTGGCCTCGAGCGTCGAACGTGATCACGCGGAAGCGTCGCGCGAGCGAGGGCAGCATGAGGTCCCAGATGTGCTGGCTGGACGCGAGGCCGTGGTGCAGCACGACCGTCGGGGCGGTCGCAGTGGGGCCGGGGAACGTGCGCACGGCGAGCCGAACCCCGCTTGCCCCGATCACCGTCGCGTCCTGCATACTCCCGCCATGGTAGATGGCTTCCGCTCACCGCTGGCCCCCGACGCGCTCGCCGGCCAGGTCTCGATCGTCACGGGCGGCGGCACCGGGATCGGCGCGGCAACCGCGAGCGCGATCGTCGCCGCCGGTGGGTCCGTGGCCATCTGCGGCCGGCGAGCCGAGCCTCTCGCCGCGGTCGCCGACATACTCGGTGATGCCTGCATGACGTACCCCTGCGACGTGCGAGAGCCCGAGCAGGTCGCCGCGTTCCTCGACGCGGTGGCCGAACGCCACCCACGTGTCGACATCCTGGTGAACAACGCGGGCGGGCAGTTCGCAGCGCCCCTTGAGCGAACGCCCCTGAAAGGGCTGCGCGCCGTGCACCGCTTGAACGTCGACGCGGTCTGGGAGATAACCCAGCGGGTCGCCGAGCGGTGGATGATCCCGCAGCGCGGCGGCTTCATCGCGTTCCTTGGATTCAGCCCGCGGCGGGGTATCCCCTCGGTGGTGCACTCATCGATGGCCCGCAGCGCGCTGGAGACCTTTGCTGCCGGGATCGCGTTGGAGTGGTCGAAGTACGGCATCCGTGCCGTGTGTGTCGCAGCCGGACTGATCCAGACCGATGGCCTCTTGCAGTACGGCGGCCAATCGGTGGTCGATGGCTTCGCCGAGCAGGTGCCGATGCGACGTGCGGGCACGCCCGATGAGGTCGCCGCCACGATCGCGTTCCTGGCCTCGGCCGGTGGCGGCTACATCACGGGCACGACCGTCGCCATCGACGGCGGCACCGACGCGTGGGGGATGGGCGAACGCCCCCCAGCCCTGGAGCCATAGCGAGGGGCTTTCGCCTCGACAGCGCCCGTTCTAGGCTGGTTTCGACGACCGAGGTGCGGTCGCGAGGAGGGAAGCCCATGTACGGCACCGTGGCGAAGATGCAGGTGAAGCCCGAGAACCGCGAGACCATCAAGAAGGTGATGGACGCCCAGATGGAGGGCAGAACGGTCCCCGGTTACGTCGGCTCCTACGTGTTGATGGAGAACGACAGCGACGTGAACTGGCTGTTCGTGATGTTCGAGGACAAGGCAAGTTACGAGGCCAACGCCGACGATCCCGCGATGCACGAGCAGTACATGGAGTACCGAGCCCTGCTGGAAGCCGATCCCGAATGGCACGACGGGACGATCGCAGAAGGCTGAGCATGCAACAGATCGGGCGGCGGGAATTCGTGCAGCGTGCCGCGTTGCTTGCCGCCACCCTCCCGCTGACGGGCGCCGTGGCGGCGGCCTGCGGCCGCCGCTCCACGGCGCCCGTCAGCTCGCTGTCCACGGCGCTCGGCCAACCGCTTCCGGTCGACGCCGGGCTCGCCCTTGCAAGCGACCTGCCGATCGAGCGCGGCGCCACCCTGCGTGTGTATGAGTGGAAGGACTACCTGTCCACGCGGGCGCTCTCGGCGTTCGAGCGGACCTATGCCGCGCACGACGTGCATGTCGAAGTCGAAAGCTTCACGCACATCGCCGAGGCTGTGGCGCGGTTGCAAGACCCCGCGAGTGAGCTCGACGTCGTGTTCCCCGTGGTCGATGTGTTGCCGGGGATGGTCGACGCGGGCCTGCTGCGGCCGTTGAACCACGACTACCTGCCGCACGCGAGGAACCTGTGGAGCTGGTTCCGCGCGGGCGACGGCCCGTTCTATGACCCGGGTCAGCGATACACGACTCCCTACACGATCTACACGAGCGGCATCGGCTGGCGTGCCGATATGGTCGCGCCTGCGGACGCACCGGATCGGCGTGATGACCCGTTCTCGATCTTCACCGACGGCGCGTATCGCGATCTCGTCGGCATCTACGACGCCTATCGCGACGCGCTCGCGCTCGGCCTGCAACACGCGGGGCTCGTCGATCTGGCGTCGGCCAGCGACGGGCAGCTCACCGCCGCCGGCGATTTCCTCGCCGAGGCGGTGCGCGTGACGAACGCGAGGTTCACCGACGACGGCGCGGTCGAGGGTCTCGCGGAATGTGCCTTCGCCGTGCATCAGGCGTGGTCGGGCGACGTGCTCACCGCACCGCGCTACGCGGCCGATGAGGGCGACGACCCCGCAGAGGTCGGCGCCGCCCTTCGGTATTGGTCGCCGTCCGGACCCTCGTGCGTGGTCGGCCTCGACCTGACCGCGATCTGCGCGGCCGGTCGCAACCCGGTGGCGGCGCACGCCTTCTTGGATCACCTCCTTCGCTTCGACGTCGCGCTCGACAACTTCGCGTGGAACGGGTACCAGGTGCCGATGGAAGGCGCGACACGCGAGGCGTTCGCCGATCCGAGCTTCCCATGGCACGACGCGGTTCCCGCGAGCCTGCGCGGGGCGATCGTGTCGCAAGAGGAGTTTGCGGCGGGGCAGATGCTGGTTGGGTTCGATCCGTCGCAGGATGCGCGCTGGCTGACTCAATGGAGCCGCGTCGAGCCCTCCTGAGTCGTGGCGACGACGCCGTCCGGAGTACCCGTGCGAGTCGGCGTCCACCCGAGCGGTGTGTCGTAGGCCGTGAACCCACCGAGCGTTTCACCCGTCGTCGCGTCGACCCCCTGGACGTAGAGGTTGTCGTCGGTACAGCCGTCGCCGGAGCGCCCCGGAGAAACCAGGTCGCCCTTGGCGGTCGCGAAGCACGTGTGCGGCGTCACGAAGATCCACGCCGGCGGTCCGGTCGAGTCTTCGACCGCGTTGTGGACCTGGCCCAAGATCGCGAGGGCCTCTGGCTCGCGGCCGGCGCCGTAAACCTCTTCGTACGCGACCTGGGGTGGGATCGTCGCTCGGTTGTCGCGAGCGACCGGCTGCAGCTGCCAGTCGAAGGAGCCCGGGATGTCCTCCACCTGGTTCTGCCGATACGCCGCGTACGGATCCGCGGGGGAGGAAGAACACCCGGCAGCGATGGCCGCGAACAGTGCGGCCGCGAACAAGGCGCGCCGTCGCATAGCTCGACCCTACTCGGTGCTTGGGCCCTTCGGGCGGTCGCGCGGCGCGAGCATCCCCGCGATCACGATGCCGACCGTGGCACTCACGATCACGGTCATCGCGGCTCGCAGATCGAACGCCTGCGCGAGCCACGCGAAGATCGGTGGGCTCCACACGAAACCGGAGTACCCGACCGTGGTCACGGCGGCGATGCCGTTGGTCTGGTCGTCGGGCGCAACGGTTTCCACCAGGCCGAAGCCGGCGGGGGCGGCCGAAGCGATCGAGAACCCCATGAGCAGGAAGCCGAACGCCACCTGGGTGGGATCGTGCGCCAGCGTCGCGATGGCACCGCCGGCGACACCGCCGAGGCCCGACGCGATGATCGTCATGCGCCGCCCGAGGCCGAACAGCACGCGTCCGGCGAACATGCGCCCCAAGAACAGCGACGAGGAGAAGGCGATGAACGCGAGTGCTGTTTGCCATTCGCTGGCGCCCAGGTCGTAGAGGTACAGCCCCGACCACGTGTCCATCGATCCCTCGACGAGGAAAGCCGACAGTACGACCAGTGCGGGCAGCCACAAGCCGCGGTGCCGGCGGAACGCCGTCAGGGAGATCCCGGAGTCGACCTCGGAGGCGCCGCGTTGGTGCGTCCCGCTCTTGGCGTTCCAGAACGCCGCGAGGTAGAGCGACAGCGCGCCGAAGAGAAAGCCCATCCGGAAGTCGGTGTGTGTTGCCGCGATCAGCCCGGCGATCGTCGCGCCCGTGATGCCACCGACGGCATAGGTCGCGTGCAGCCACTGCAACACGGGTTTGCCGGTGATCGACTCGATCCGTTGGCCTTCGACGTTCAAGAAGACGTCGACGAGCCCATTACCGACACCCGCGATCGCGAAGGCCAGCCACAACGCCGAACCCGGCAGGGTGGCCATCCCGAGCGAGCCGGTGCCAAGGGCGAGCAGTCCGGCCGCGCACAGCGCGCCGAGCGGGAAGTGGGCCAGGCGTGGCGCAACGAACGCCATCACGAGGATGGCCACGAGCGACAACAGGGCCAGGAGCAACCCCATCTCCCCGAGGCTGAGATCGTGGCGTGCCTGGATCTGCACGACCAAG
>JANMPG010000023.1:0-3013 GCA_031369745.1 Actinomycetes bacterium
CCACCGCTCGGTGCGATGTGTTGCAGGGAGCTGCCGTCGAGGGCCATGACGTAGACGCCGCTGTCCGCCGACCGGTTCTCGTCGAAGATCACGCTGAATGCGATCGCCGTGCCATCCGGCGAGATGGTCGGCTCGCCGAACACGTCTTCGGTGTCCGTTGCCGTACAGCAGCCGCTCTCATAGATGGCTCGCAACCCCGACCCGTCGGCGTTCATCGTCGAAACCGTGACGCTGAAGGGACAGCCGGGGTTCGGGCATCCTTGCGAGCCGATCGTCGAGACGACGATCGTCCGCCCGTCGGGCGTGAAGCTTGCGCTGGCGACGTGTGCCGGCGCGCCGATGTCGTCCGAGAGTTGGGTCTGCTCGCCGGTCTCGACGTCGATCGTCCAGAGTCCTGCGTGCCCCTCCGAGTTCCAGGGGTTCGTCCCGTACAGGATCGTCCCTCCGTCCGGCGACCAGGTCGGGGTCTCGACTCCCGCCTCGTTCCCTTTGGGGTCGACGAGGATCTCGACCCCCGAGCCGTCCACGTTGGCGACGGCGAGACCACTCGTGGTTGCACTCGGGCGCTGCTCCCGTCGGTAGGCGATCCGCGTGCTGTCGGGCGACCACGTGGGGTTGAGCGGAGCTCCGTTGGGGTCGGCGCAGGTGGGGCATCCGGCGATCGCTCGGGTTTCGCCCGATCCGAGGTCCGTCACCCACAGGGCGCCGTCGTAGCCGACCACGAGTCGCGCGCCGTCGGGCGACCACGCCAGATCGATACACGTGCCGGTCTCCGCTCGCCCCGGACACTCGATCACCCGGCGCGCGTCAGTGCCGTCCGCGCGCATGACGTAGATGCCCCAGGTGCTGCTCGTCGCATCCATCATGCCCGCCTCGAACGCGAGCTGCGTTCCGTCGGGCGACCAGGCGTAGACACGGCCGAGGTGACACCCGATAGCGGCGTCGCAGCCTTCGGCGATGAAGGGGTTGTCGACCAGCACGCGGCTCGCGCCGTCGTCCGCAAGCGCGACCAGTCGGCCGGCATCGGTGACCGTCACGGCGCCGTTGCTGAACGGCCCCGCGGGGACGCGGGAGTCGGACCTGTCGATCACGCTCGCGGCGAATGCGAACGCCACAACTGCGATGACCGCGGCGGCTACCCCCGCGCCGATCCGGCGATTGCGCTGGTTCCGATCGCGTCGCCGCAGCACGCGCTCGATCGGCATCTCCGGTGCCGAGAACTCCAGTAGCGCTTGCTCCAGAGACGTTCGAAGGTCACTCAAGGCTCATCGTTCCCTTCAAGGTGGCGTGCGCGCGCGAGGCATGCATCCGCAGCGTGGAGGCGCGGATCCCGAGCATCCGGGCGGCTTCCTCAGACGGGAAGCCGAGGAGGTCGGTCAGCACGACAGCCGCGCGCTGTCGCGGTGACAACTGCGCAAGGGCGCGGACGGTCGCGTCGCGCGCGTCGACTTCGGCGATACCGTCGTCGGGCTGTGAGGCGCCGAGCGTGCGCTTCGCGAGGAGGGTCGCCCGCCGGTAGCGCGATCGGAACACGTTCATCGCGGTGCGGTAGAGATACCCGCGCGGGTCCTCCATCTCGCTGACCCGATCCCAGCGTTCGAGGACGCGCACGAAGGCGTCCTGGACGATCTCCTCCGCCTCGTGGCGATCGCGCGTCACGAGGCACATCGCCCCGTACAGGCCCGCCTTCTCACGCTCGAAGAAGCCCGCGAAGGGGGCGACCGACGTCGAGGCGTCGCGCGGCACCGCCATGACATCCGCTCTTTCGTTCATCCGAGGGTTCAACGCTCGAGGGGCCGGTCATGCCTACATGGGATAGCCTCGCACGGTTCTCGAAGCGCGCCGATCACATCGAGTAGAGGAACGCCCGTGGGTGCAGACACGCAGACCGAACCCACAGGCCCGCCGCACAAGGGCGCGCTCGTTGCGCTCATGGAGCGGCTCGCCGAGATCGGTGCGAGCCCCGAGGACTCCCGGGACGAGCGCTTGCGCGAGGGCGCGCTCATCCTCGCGGCGAGCGCGATCGCGCTGCTGTCGTTCGTGTGGATCATCACGTACGGGGCGTACGGCCACTACGTCTCGGCGGCGATCCCCGCCGTGTATCAAGTGCTGACGTTGGGTGGGCTGATCGTCCTTGCCCGCACGAAGCGATTCGACATCTTCCGCTCGTGTCAGCTGGCGGCGTTCATCTGCCTGCCGGCGCTGCTCCAGGTGTCTCTCGGGGGATTCGTGCCATCCAGCGGCGTCGTGCTGTGGAGCACCGTTACTCCGCTCGCAGCCCTTGCGATGATCGGCTTGCGGCGATCGCTGCCGTGGCTCGTCGCGTTCATCGCCATCGTGGTTGGGCTCGCCGCCCTGGAGGCCTGGTTTCCCGTCGACCCGGCGCTGCTGCCCTCAGGAGTCATCCTCGCCTTGTTCGTCCTGAACATCACCGGCACGATGCTCGGCGGGTTCGTGTTGCTGGGCTACTTCGTGCATCAAAGCGAGCTTGCGCGAGCGGCGCTGGCGGTCGAACAGGAGCGCTCGGAACGCCTGCTGTTGAACGTGTTACCGGGGCCGATCGCAGAGCAGCTCAAGGAGCACGAAGGCCTCGTGATCGCGGAGCACTACGAGGCCGCGACGGTACTGTTCGCCGATCTGGTCGGGTTCACGCAACACACCGCGACGATGCGTGCCGAGGATCTCGTCCGGATGCTGGATCGGATCTTCTCGGCGTTCGATGCGATCGTCGATGCCGAAGGCCTGGAGAAGATCAAGACGATCGGCGACGCCTACATGGTGGCCGGTGGGCTGCCGGCGCCTCGCGCGGATCATGCCGAGGCGGTCGCGCGCGTGGCGCTTGCGATGTTGCGCCAGGTCGCGGCCTTTGCGACGCACGGGGAGCACCCGTGGCTGCAGATACGCATCGGCATCGACACCGGCCCGGTCGTGGCCGGCGTGATCGGCCAGCGCAAGTTCATCTACGACATCTGGGGCGACACGGTGAATACCGCGAGCCGCATGGAATCGCACG
>JANMPG010000089.1:0-42489 GCA_031369745.1 Actinomycetes bacterium
GCTAGCACTCGATGGGTGTGAGTGCTAACGATGGTAGCCCGGTCACCTGCGAAGTGGCAAGGCGGGGACGGTCTGCATAGGGTGGCCACCATGTCTGCAGCCGAGCTCGACCCCGCCTGGATCCTCCGATACACCGCTACCTCGCATGGCTTCCCGTCGTGGATCGACGCGGAGCCGAACCATCTTGCACTGGTGAGCAACCAAGAGGGGTCCTGGCAGGCCTGGACGTACGACCTGGCCAGCGACGCCTGGCGCCAGGCGAGCGACGAGCCTGTCGGCGTGGAATCGGTGTGGGTGCTTCCCGACGGCCGGGTGGCCTGGTGGAGCGACTCGACGGGCGACGAGCGGGGGCGACTCGTCGCGACCCCGTTCGCCGGCGGAGCGGTGCTGCCGGTGTTCCCGGACATCCCCGAGGGCTGGCTCATGGGGCTGTCCTTCGAGCACGGGCGCGCCGCCTTGGGCGTCGAGATTGACGGCGCCTACCACGTCTACGTGGTGGACCCGGACGCCACGGTCAGGCTGCTCGCGGTATTCGCCTCCGCGGCTGGGGTGGGAAATCCGGAGGCCGGCGTCGGCGGCGGCCTGTCGGCGGACGGCTCGATGGTGTGCGTGCGCCACGGTGAGCACGGCGACATCCTGCACGACGCGCTGCGTGTGCTCGACGCCGACACCGGCGATACCGTGGCCGACCTTGAAGACGTGGGTCGCCATCTCGAACCCGGCGCGTGGTCTCCGGTTGCAGGCGACCAGCGGCTCGCGTTCACCAGCGAGCGCGGGCCGTTCGAGCGCCCGGCCGTCTGGGATGTCGCCACCGGCGAGCGCCGTGACATCGCGGTCGATCTTCCCGGCGGCGTGTTCCCCGTGGGGTGGTGGCCCGACGGCGCGGCGATCTTGGCACGCCACGAGTTCCAGGGGCGTGGCCAGCTGTTGCGGATCGATCTGGCGACACAGACGACCAAGGCGCTGACCGAACTCGTCGGCGACATCGAATCGGCCCGGATCAGGCCGGATGCAGCGGTGTGGTACCGGGTCAGCGACGCGGTGCACCCTGCACGCATCCAGGACACGACGGGTGCGGTGGCGATCCCGCAGGTCGGCGATCCGGCGCCCGCCGGTCGCGCCTACGAGAGCCGCTTCGCGACCAACGCCAACGGCGATCGCATCCACATGTTCGTGGTCACGCCGAACGGTGACGGCCCATTCCCGACCGTGGTCAACATCCACGGCGGCCCCGAATGGCACGAGCGCGACCGCTTCGACCCCGAAACGCAAGCGTTCGTCGATAACGGCTACGCGGTCGCGGTGGTGAACTACCGCGGGTCCACCGGCTACGGCGTCGCGTTCCGCGAAGCGTTGATCGGCCGGGTCTGTCTCACCGAGTCCGAAGACATCCTGGCGTGTGTCGACGCACTCATCGCAGACGGCACGACCGAACCGACGCGGGTGTATTGGAGCGGCTGGTCGTGGGGCGGTTGCCTCGCCTGCTTCCACGCAGGCGCGCATCCCGATCGGTTCCGCGCGATCTTTGCAGGGATCCCCGCCGGCGACTTCGTTGCCGCCCACTGGGCCTCCGCACCGGAACTGCAGGCGTGGGACGACGCGGCGTACGGCGGGAGCCCCGAAGCGGCCCCCGACTCCTACCGGCAGAGTAACCCGATGACGTATGTCGACGCCGTGACCGCACCCGTGTTGGTCGTGGCCGGAGAGCACGACCCGCGCTGTCCGATCGAAGGGATCACCCCGTGGGTCGACGCGGTGCGCGCGCACGGCGGCGAGGTCGAGATGCACACCTACGCCACCGGCCATCACGCGAACTCGATGTCCCAGCAGGTGCAGCACATGCAGTGGGTGTTGGACTTCTTTGCCCGCCACCGCTGAGCGCCGCTACAGCCCCGAGCTGTGGATCCGATCGATGCGGAACTCGATGATCACCGATGTCTGTTGATCGATCGGCGCCACACGCTCGTACTGCGGGAACTTCTCGTACAGCAAGTTGCGGTCACGCTCGAACTCCGGACCGCTTTCCACCAGGTAGGCCTCGCCGGACATGATGACTTGCGCGAGCCCCTCGTCCCAGTCCTCGGAGTAGCGATCCACGCAGTACGTCACCGACGCGTTGTTGCGGATGTCGGTGATCTTGCGGTCATACGCGCTCGCGATGACGATCCGATCGCCGTCCAGGACATGGCACACGGGCACGACGTGCGGCCAGGCGCCCGCATAGGCGGTCCCCAGGTGTCCGACGCGAGCGTCCGACACGAACCGCGCCTGCGCGCCGGTGAGCTCGGCGCCCACGTTCAGTCCTCCTCCGCAGCCGACGCTTGATCGCGGATCTGCTCCACGATCTCGGCGTTGGCCAGCGTGGTCACGTCACCCAGGGTGTTGCCACGGGCGACGTCCCGCAGCAGCCGCCGCATGATCTTGCCCGAGCGAGTTTTCGGAAGGTCTGGGGTGAAGATGATCTCATCGGGCTTGGCGATCGGTCCGATGACCGTGGCGACGTGATCGCGGAGCTGCGCCAACGTGTCTGCGTCACCGACGATGCCGGTCTTCAGCGTGACGAACGCAACGATGCCTTCGCCTTTGATGTCGTGCGGCTTCGATACCACCGCGGCCTCCGCGACCCGCTTGTCATCCACCAGTGCCGACTCGATCTCGAACGTGGACAGCCGGTGCCCCGCGACGTTCATCACGTCGTCGATCCGCCCGAGGAGCCAGAAGAAACCCTCCTCATCGCGGCGGGCTCCGTCTCCGGCCACGTAGATCTCGGGGCCGTACGCGCTGAAGTACGTCTGGACGTAGCGATCCGGATCGCCCCAGATCGTGCGTGCGATCGACGGCCACGGATGCTTCAACACGAGGAACCCGCCGCCACCCAAGGCAACGGTCTCGCCCCGCTCGTCGACCACATCTGCTTCGATCCCAGGGAACGCGAACGTCGCGGATCCGGGCTTGAGCATGGTGAGCCCCGGCAGGGGTGAGATCAAGATCGCGCCGGTCTCGGTTTGCCACCATGTGTCGACCACCGGGCACCGCTCGCCGCCGATCACCTTCCAATACCAGACCCAGGCTTCAGGATTGATCGGTTCGCCCACCGAACCGAGCAGCCGCAACGACGACAGATCGTGACGGTCCGGATACTGCGTGCCCCACTTCATGAACGCGCGGATCGCGGTCGGCGCCGTGTACAGGATCGTCACGCCGTACGTTTCCGCGATCGTCCACCAACGCTCCTTATCGGGCCAATCGGGAGCCCCTTCATACATCACGCCGGTCGTGTGGTTCGCCAGCGGTCCGTAGACGATGTAGCTGTGCCCGGTCACCCAGCCACAGTCCGCGGCACACCAGTAGACGTCGTCGTCGTGGATGTCGAAGATCATCCGGTGCGTCGCGGCCACCTGCGTCAGGTACCCGCCGGTCGTATGCGCGATGCCCTTGGGCTTGCCGGTCGTGCCGCTCGTGTACAAGAGATACAGCAGATCCTCGGCGTCCATCGATTCGGGCGTGCAATCCGTTGACTGCGCGGCCACGAGCTCGTGGTACCACACGTCGCGACCCTGTTGGAACGCGTGCTCGTTGCCGCAGCGACGCACCGTGATCACGTGCTCGATGCTCGGGCACCCCGCGACCGCCTCGTCGGCATTGTGCTTCAGCGGCACGACCGTTCCACGCCGCCAGGCGCCGTCGGCGGTGATCAGCACCGTTGCCTCGGCGTCGTTGATGCGGTCGCGCAGGGACTCCGCGCTGAAGCCGCCGAAGACCACCGAGTGCACGGCGCCGATACGCGCGCACGCCAGCCTCGCGATCGGCAACTCGGGAACCATCCCCAGGTAGATGTTCACCCGGTCGCCCTTGCCGACGCCGAGGCTGCGTAGACCGTTCGCCAGTCTCGACACGTCGTCGAGCAGCTCCCGATACGTGATCACGCGCGTATCGCCGGGCTCGCCCTCCCAGTAGTACGCAACCTTGTCGCCGCCGCCTGACTCGACGTGCCGATCGAGGCAGTTGTACGACGCGTTCAAGCGTCCACCGGCGAACCAGGTCACCCACGGCGGCGTCCACTCCATCACGGTGTCCCACGGGCGATCCCAGGTCAGCCGGGTAGCCTGCTCGGCCCAGAACGCCACGAAGTCCGCGTTCGCGACCTCGTAGATCCGGGGGTCGCCCACGACGGCTCCATCACGGAAGGAGTCGGGCGGCACGAAGACTTGTTCTTCCGACAACAGGGCCTCGATGTCGCGCTGGGCGTCGTCCATGAACCGCTGTCCCTTCCGCCGGGAGCAGCATCGTACGCGCAGGGTCGGCGCCCGTGCGACCCGGCGTCGGGCCCCTAGGCGACACCCCGGCCTTCCACGTTCGGCCCGTTCGTAGCTGCCGGGTGCTTGCATCGGGGCCTCGGAGCCTCCACCATCGGCCCAGAGCCGCCCGATGGGGCGGCTCGAAAAGCATGGTGGGGATGGGGAAGGAGGCAGCGATGGCCGACGTGGCCTACTGCATGAAGTGCCGCGAGAAGCGTGAGTTCGAGGGCTCGCTGGTCACTCTGAAGAACGGTCGTCCGGCTCTTCAGGGCACGTGCTCGGTGTGTGGAACGAAGCTCACGAAGATCATTGGCATGGACGCGGCGAAAGCGATGGGCTGGAAAGCCCCTTAGTTCAAGCGCGACAACAGCTGTTCGGGGCTGAGCACGACCAGCCCCGGTGACATCTTCCGGTGGCGGGCCGCAAGGTCCGCCACCGTCGTGCGTTCGAAGACATCCTGCACCGCTCGGGCGACGTCAGCCCAGAAGCCTTGCAACCCACAGCGTGAGTCCGCGAAACACGTGTGGTCAGAGGGCTCGAGACAAAACACCGGGTAGATCTGTCCCTCGATCGCGTCGGCCACCTGGGCGATCGTGATCGCTGTTGGATCGGCTGCCAGCCGGCACCCCCCGCCCGCGCCACGGAAGCTCTCGACCAGGCCTGCCCGCGACAACGACCCGAGTTGCTGCTCCAAGAACCGCAACGGGATCTGCTGGCGCTCCGCGATCTCGCGTGCGGGGACCAATACGCCCTCGTCGCGACGCTCGGCCAGCTCGATCATGGCGCGGATCGCGTACTCGAGCTTCTGCGGGACCTTCAGCATGGAAGCGTACCTCCTCGTCACACCAGGCTAGGTGCAGGCGTTCCTGCACGTCAACGGGCACTTCGAGCACCGCGGTATGCTCGACGCGTGGCTCGTGTCCTCGTGATCGACGACGATCCCGACGTGCGGTGGCTGATCCGGGTGACTCTGGAGCGCGTCGGGCACGTGGTGCTCCTCGCCGAAGACGGCCTGCGCGGCATCGCGGTCGCCATGAAACAGCACCCCGACGTCATCGTGCTCGATCTGATGATGCCCGTGATGGACGGCTACGAAGTGCTGGCCGAACTCGCGAAAGATCCTAAGACCGCGTCGGTACCGGTCCTCGTGCTGTCCGCCCGAGCGATCCCGGATGAGGCCGATCGAGCCACGCAAGCGGGCGCGAGCCGCTTCTTGGAGAAGCCCTTTGACCCCGACGAGCTGGCCGACGAACTGAAGGCGCTGTTGCGGATCGGTTGATGCACGCGCTCGCGGATTACGCGGTCAGCGTCGAGGCGTAGTCAACGCCGACGACTACGACCACCGAGACGCTGTCCGGCACGACCGATTGCAGCTCCGGATCCAGCTTCTTCACGGGGGCGCCGTCGAAGTAGGTGTCGGCGATGTAGGTGGCGTCGGCCTTGTTCTGTGCCGCGTTCTCGTCGTCCCGGTAGTAGACGATCGTCTTGTCGACACCCGCGGAACCCGGGACGTCTGCGGCATCCTGCGGAGCCTTGTAGCCGTGGGCAACCAGCAGCGACTGCGCCGCCGCACCCGCGCCTGCGACGTCGGTGCCGTTGAGCGCCATGATCTCCACGCCCTCCGTCTGGGGAGCAGGCGTCGGAGTGGGTGCTACGGACGATGTCTGCGATGTGGAAGGTGCCACGCTCGCGCTCGGCGAGGTGGAAACGCCCGGCGCCGCCAGGGTCGCATCGGAGTCGAGGAAGCCGTTGGCGAGAACCGCAAGCCCCGCCACGATCAAGGCCACGATGATGAGGATCCGCCCGGTACTGAGATTCACGCGAACCATCCTACCCCGATGCCGAGGCGATGCGGCCGGGTCCGTGCGGCCCTAGAGCTGGATCCCAAGGCGCTGCGCCGTATGGCGTCTGCGGCGGATCTCTCGGATCCGGCGGAGACGACGGACCAGCATGGGGTCATACGCCACCGCCTCCGGATGCTCCACGATCTGACGCAGCAATTGGTGGTATCGCGTCGTCGAGATCCCGAACGTTTCCCTGATCGCGCGTTCTTTCGGGGTCCTCAGGCGCCACGCATCTCGCTCGAAGTCCAGGATGCGGCGGTCGCGGTCATCAAGCGAACCGCGCCCCGATGCCGATGCCGATGCTGCGCTCTCGGTTCTTCCCACGGTTCGGCAGGCTCGCATCTGCCACCCGCCGGTGCAAGCACCGACGTGGTCCCGGTCGGTTCCGTCGGGCCCCGAGAGGTGAGACCATGGCACCGCGACCTGCGAGGACACAGGTGAACACGGCGAACCCGGATCCGACGAGGAACACCAGCGACTCGGAGCGATCCGACGCGCAGCTCGACATGCTGCACAGCTTCGCCGCGAAGCTGAACGCGTTGATCGACACGGGTGAGATCGGCAGCACGATCACCTCGGAGCTGCGCACGATCATCGACTACCACAACTGTCGCGTGTACCTCATGCAGGATCACACGGTGCTGATGCCGATCGCATTCCGCGGCGAGATGACGACCGAATACGCCGAGGAGGACCTCGACGCGCTCATCACCAAGGTCGGCGAGGGCATCACCGGGAACGTGGCCGCGAGCCGGCGGTCCTTGTTGACCCCGGACGCCCGCGAGGTTTCCTTCTCGGTCACGATCGCCGGCACCGACGACGACCTGCTCGAATCTATGTTGGCCGTCCCCATGATCGCCGGCGACGACGTGATCGGTGTGATCGTGCTGTCGAGCCTGGGCTACGGCATGTTCGACGAGGAGGACCAGCGGATGCTGGAGGTCCTCGCGCCCCACGCGGCCGCAGCGTTCCAGAACGCACGCTTGTTGCAGGCCGAGCGGGAGGCTGCCCAGGCAGCGGGCGCGCTACTCCAGCTATCTCAATCGCTGACGGCCCGGCGAAGCGTGAACGACATCTTCCGCGATGCGATCGAAACGATCCCGACGATCATCCCGTGCATCGCGACCGCCGCCTACGTACGCGACGACGCCACGGGCGACTTCCGTTTGGTCCAGCTCCGAGCCGAAGCGGGTCACCCGCTGCGGACGCGCGCCGACATCGCCGACGTTCCCCGTGCGCTCGCAGATGCGCTGCTACTCAGCGATTCCGCGCCCTTCGTAGTACCGCAAGACGTTGCCGACCAGGTTCCGGACGAGATCAGGATCATGGACGATTTCGGCGAGGCGCTCGTGTTTCCCTTGCGCTGGGAGCCCGAGCAGACCGGCGCACTCGTCGCGGTCGGTGCGCGAGACGGCGAGGGTTTCGACGAAGCCTCGATGCGCCTGGGTCGAGGCATCGGCGACCTCACGTCGCTCGCCCTGGGCAACGCGCGGCGCATCAGCGACCTCGAGCGTTTCCACCGGTTGGTCGAGAGCCTCGACGCGATCTTCTGGGAGGCCGACGCGCAGGATCTGCACCTGACCTTCATGGGAGGGCGTGCCGACGCGCTCCTTGGCGCCGAGGCGGCGCAGTGGCAGACGGGCGGGTCCGCCTGGGGGGACCACATCGTGGACGCGGATCGCTCCCTCGCGGTCGCCGAAGTCCGACGAGCGGTCGCCGACGCCGCCGACGTGATCGTCGAGTACCGAGTCCGGGCGCCGAACGGCGACACCGTGTGGATGCGCGATCTGGTCCATATCGTGCGCGGCAGTCAAGGCGTCCGTCAGATCCGGGGTTTGATCGTCGACATCACCGAGCGCAAGCAGGCAGAGCAGACGCTGCGGGAATCCGAACGCAAGTACTCCGATGCGTTCATCCGCGAGCGCGAGGCCGCGCAGCAGCTACGCGCACTCGACGCGATGAAGAACACGTTCCTGGAGGCGGTGTCGCACGATCTGCGGACGCCACTGACGTCGATCCTTGGCTCCGCGCTGACCCTCGAGCAAGGGGGGCTGGAGATCGAGCCCAGTGACGCCCTCGACCTCGTACACCGGATCGCCGCGAACGCCCGGAAGCTCGAACGGCTGCTGGGAGACCTCCTCGACCTGGACCGACTCCAGCGCGGCATCGTCTCGCCCCAGCGTCGGCCCACCGACGTGGCAGCACTGGTCCATCGAGTCGTTGCCGAGATGGAGAATCCGAACGGCCGGATCATCGATATCGAGGCGGGCGGCGTGTCCGCATCACTCGACGCACCGAAGGTGGAGCGGATCGTCGAGAACCTCGTTGCGAACGCGATCCGTCACACGCCGCCCGACGCGCACATCCGGGTGTGGGCGTCACAACAGCCCGACGGGGTCGTCATCGGCGTCGATGACGCCGGTCCGGGCATCCCGGAAGCCTCGAGAGAGTCGATCTTCGAGCCCTTCGAGCAGACGGCGGGTCCGGCGATCGAACACTCCCCGGGGGTTGGGATCGGCTTGTCGCTCGTACGTCGGTTCGCCGAGCTCCACGGCGGCCGGGCATGGGTGGAGCCGGCGGCCACCGGCGGCTCTTCGTTCCGCGTGTTCCTGCCGAACGACTGAACCCCGTTGGCCTCTCGGCGCTAGATGAACAGCGTGATCGCGTCTTGCGCCCGTGCGAGCGCGGTCGCCGCACCCGACGGCTCAGCCAGCCCATCGATCAGGTCGCCGACCTCGAGCCCAAGCAGATCCATCGTCATCTGGCACGGGATCAACGTCACCCCGAGATCCCGGGCCACTTCCAGAAGCTCCTGCGGAGACGCGACGTTGTGCTCTTCGGCGAGCTTCTTCATCATCGCGGGACCCGCGCCGGCGAAGTTCATCTTGGACAGACCGAGATGCTCTGTGCCACCACGGTTCATCATCGACATCATCTTTTGCATCCAGTTCTCGCCGGTGATACGCACGTCGTTCTTCACCAGCGGGAACAAACCCCAGAAGGTGAAGAAGACCGTGGTCTGCATGCCCATCGCCGCTGCGGTCGTCGCGAGGATGAACGTCGGCCACATACGATCGAGGTCGCCGCTCCACGCGAAGATCACCAGGTTGCGATGCTTCGCGCTCGCCCGTTCGTGCGCGTCCATCTGCGCCCGAAGCGCGGTGAACATCTCGTCGTAGGCGGTCTGGTTCGGCTCTGCGGGCTTTGCCACCGTGTCGGTCGTCATCGAACTCACGCCTTCCGGATCACGAATCGGTAGATCCCGTCTGCGGCCGTGTGCTCCACCAACGTGTTGCCGGTGGTTTCACACCACGCCGTGAAGTCGGGAATGGAGCCCTGGTCGGTGGCCAGCGCCTCGACCAGCTCGCCCGGCTGGACGGTCCGCATCGCCTGCGCCGTCTTGGCGATCGGCAGCGGACACGACAGACCTTTCAGATCCAATGTCAACGCAACGGTCTGGCTCATCGTGCGGCCTCCTTCGGCATCGTGCCGGGCGCGTGCTCGGGAAGCCGGCCCTGCGGCACGGTCTCCCAGTACGCCCGGTTGAAGATCCATTTCGCCATGTGCCATCCACGATTGGGTTGTGGCGGCACGGGTGGGTGCTCGTAGTCGAATCGCAGCGCGGTCGCCTTGCCGTTGCCCGTCTCGAGAAAGCACATCACGCGCCCGCCATAGCTTCGCGTCGCAGCGGTTCCGTGGATCTGTGATGCGATCCGCGAGGCGATCACCGGCGCCTCGAAGTGCGCGGTGGAACCGGACTTCGAGATCGGCAGATCCGTCGCATCGCCCAGCGCGAAGATCCGCTCGGTGTCCCCGACCTCCAGCGTGAACCGGTCGGTCGGCAACCAGCCTCCGGCGTCGCCGAGATCGGAGTCGATAACGACCTGTTGCCCTTTGTGCGGCGGGACCAGCACGAGCAGGTCGAAGTCGCGCGTCTCGCCTTCCAGCGACGTCACGGTGTGCGCGATCGGGTCGACCTCCTCCACGTTGAAGAACGTGGCCAACTCGATACCGCGCTCGTCCATGATCGGTTTGATCAACGTCGACGCGCTTTCGATCGTGAAGGCCCGATTGAGGGGCGACAGCAGCGTGACCTCGCTTCGATCTCGGATACCCTTGTGGCGCAGGTACTCCTCGACCATCATCGTGAACTCCACCGGCGCGGGTGGGCACTTGTATGGGATGCCGGCTACGCCGACGAGCAGGCGACCGCCGGTGAAACGGCGCAGTTCCTCGCGCAAACGCTCCGCATCGCGCAAGGAGTAGAAACCGAACGACCCGTCCGAAAGCCCCGGGATCGCCTCGTGAACCAGCCGGGCTCCCGTCGCGATCACCAGATAGTCGAACGGCAGGTTCGCGCCGCTGCGAAGCTGCACCGTCTGCGCGTCCGGATGGATCCGGATCGCCTCCTCGATCGCGAGGTCGACGCCGGAACGAAGCAACGTGCGCTCGTCGCGAGACAGCCAGTGACCGCTTGCCTCGCCCAGCGCGACGTACAGGTAGCCGGGCTGGTAGTCGTGCATGCCCGTCGGATCGACGACGGTGACCTGCACATCTGCCCCGAGATCCTTGTCGAGCAGGTTGGCGACCAGGGTGCCACCCACCCCGCCACCGAGCACGACGACGCGCGCGGGCATCGTGGTCACCGAACCTTTCGGATCGTGAAACGCGCAAACCCCTCGTCGTCAACGACACCGACCAGCTCATGGCCGGCCTTGGCGACCCACGCGGGGATGTCGGTCTTGGAGCCCTCGTCGCTGGAAAGCACTTCGATCGTGTCGCCGACCTGGCTTTCGCGGATCGATCCGATCAAGCTCATCAGGGGCCCAGGGCAGGGCATGCCGCATGCGTCGATCGAGCGGGTGATGTCGGTCATGGTCATCGTGGGTTCCTCCTTAGATGAAGGTCACTGGGCCGTCGGCTGCCGCGAAGAACGAGGCCACACCCCACACACCCTCGACCAGTGGATCCAGGTCCTCGGCGGTGATGCGCAGCATTTCCATCGAGTCCGCACACGCGTGGATGTGCACCTCGCCAACGTCGGCTGCCTGGCGCAAGAGCTCGCTCCAATGCGTGGTGTGTTGCGCCGTCATCGCCGCCTGCCCCTCGGGGCCCGCTTCCGCAGCGACGCCGTGGTCCTTGATGATGCGGTCCGCGCGGAAGGCATCGAGCGCCCAGTACTGCAGGAAGACCTGGACCGGTCGGCCCATCACGGCGGCCCCGACCGCCAACGTGGCGGCCGCGTGCAGCTTGTCGTCGGTGCCTGAGAACAGGACGACCGAGAAGGTCTCGCCGTCACTCATCGTCGCCTCCGATCAACTGGCCTCGTCTACTACGTTCAGCATCGAGGATGACCACCTTCCCGGCGGGGGCCCATCGACCCTGCCCGAACGGGCCTTTGGGGGGAATGTCCAGCGTCGATCCCGAGTTCGGCCCCGCTGCGCGCGAGTGTTAGCGTGCCCGCGTGATCGATCTGTTGCTCACCGGCGGTACCATCGTCGACGGGACCGGCCAGCCAGCCTTTGGGGGTTGGATCGCCGTCCGTTCGGATCGGATCGACGGCATCGGGCGACCGGAAGAGCCGGCTCCCGAGGCGCTTCGTACGATCGATGCCACCGGGTTCGTGGTCGCGCCGGGGTTCATCGACGTGCACAACCACTCGGATCTATCGCCATTGCTGTTGCCGCACATGCCGAGCACCCTGCGCATGGGCGTCACGTCGGTCGTGGTGGGCAACTGCGGTTCCTCTCCGTGGCCGCTCGCCGCTTGGGATGAAGCGGTCGGGCTCGCATACGGCTCCCCCGGGGAACTTGCGAGACCGACGTGGGCCGGTTGGCGAGACTACGTGGACGCGATCGACCAAGCGAGGCCCGCAGTCAACATCGCGACCCTGGTCGGTCACGGCTCGGTCCGCCAGGAGGTGCTCGGGCTGGAGCGACGACCGCCCACTGCCGCCGAGTTGGATCGGATGCGCGGGATCGTGCGCGATGCGATCGCCGACGGCGCCGTCGGCCTGTCGACCGGACTGATCTACGTGCCCGGCATGTTCAGCGCGACCGACGAACTGGTCGCGGTCGCTTGCGCCGCGGCGGACGCCGGTGGCCTGTATGCCTCACACGTGCGGGGTGAGGGACGCGATCTGTTCGACGCGGTCGGCGAGGCGATCGAGATCGGCGAGCGCGCCTCGCTGCCGGTGCACGTGAGCCACCTCAAGTGCGAGTCCTCGCGCGCGTGGGGCCGGGCGGACGAGCTGCTGTCGGTGATCCACGGCGCCTCGGACGCGACGGCGGACCAGTACCCCTACGAAGCGTGGAACTCATCCCTCGCATCGCTCTTGCCGCCCTGGGCACCGCTCGGCGAGCTTGCAGCGATCGCCGCATCCGACCACACCCGGCTGCGAGCAGCCGTCGAACAAGGCGAACCCGGCTTCCAATCGTCCGTGGATGGCGTGGGATGGGACCACGTCGTCCTCGTCGCGGCCTCGCGCGAGCAGTGGCGTGGCCGAGACGTGGCGGCGGTCGCCGACGATCTCGGTGTTGCGCCCTTCGATGCGTTCGTGCGGTTGCTCGAGGCCGACCCCGAGACCAGCTGTATCGGCCACGCCATGCAGGAAGCCGACGTGCGCACGATCCTCCGCGACCCGGAGGTGTTCGTCGCCTCGGACGCCTCCGCCACGGCGCCGACGGGACCGGGTGGCGACCTTCCGGTGCACCCGCGCGACTACGGCACGTTTCCCCGTGCGCTCGCGATCGCACGCGATGAAGGACTCCTGCCGCTCGAGTCGATGATCCGCAAGATGACATCGTTGCCGGCCGAGCGGTTCGGCCTGCGGGACCGAGGGCGTCTCACCGCCGGGGGGTTCGCCGACATCGTCGTCTTCGATCCGTCGACCGTGCGCGATGAGGCGACCTACGAAGCCCCCCACGCCTTCTCGACCGGCTTTCACACGATCGTCGTGAACGGGTCCGTGGCGTGGCAGCCGGGCATCAGCGAGATCGGCCGCTTCGGCAACGCGTTGCGCAGCGGTTCGTAGGAGAAGAGCCGGCGGTCGGATTCGAACCGACGACCTACCGATTACAAGTCGGTTGCGCTACCGGACTGCGCCACGCCGGCGGATGCCCGAGTCTACCCTCGGCGAAAAGACGGGCCGGATGAAGCCAGCGCGTAGATCACGAACCCGTTCAGCGCCATCGTGACAAGGCCGTTGGCCGGCGTCGTGCGTGCGGTCATGAGTCCCAACACCAAGCCCACGCATCCGAGCGCGATGCCGAAGGGTCGCCCGAGCGGATGCAAGATCGCGACCAGCGAACAGGCGACCAGTTCGAGCAGACCCAGAACGCTCAGCGCGATCGCGGCAGCGTTGCTGACATCGAACAACACGACCGTCAGCAGCGGAAGCACCCCCGAGACGCCCAGAACGACCGCGGCGACCACGAGCGTCGGCGTCCGTCGGCGAACGCGCGAGGACGCGACCGGGATGGTCAAGTCGTAGTCCTCATACCTCGAACGCCCGGTCGGCTCGGGCTCGGTTGGGAGACCAGGGTCCTCACTCACGCGCGCACCTCCCTTCGAGTCGGCAAGACGTAGGCGTACAAGACCGCGGCCAACGACGCCGCCGCGTTCAGCGACGCCACCTTCCCACGCATCGGCAGCGACACAAGCAGGTCGCAGTGATCTCGGACGAGCCGAGACAGACCGGCTCCTTCACCGCCGAGCACCAGGGCGACCCGACCGTCGGGACACGAAGCGTCATAGATCGAATGCTCCGCACCCTCGTCCAGACCCACGACGGTGAACCCGACGTCTTGCAGACGCTCGATCGCCCGGGACAGATTCGCGACTCGCGCATGGGGCAGATGCATCAGAGCCCCGGCGGATGCGCGGATCGCACTCGGTGTCACTGGCGCCGCCCGGTGCGTGCGCGTGATCAACATCGCGCCACCGCTGCCCTCCACAGACCGGGCGGCGGCACCGAGATTCTGTGGATCCTCGACGCCATCGAGGATGACGACGACGGCGTCCTCGGTCCAAGCATGCGTCGACAGGTCGCGCTCCGTCAGCGTGGCGTTGGCTGAGGCCGCCTCGATCCGGGCGACCACGCCGCGGTGATCGGCGGCGAGCCGGTCGAGTTCGCTTCGATCGACTTCCCGAGTGCGAACGTCACCCTCGCGCGCCGCCTCCAGCACGTCGCGTAACGCGGGGCTTTGACGTGCATCGCGCGCGATCAACACCTCACTGGCCTCGCCCGACCGCACGGCCTCGAGTACGGCACGCTTGCCCGCGACCACCGCCGCGCTCATACGATCATCGCGATCGCGAGACACCCGACCCCGTCGCCCGCGAGTCCGAGCCCCTCGGGGCGCGTCGCCTTCACGGACGCGCGGTCGATCGGAACGCCGAGGCAAGCCGCGAGTTCTCCCCGCATCTCCTCGCGCCGCGGGCCGATCATGGGGCGATCGCAGATCACGGTCACGTCGCACGACGACGGCGTCGCTCCGACCTCGCGGAGCAGCGTCACCACCTGACGCAACAACTCCCGACCCTCGATGCCGGCCACGGCCGGATCGGACTCCGGGAAATGCTGCCCAAGGTCCCCCAGCGCGGCCGCACCGAGGAGCGCATCGGCCACCGCGTGACACACGACGTCGCCGTCGGAGTGACCAAGCAGGCCGTCCTCCCCTTCGAACAACACGCCCGCCAGCCACAGTGCCCGGCTCTCGGCGAACCGATGGACGTCGAACCCAAGGCCGCTGCGCGGCACTCGAGGCTCAGGCATCCGATCCACCGATGCGCGCCTCCGCGCGCGCAAGATCGAGCATCGTGGTGATCTTGAAGTTGCGAGGATCACCCGGGATCGCGACCACCGTGCCGACCTGCTCGAGCAACATGGCATCGTCGGTGACGTCGTAGCCGGCGCGGGTAGCCTCCGCATGCGCCGTTCGCAGTGCCTCCACGCGGAACGCCTGGGGCGTCTGCGCCAGCCCGAGATCGTCGCGCGCCACGGTGTCGACCACCCGGATGCCGTCCAATCGCTTCACGGTGTCCGTCATCGCGATCACGGGGATGGCGCCATCGATGCCGGCGGCCACGGCACGTACGACCTCGGTGAACAGGTCGGGTGGGGCGAAGGGGCGCGCCGCGTCGTGGACCGCCACGATCAACGGGCCATCAAGCACGGCGAGCGCGGCCCGCACCGACGCCTGACGGGTGGCCCCGCCGTCGACGACGGTGGTCGGCACCGGCAAACCCTCCAGGCACGCTCGCGCCTCGTCCTCGTAGCCGATCGGCGCAGCCACCACGATCGCGGCGATCGCCGGTGACGCCGCGGCCGCGGCAGCCGCAACGGCGAGCATGGGTCGATCACCGATCGGAAGGAACGCCTTGGGTCGCTCGGCTCCGAGTCGGGTGCCGGCTCCGGCGGCGAGGATGATGGCTGCGGCCTGGGTATCGGGATCCATCCGCGCAGCATGTCAGACCTCGGCGATCGCCGGAAGCGCCGCCCTCCCTACGAGGGGGACGCCTCCGACGCGGCCGCGGACTCTTCGCTTCGATCCCCTTGCGGACCCAGGGTCGCGAAGATCATGCGCCCGGTGGTCGTCTGGATCACGTTACGCACGCGAACCACCGCATTGGAGCCGATCGCGCTGGTGGCATTTTCGACCACGACCATCGTGCCATCGTCGAGGTAGCCAACCGCCTGGCCGTGATCACGCCCCTCGCGGACCAGCCGGACCTGCGTTTCGTCTCCGGCGCTCACCGGCGTGCGGAACCGCGACGCCAAGGCGTTGACCTGCGCGACGGGCACGCGCAGCGCTTCGGCCACGAGCGCGAGGTTGTGGTCGACGGTGATCAGCGAGGCGCCGCTTTCGCGCGCCAATCGCACGAGCGCGGCATCGACATCAACGACCGCATCCTCTTCGAACAGCTGGATCTGCACCAACGGCGACTTCTGCAGCTCAACGAGCACGTCGAGACCTCGACGGCCTCGGTTGCGTCGCTGCGGGTCGGACGAATCTGCGATGGCCTGCAGCTCCCGCAACACGCCCTCGTGCAGCAGCAGCGTCCCCGAGATGAACCCGGTGGAAACGAGATCCGCGACACGACCGTCGATCAAAGCACTCGTGTCGAGCACATGCAGGTCACCGACGCCGCGCGCGCTCACCCGCGGCTTCATGCCGACCAGGGCGAAGATGTCCTCATGCTTGGCCTGCCCGAGCCTGATCCCGAGAGAGCCGAGCACGATGAACAGGAACACGCTCGCCGGCCAGCCATAGGTGAGCGGTAGGAAGAACACCGGGATCGACATCAACGTGGCGACCAGCAGGCCGACGACGAGCCCGACGACACCACCGGCGATCTGCGCCGCCGGCCGGCGGCGTAGCTCCCGTTCCATGCCGGACACGGCCTCGAGCGTCAGCCGCCCGAGGACGCCACCCATGACATACCCGCACGCGGCGCCCAGGAACACGTACAGGAGCGCCTGCCGCTCGCTGATATCGGCCCGCGACGCCCCGATCTGAGAGCCAACGGCCCCGAACAGGGCCATGAAGATGAGGCGGACGCCCTCGACCAAGCGCCCACGGAGCCGTACGGTGCGGCCGTCATCCTCGCTCATGTACCCATCCCAACGGAAATGGGGGGCCGATGCCCCTTTCGGACAGCATCGGACGCCAGGGAGGGCACCTAAATGTGAGCTTTCTCGGGGCGGTTAGCCCCCGGCAGCTACCTTTGCACCATGGGCGTCGTCGAGGACCCCGTCGATCACGGCTTCCGCTTCGTCCTCTGACTTACCTGTGGCGAACGCGAGCTCTGAGATCAAAATCTGACGAGCCTTCGTGATCATGCGCTTCTCGCCCGCGGACAGCCCCTTCTCGCGATCGCGGATCGCCAGGTTCCGCAGCACCTCCGCAACCTCGTACGGGTCGCCCGAGTGCAGCTTCTCGAGGTTGTTCTTGAACCGGCGGCTCCAGTTGGCAGCCACGGAACTCTCGTCCTCGGTCAAGACCTTCAGGATCTTCTTCGCCTCGTTCTTGCTCACGCAAGGACGGAGGCCCACTTGATCGGTGGAGTCCGTCGGAACGAGTACGGTCAGATCGCCGTAGACGACACGAAGGACGAGATACTTCCGCTTCTCGCCCAGGAACTCTTTCTCGCGAACCTCTTGGATCACCGCGGCGCCGTGCTCGGGATGCACGACTGTGTCGCCTTTCCTGAACGCCACGAAGCCTCCCAGCGGAGAAGTTGAACTGCGCAGCTGCGCAATGACTAGTCAGGAGGGTAGCACGAGGACCCCTTCCGGCGCAACCCAAACCTGCAGGTCAGAGGGCTGTTTCGCGGCATCCGATGGTCCGAATGGTCTACGACGCCCGACGGTCGTTCGCCGTTCCCGCAGGTGAGAGGGCCCAATGAAGCGCCTCGGCGACATGACCCACGGTGACCAGCCGCACACCCCCAGGGGCGTCAACCGACCCGCTCGGGGCGAAAACCACGGTACAGCCGGCGGCCCGCGCAGCGGCCACCCGCTGCTCGATACCGGGGGCGGGGCGAACCTGCCCCGTCAGCGCAACCTCGCCGACGAACGCCGCGCCGGCTGGTGGCGGCACCCCGCAGGCGGCCGACGCGAGGGCCGCCGAGACGGCCAGGTCAGCGGCGGGATCGTCGATACGAGCACCGCCCGCGACCGCGCCGAACAGCTCGGCGCCCCCGAGCGGCACGCCGGCACTTCGCTCGAGCACCGCGGCCACCTGCTGGAACCGCCGGACGTCGAGGCCGGTGACCTGGCGTCGACCCGGCCCCCCTGTCGCCCCGACGAGAGCCTGTATCTCCACTGCGATCGCGCGTCGCCCCGCGAGCGGAAGTGCGACCGCGGCGCCGGGGAGCTGATGCCCCGAGCACAGCAGGGCTGACGGGTCGATCGGAGCGAGCCCCGCCGCCCCCATCTCGAACCAGGCGGTCTCCCCTTCGCTGCCAAAGCGGTTCTTGCTTCCCGAGACGATGCGCAGGCCCGACCGGGGATCGCCCTCGAAGCTCAGCACCACGTCGACCGCGTGCTCGAGTGCCCGGGGACCCGCCAGGTCGCCATCTTTCGTGACGTGGCCTGCCAACACCACCGCGATGTCGTCTTCCTTCGCAAGCTCGACGAGGGCGTCGGTGCATGCGCGCACTTGCGCAACACCGCCGGGCTGCGTCGTCGCCTCGACATCGCGCAGTGTCTGCACGGAATCGACCGCGAGGACCTGCGGCTGCAGGGAGCGAGCTGCTGCGAGCACCTCGTGCAGGTCCCTGCCAGGTGCGAACGCGACGGTGTCGACGGGCACGCCGAGGCGCCGCGCCCGGGACGCAACCTGGGCTCGGGATTCCTCGCCGCTCACGAGCAGGCCCGAGCGGCCGCCCGCGCCCATGGCTGACAGCCACTGCAGCAGGAGGGTCGACTTGCCGATCCTCGGGGCTCCGGCAAGCAGTACGACCGAGCCCGGCACGAGGCCACCCCCCAACACCCGATCGAGATCCAAGAGGCCGGTGGAGACCCTGGGAGGGTCGGGCGCCCCCGCCTGCAGCAGCGGACCGACGCGAGCAGCCGGGACCGCACGTACCGGCCCCGGGCGAGCGATCGCCTCCTGTTCGATCTGCCCCCAGGCGCCGCACCCTGGGCAGCGCCCCGCCCACTGCGGGGCGTTTTGCCCGCACGCGCCACAAGAGAACCGGACCCTCGGTTTCGCCATGCCGCGACCGTATCCGTGGTCTCTGACACGCCAACGGGCGCTTCGGGCTCGCCCATGTGAGGCACCCGTTCCTCGCCCTTCTTCCGCCATGTCAGTACCGGAGGGTAGCCTGCGAGCCCTGCCCGGGTGAGGCCCTTCGGGCCTGTTCGGAGCCGAAGGGTGCGAGTCTTCGCCGGGCGCTCCTCCTCGGGAGATCGCTGCCGATAGTGAGTGGGTGAGGTGGAGCCGATGCGGGTCGTTAAGATCGAACAAGCAACCGAGCAGACCCAAGATCTCGGGTCGCAACTCGAGCTCCTCCAGGCCGAGCACCCGCTCGTCGTCGTGATCTGGCGCGACGCGTTCTTCGATTTCGACCAGTCCAACGCCGAGGACATCCGTCCCGACTACCTGGTCCACACGGTCGGATTCCTGTTGGCCGACGGGCCCAAGTTCGTCTCGCTCGCACAAGAGGTCCTGCCGGACGGCGACGGTTTCCGGGCCGTGACACACGTCCCACGTTCGATCGTCGAGCGAGTGGTTCGACTCGGCGCTGCCTTAGAGACACCCATCCAAGATCTGTGACGGCTGGCCGAGGCTACCGCCGGCTGCGATGACCTCCCCCATCGGGCTGAAACTCAGGTCACCGATCGCAGACACGGGCGCGGAAAGCGGCACCCACGAACCCGGTGACTCCCAGCGGTAGTACTCCAAGGACGGATTCGGCGCGATGCCCGAATAGCCGGACCCGCCGATCAGCACCGTCGACCCGATGGCCACCGCTTCGATGTGGTTCGCCGCGAATCCAGTCTTCGGGCTCGGCATCCGTGTCCACGCAGCGCCGTTCCATCGCAGCAGCAGGGGAGCTCCGCCTGCGGTACCGACCGCCCACACCTCGGAGCCCCGGGCTGCCACATCGCTCAAGGAATTGTTGCTCGGCGCGTCTGGCACGCTGGGGTTCACGATCGACCACGCGGTGCCATCCCAATGCAGGGCGAATGATTGCTGCCCGAAGGGGAACGCGAAGCCCACCGCCCAGGCGTCGTCGGGCGCGCTCGCGGCGATCGACGTGAGCCGAAAGTCTCCATCGAACGCATCCACCGGAAGGGGAAGTGGCGCCGGGACGCGGCTCCAACTGCCACCATCCCAATGCAGCATGACGACGCGCCACCCGTTGTTCACGATCGTCGCCCCTCCAGCCCAGATGTCTCGCCGGGAAGAGCCGCCGATGGCCCACACGGAGGTGGTGCCTGCGTTCATGACTGCCGGCACATGCGACGCCCGTCGCCACGACGTGCCGTTCCAGCGCTCTATCGCTGAGCCGGCATCGCCCCCGCCCGTCGAGGGGTCCGATCGTCGACCCGCGGTCCACGCCTTCGCTCCGAAGACCGCGAGGGTCTTCGGCTCGAACGCCCGGGCGTTCGCCATCTGCACCTTCACCCAGCGGGCGCCGTCCCAGTGCAGCGAGACGGCGAACTGCTTCGTGGTGGAGCCGAACTCGGTCCGCTGACCCACCCCCCATCGACCGGCCTTCGCCGACACGCCGACGGCGGATGCGCCGCCGTTCGAGATCGTGGGCTGCGGTCCCGCGGTCAGGGATCCATCACACGTCAGGGCCTGGGCAGGCGCGGCGGCGGGCAGGCAAAGCGCCACAAGCACACACACGATCATGGATCGACGGGCCACCTGAACTCCCTCCCTCGAGAACGCCGGACGGTATCACGAGGTGTGCCCCGGCACATCCGTCCATCGGGTCGAGTTGGGTGCTATCGTCGTGGTGTCGTTCGTCATCGTCGACGATCGGCACCTCGGAAGGAGGGATGACAGATGAACAAGATCTCTGTCTCGGTGTTCACAGCACCGCGTCCCTCCGGCATGCGCTGACTTCGCTCGCGCAACGCTCCTGAAGGACGCGGACTTCCGCACGTCCACGTCATCACGAAGGAGCTATCGCCTTGCACGAGGAAGCCTTCGAGCACTTCTTCGATGAAGGTCTCATCGAAGCGGTGCTCCTGCCGCTGAAACACGGAAAAGAAGCCAGCGTTCACCTGTGTCGTGCGAACCCCCGCACGACCGGTGAGGAGCTGGTGGCACTGAAGCTCTACCACCCCTTGAACAAGCGCGATTTCCGCGACGAGGGCCTGTACCGCGACGGCGAGTTCATCAAGGAGCGACGGATCCGCGCCGCTCTGGACCAGAAGACCAAGTTCGGCCGCGAGGTCCAAGGCGGCCTGTGGGTCTCTCGCGAATGGGAAACCCTTCGAAAGCTATCCGGGCTGGGCGCGCCAGTCCCCAGACCGATCGAGTGCACCGACGACGCGATCTTGATGACCTACATCGGTGACCGGTCGGCCCCGGCGCCCAGGCTCCACGAGTACGCCTACGACGATCGTGAGGAACTCGAGGCCTTGTGGGAACGAACCCACGACGCGCTCGAGCACATGCTCTATCGCGACATCGTGCACGGCGACCTGTCCGCCTACAACGTCCTGGTCTGGGACGGCGACATCGTGGTGATCGACTTCCCGCAGGCGGTCGACCCGAAGAAGAACCGGCACGCCCAGGCATTCCTCGAGCGCGACGTCCGTCGGATCGGTACCTGGTTCGAGCACGGCGGCCTACATCTGCCGTGGGATGAGATCGCGAACGACCTGTGGACCGCCTGGACGTTCGCCGACCTAGTTCCCGAGGAGCTCCGGGGCCTCACGCTCTAAGGCACCAGATGCCGAGAAACCCGGTCCCCTCGCGGGGCCGGGTTTCGGCCTTGATGCCCCCGAGGGGGCGGGATCGCTGATCCGCCTACGATTCGGGCGAACCTGCGAGTTCAACAGGCGGGACGTCGGGTGGCACGAGACCCATCGTCGAGGTGAAGACGATCTCGCCATCCACCACGTCGACCAACACCGCTTCGCCGGCCCGATATTCCTTGTTCAGCAGTTTCTCGGACAAGGGGTCCTCGACCAGACGCTGGATCGTGCGGCGAAGCGGCCTAGCGCCGAGCGCCTGATCCCACCCGCGCTCCGCGAGGAACGTCTTGGCCTCGTCGGTCAGCTCGATATCGATGTCCTTGGCTTTCAGTTGCTCCTCGACGCGGCGCATCATGAGATCGACGATCTTCTTCACGTCCAGCGTGTCGAGCGAGTGAAAGACGATGACCTCGTCGATCCGGTTAAGGAACTCGGGCCGGAAGGACTTCTTCAGCTCTTCTTCGACCTTGCCGCGCATGCGCTCGAAGTCGCCGAGCGCATCGACGTTGGATGCGAACCCGACCGACATGCCCTTTTGGATATCGCGCGTGCCGAGGTTCGAGGTCATGATGATGATCGTGTTCTTGAAGTCGACCGTACGGCCCTGGCCGTCGGTCAGGTGACCGTCTTCGAGGATCTGCAGCAGCGTGTCGAACACGTTGGGGTGCGCCTTTTCGATCTCGTCGAACAGCACGACCGAGAAGGGCTTGCGGCGAACGGCCTCCGTGAGCTGGCCGCCCTCGTCGTACCCGACGTAGCCGGGAGGCGAGCCGATCAGACGCGACACGGTGTACTGGTCGTGGAACTCCGACATGTCGAGCTGGATCAGCGAGTCCTCGTCACCGAACAAGAACTCGGCAAGGGCCTTGGACAACTCGGTCTTGCCGACGCCCGAAGGACCGAGGAACACGAACGATCCGGAGGGGCGACGCGGGTCCTTGAGGCCACTTCGGGTGCGGCGCATGGCGCGCGACACCGCGGAGATCGCCTCGTGCTGGCTGATGATGCGCTTGTGGAGCTCGTCTTCCATGCGCAGCAGCTTGTCGGTCTCTTCCTCCGTGAGTTTGAACACCGGGATGCCGGTCCACACCGACAGCACTTCGGCGATCTGCTCTTCGTCGATCTCGGACAGCACATCCATCTCGCCGGCCTTCCACGTCTGCTCGCGACGACCGCGCTCTTCCTGGAGCTGACGCTCCTCGTCGCGCAGTCGAGCGGCGAGCTCGAAGTCCTGGCCGTCGATCGCCGACTCTTTCTTGAGCCGGACTTCGGCGATCTTCTCGTCGACCTCGCGCACATCGGGCGGCGCGGTCATGCGACGGATCCGCATGCGGCTGCCGGCCTCGTCTATCAGGTCGATCGCTTTGTCGGGCAGCTGGCGGTCCGAGATGTAGCGGTCGGCAAGGTTGGCGGCGGCCACGATCGCGTCGTCGGTGTAGGTGACGCGGTGGTGCGCCTCGTAGCGGTCGCGCAGGCCCTTGAGGATCTCGATCGTGTGGATGACGGTGGGCTCGGCGACGTCGATCGGCTGGAATCGACGCTCGAGTGCCGCGTCCTTCTCGAGGTGCTTGCGGTACTCGTCGCGGGTGGTCGCGCCGATCGTCTGCAGCTCACCGCGCGCCAACATCGGCTTGAGGATCGATGCCGCGTCGATCGCGCCCTCTGCGGCGCCGGCGCCAACGAGCGTGTGCAGCTCGTCGATGAACAGCACGATGTCGCCGCGGGTCTTGATCTCCTTGAGCACCTTCTTCAAACGCTCTTCGAAGTCGCCGCGGTAGCGGGACCCGGCCACCAAGGCGCCGAGGTCGAGCGTGTAGATCTGCTTGCCCCGCAGGGTCTCGGGGATCTCGCCCTTGACGATCGCCTGCGACAGACCCTCGACGACGGCGGTCTTGCCGACGCCCGGGTCACCGATCAGCACCGGGTTGTTCTTCGTGCGGCGTGACAAGACCTGCATCACGCGCTCGATCTCCTTCTCACGACCGATGACGGGGTCGAGCTTGCCCTCGCGGGCGAGCTGGGTGAGGTTGCGGCCGAACTGGTCGAGCACGGCCGAGCCGCCCTGGGTCTGTTCGCTGGTGCCGCCGGCGGTGGCGACCTGCTCGCCCTTGCCACCGGTGTAGCCCGACAACAGCTGGATCACGGTCTGGCGGACGCGGTTGAGGTCGGCGCCCAGCTTCTGCAGCACCTGGGCAGCGACGCCCTCACCCTCGCGGATCAGTCCGAGCAGGATGTGCTCGGTGCCGATGTAGTTGTGACCGAGTTGCAGCGCTTCGCGAAGCGACAGCTCGAGAACCTTCTTGGCGCGCGGCGTGAACGGGATGTGCCCCGTCGGCGCGGCCTGGCCTTGGCCGATGATCTCCTGCACTTGTTCGCGAACGGCATCGAGCGAGATGTTCATCGACTCGAGGGCCTTGGCGGCGACGCCCTCGCCCTCGTGGATCAGCCCGAGCAGGATGTGCTCGGTGCCGATGTAGTTGTGGTTGAGCATCCTCGCTTCTTCTTGGGCGAGAACCACGACGCGTCTGGCGCGATCCGTAAAGCGCTCGAACATGTCTTTCTTCCTCCGGGCCGCGGCCCGTTCCCTGCACTGCCGACCCTCGAGGATCGCGGGACTCCGTCCTCCCCCCGAGGTGCGTGGGGCGCCGGGTCTTCCCCAGCGCCGCTGCACCGAGTATACCCGCGCCCCCCACAACGCCCGGAACCGATATGGATCGGTACCGATGCGTTTCCCCATCCTTCGGCGCGTCAGACGCTTCGGATAAGCGACGCAACACCGACCGTTGTGCCTGCTCATTCCGGACCATTCGCAATCCCCCCGGAAGGACGATGTAGGTCCGCTTGCCAGCTGCGAGCCTGTCAAGCCCTGGCGACATGATGCCGAAGCCCTTGGCGGGAAGGAGGTCCCCCATTTCCGCAGTGGACCTCATCGGTGGAGAGGCGACGCCAGTGCGCGTGCTCGTGGTCGACGATCACCCAGCGTTTCGAAAGGCGCTCTCGTCTGCCCTGAGCTTGGTCGCCGATATCGAGGTGGCCGGCGAAGCGGGCGGCGGCATCGCCGCGTGTCAGGAGGCTGAGGACCTCGATCCGGACATCATCGTGATGGACCTGTCGATGCCGGACCTGTCCGGTATCGATGCGATGAAGCGGATCCACGAACGCCGACCCGACCTGCCCGTCGTGATCTTGACCGCGCACGCCGACGAAGGTGTCGAGCGTGAAGCGCGCGAAGCGGGCGCGTCAGGGTTCCTGGCAAAGGGCACCGGGTTGCACGACCTCGTGATCGTGCTGCACGAGGCCGCCGACGACCACTAGGACGCCGGCGACGCCGCGTCTCGGTACTGCCGTACCAACGTGCACAGCCCGAGCAGCAACGTCTTGGAGAACGCCGCGTTGTCCAGCAACGGCTGGAAATCCCAGGCGACCAACGCAAGTGTCGTGAGATCCGTGACGGCAGTGACGGTGGCCGATCTCGGACCTCCATCGATCAATCCAATCTCGCCGAAGTAGCCGCCGCGGCCGAGCCGGTGGACGGGGACGCCATCGCCGGTGACCTCCGCCTCACCCTCCACGATCAGGTGGAAGCCCACCCCCGAGTCGCCCTGCGTCGCGATCGCGCGGCCAGCCGCGAAATGCACCTCTTTCATACGGCGCGCGATCGAGTCGAGGTCGACCGGCTCCGCGTTCGCGAACAACGGCACGGTGGCGAGCAATGCAACCATCTCATTGCGATCCATGTATCTCCCTCGGATGTTCGGTGACGGCGGTCACCATGCACCGAACAGCCCGCCGGCGCAAGTCGGGACCTACTCGGGGCGCTGGGCGGGGAACATGATCAGGTCGCGGAGACTCTGCGCGTCGAGCAGCAGCAAGAGCAGCCGGTCGACGCCCATCCCGAGCCCACCGGCCGGCGGCATGCCGTGCTCGAGCGCACGCAGGAAGTCCTCGTCGAACGGATGCACCTCATCGCCCAGCACCGCCTTCATCTGTTGCTGCTGCTCGAACTTCGCGCGCTGCTCGTCGGGGTCGGTGAGCTCGCTGAAGGCCGTCACCAACTCGACGCCGGCGGCCACGAGGTCGAAGTGCTCGGTGAGGCCCGGGTTCTCACGGTGTGGTCGAGCGAGGGGCGACACCTCACGCGGGAAGTCGCACACGAAGGTCGGCTGCTCGATCGTTGACTCAACCAGCTTTTCGAACAGCTCCTGCACGATCTTGCCGGGGCCCCAGGCCTCATCGATCGCGACGTGATGGCGATCGGCGATCGCGCGCAGATCGGGGTGCTCCAGCGTGATCGTCTCCCCGACCGCGTCGGAGACCGAACCGAGCACGGTGATCCGCGCGAAGGGTTCGGCGAGATCGATCATGTGCTCCCCCACGGGGATCGCCAGTTGCTCGCCGTCGCGCCCGACGATCGGGTTCACCGCTCGGCAACACTCGCGCACGAGCGTTTCCGACAGCTCCATCATCGTGCGGTAGTCGCCGTAGGCCTGGTACGCCTCGAGCATCGTGAACTCCGGATTGTGATCGCGATCGATCCCCTCGTTGCGGAAGTTACGACCCAGTTCGAAGACACGCTCGGCCCCACCGACGAGCATCCGTTTGAGGTAGAGCTCCAGGCTGATCCGCAGCTTCATCGGCACATCGAGCGCGTGGTGGTGCGTCGTGAACGGCCGCGCGTTGGCGCCGCCGGCGACCGTTTGCAGCATCGGCCCCTCGAACTCGACGAACCCGCGCTCGTCCAGGACCCGCCGGATCGTCTTGAGCACCGCCGCGCGTGCCAAAAACGCCTGGCGCGGCGCCTCATCGGTGATCAGATGCACGTATCGGCGCCGCTGCTGCAGGTCCGGGTCCTGCAATCCGGCCCACTTCTCCGGCAGCGGCCGAAGTGCCTTCGTCAACATCGCCCAACGATCGACGAACACGCTCAACTCACCCTTGCGCGTGGTGCCGACGCGACCGGACGCCCCGATGATGTCGCCGAGGTCGACCTCCGCGAACAGCTGGAAATCGGCCTCTGGCAGGTCGGCCTTGCTCACGACGAGCTGGATGTCGCCGCCGCGATCGCGCAGCGTCGCGAATACGAGCTTGCCCATATCGCGCTTCAGCACGATGCGTCCCGCGATCGTGACGACGTCGTTGGTGCGCGTGTCCGGCTCGACGTCGGGATGCTCGGCACGCACGAGGTCGCTTGCCGTCGGCTCCGCAACGTCGAGCACCTCGGCCAGCGTCATCGCGAACGCCCGACGGTTTCCCAACCGCTCAAGGCTGGCGCGCCGCGCGGCGAGGACTTCCGCTTCGCGGCCCGTCGCCTCACCCGTCACCGGCGTGTCGTCAGTCATCGACGTTCTTCTCAAACACGAGGCGAAGGCCTTCCAGGGTGAGCCAGGGCTCATAGTGGTCGATCGTGCGGCAGTGGGGGATCACGACGGGCGCGAGCCCGCCGGTGGCGATGACGGTGGCCGCCGGCGCGCCCAGTTCGCCACGGACGCGCTCCACGATGCCGTCGACCTCCCCCGCGGTGCCGTAGATCAAGCCGGATTGGATCGCCTCCACGGTTGACTTACCGACCGGCGAGCGCGGCGGCTGCAGGTCCACGCGCGTGAGCCGGGCTGTGCGGCCGAACAAGGCTCCCGCGCTGATCTGCAGCCCCGGCGCGATCACGCCGCCGAGGAATTCTCCCGCGTCGGAGATCACGTCGAAGTTCGTGCTGGTGCCGAAGTCCACGACGATCGCCGGACCACCGAAGCGCGTGAATGCGGCCAGGGTGTTCACGACGCGATCGGCGCCCACCTCGCGCGGGTTGTCCGTCAGAACCGAGACCCCGGTCTTCATGCCCGGACCCACGACGAGTGGCTCGTGTGTGAGATAGGACGCGGCCATCTCACGGAACTGGCCGGTCACGTCGGGCACGACGCTCGCGACGCACAGTCCGGTCACGTCGCGGCGAAGGTCCAAGCCCCGATGCTCGAGGAAGCCGGACAGCAGCAGCGCGAGTTCGTCGGACGTGCGCTCCGGCCGTGTGGACGATCGCCACGTATGGGTCAGCTCGGGGCCATCGAAGACCCCGAGGACTATCTCGGTATTGCCGACGTCGGCTGTCAGAAGCACGGCTACTCCTCGAACTCCATGTGGAACGCCGGACCATCGTGACGGACCGCGCCCGACGCCGACAACCGTGAGGCATAGGTGTCGAGCGCGTCGCCGGGCTCCGGCGCGATCGCCCCACTCGCGACCGCGGACAGGCGATGCAACCAACGCAGCGCGAGCGGTGCGGCGCCGCCGATCGCGGCCCGCGGTCCACCAAGCTCCGCCACGACCTGACCGGGCTCGACGAGCGCACCCTCAGCGACCAGCGCACGGGCGCGGGCGCCGACCCTTCCCACGATCTCCTTGACGATCGGCATACCGGCACACGTGCCCGGCTCGTCGCAGATGATCTGGGCGGCGCCGACCTCCTGGTCGTCGGTGTCGACACGCAGGCGAAGGACATCGGGCATGACCGCGGCCACGATCTCGACACGATCGGGCGGCTCGACGCTCATGCGGTCGGTTCCGGCAGGAGGAGGTTGTCGATCAGACGCACGTGGTCGAATCGAGCGGCCACGAGCGCTCGCGCACGGCCGTCGATCGTCCCGACCGGTTCGAACGTGGCGTCATCCACCACCGCCGCGTAATCGAGATTCGCCAGAGGCGTCGCGCCAATCTCGCGAGCCATCAAGGCGACCAAGACGTTCGCATCGCGTTCGCCCGCGCGGGCCCGCTCGGCTGCCTCGGTCAACGCAAGGAACAGGCACGACGCCTGCAGTCGTTCCTCGGCAGACAGGTAGGCGTTGCGCGACGCCAGGGCCAACCCGTCTGGTTCGCGGACGGTCGGGCAGGCCACGACGTGCACCTGCAGCGCCTCTTCCTGCTGTGTCATACGGCGCACGAGGAACAACTGTTGCGCGTCCTTCTCGCCGAGGAAGGCCTGACACGGGCCGACGACGTCGAAGAGACGATGCACCACCTGGAGCACGCCGCCGAAGTGCCCGGGGCGGGCGGCTCCCTCATAGAGGTCACCGACATCACCGGGTGCGGGGCGCGTGAGCGACGTTCCGAGGGGATAGACCTCCTCGATCGGGGGGGCCCAGACCACGTCGACTTCTTCACTCGTACAGATCGCAAGATCGCCCGCCTCGTCGCGGGGATAGCGTTCGAGATCCTCCGCTTCGCCGAACTGCAGAGGGTTCACGAAGATCGACACGACCACGCGGTCGGCGGATCGGCGCGCCGTTCGGATCAACGAGCGATGACCCTCGTGCAGGGCCCCCATCGTCGGAACGAACCCCACGACCTCGCCCGCATCGCGAAGCAGTTCGGTCGCCGTGCGCACGGATGCCGCCTCGCGGATCAGTTCCATCCGCGCAGGACCTCTTCGATCGCATCGCGACCGCCGGGGGAAAGGCGGGCGCCCGCCAGGTCCATCGACGCTCGGCACAGCGAGACGTACGGGCCGACGAGGTGCGGCGCCGTTTCGGTGATCGAACGAAGGTTCCGCTCGATCGTGCCGGCGTCGCCGCGAACGGCCGGTCCGGTGAGCGCGGCTGCCGGCCCGAGCCGATGGACGTTCGCGACCGTCGCTCGTTGCAGTGGCGCCAGGACAGCCGCAGCGTCGGGGACGCCGGCGGCGGTCAACAGCTCCTGAGCCGCCCCCGAAACCACGACGAGGTAGTTCGAGCCGAAGACCGCCGCAGCGTGATACAGCGCGCGTGCCTCATCCGCCAGGCGGAACGGGCGGCCCCCGAGATCGAGCGCGAGTCGTTCGCCCAACCGCCATCCGTCGTCGTCACGCGACGTCACGGCCACCGCGCAGCCCGCGAGGGCATCGATCGCACCCGCGACGTCGGCGAACGTCTGCAACGGATGCACGGCGAGCACGCGGCCACCGGCCGCGACGACGGGCTCGAGCACGTCGAGCCCGTTGGCGCCGGACACGTGCAGGACCCACGTGTCGGGACCGATCGCGCGGGCGACGGCGACCGCGCTCGCACCCAAGGCGTCGTCGGGAACCGACACGGCGACGAGGTCGGCCCCGCGCACCGCCTCGGCCACGGAGCGGACCGGAACCCCTGGCAGCCACGTGGCTGCCCGATCACCCGTCGCAGCACGTCCCGTGACCGCGGTGATCGCGTGACCGGCGCGAGCCCACGCCACCGCCAGGGCGGTTCCCGACGTGCCCGCTCCGACGATCGCGATCTTCATGGCTGTTGCGGTGAGTATGGCAACGTCGATACCCACAACACAGGACCGACGAACGCCGGCGCATCGCGGGGGGCGGGGATCTGGCGAATCTGCCCATCGTGGAAGAGACTGACCGCCCCGTTTGTCGACACGTACAGATCTCCATCGGCAGTCGGGGCCACCTTCAGGTCGACGGCGTCGGTCGCCAGCACGAGCTGGAGGTGCCGGATCGACGAGCGCGACCCGACGTCCACCAGATACACGCCATGCACGTCCCGGTACGTGCCCAGCACCACCGCCTGCTCGCGGTCGGAACTCCACCCGAGCACGGAGTCGGGGATCAGGAGATCGTCTCGACCTGCGATGGGCCTGAGCGGGTTGCGCAGCGGCGAGGTTCGGAACATCTCCAGCGAGGACCCCGCCTCGGAGCTTTGTACCAGCAGCTCGCCGTCACGGGAGATCCCGAGCAAGCGGCGGCTCGGTACGGCGAGAAACAGACGCGAGCTGCCGACCTGCCACGTGCTGGGGACGCCGGCTCGCTCGAGCGTGAGATACGCGATCGTGCCATTACGACCAAAGGCCGTCGGTTCCCCGCAGACGACGTCGTCGAAACCCCGTTCCTGCGTGCGGATCGAAACGAACCACGTCGAGATGGTGACGCGTCGGCGACATCCACCCTCCGGGGTCGAGCGCACGACGCTGACGAAGGACCCGCTGGTTACCCACGACACGAGCGCGCCGCTGGCAACCGGGAGCGGTCGATCCGTGGTCCCGAAGTAACGGATGACCGACGCCGTGCGGACGCCATCGTCACCGAGCGTGGTGACGCCGACCCAACCGGCATCGGCGAGGTACGCGTAGACGAGCTCCTCGGGAAGGCCCGCGAGCACCGGGCCGGGAAACGCGGTCGCGTGCGCCAGATCCCAGATCCACAGACGGACGCCATCGCTGTCGGCGACCGAGGACAACAGGTACCCGTGCAGCCCCGTATCGGCCGCGCCTGCCGGGCTCGGTGTATACCGCTGGACCAATGCCACCGCGCCGATCGCCAGGGTGACGATGACGGCGATCGCGACCAGATGCCGCCACGATCGTCGCACCACGCCGATCGACGCCGAGGGGGTCTCGCTGCGAGGCGAACCATGCCCAGGCGCAGTGCCCCCCGATCGCCGCGCCCCTTTCGACGACGGCTCCGAGGTGAACACGGTCGCGCCACATCGTGGGCACAGGTCGCTTTGCGTGGTTCCGCGCCAATCGCAGCGCAGGCACAGGCCGCCGCTCATGGCAGCGCCAGTGGCGGGGCGAACGGCTGTGCCGAACCGCGAGGAGTGGGCAGATCGAGCAGTCGGGTCCCGTCGGGCAAGCGCGGATCGGCCTCGAGATCGAGCAGCGGCAGCACGACGAACGCGCGTTCGTGCATCCGCGGATGCGGGATCGTCAAACGCGCGTCGCCGCGCACCAGTTCTCCCCACAGCAGGATGTCGATGTCGATCGTGCGTGACCCCCAGCGCACCTCCCGAACTCGGCCGAGGGCCGCTTCGACGGCGTTGGCGGCCGCCAGTACCGCGTCGGGGTCCAGCCCGCCTGGATCGACCCGGATCACCGCGTTGAGGAAGGCCGGTTGATCGTCGGGGCCACCCAGAGGGGTCGTCTCCCACACGCGCGAAGACGCCGTGGCACGCACCCCGTGTTCGGCGAGCGACGTCACCGCGGCCTGCAGGGTCACGAGCCGCTCCCCCAGGTTCGACCCAAGTCCGAGCAACGCATCGCCCACGCGCCTACGCCTCGGGGCGCGTGACCGCGGTCGCGACCCCGTCGATGCCCAAGCGCGTCGCGGCGTTGGGCTTGTGCACGACCACCGTGGCTCGCGTGACCCCGTCGAACGCCAGGCACGCATCGGCGATCGCAGCTGCCATCGATTCGATCAGGTCGTAGGAGCCCCGTTCCACGATGGTTCGAACGCCTTCGGACACACCGCGATAGTCGGCCGTCGCATCGATCGCGTCGGCCCCGACCTCGACCTCGAGGTCGAGGTCGACCACGAACGGCTGCGTCGTGTCCTTCTCGCCGGGTCTCGCTCCGTGATGACCTTGCGCGCGGATACCGGACAGGAACAATCGGGCCTTCATGCGTTCGGTCCCACCTCCTGGTCATCGGCGATGACCGGCTCGTCGTCCTCAGGTCCATCATCGGTCAGATCGAGGGACCCGGCGATCTGCAGCGGCACCAGGACCGGTCCACCGGCCCCGTGGCCGTGCGGGGCGCGCAAGTAGTTGGCTCGCAAGTATTCCGAGATGATGGGGTAGATCGTTTCGGGCGCCTCCTCGGGGAGGAAATGACCGCATCCCGGCACGAGCCCGAGCGCCGAGGACGAGATCGCGTCGTTCAGCCGTTCCCCGATCGAGGCCGCGAAGAAGGGGTCGTCTTCGCCCCACAGGATGAGGGTCGGCAACTCCCACGTGCGCATCCGCGGCTCTAACTCGCGGAGGCCGAGCCCGTCGATCGCGCGCGCCCACCGGAAGAACGCCGGAACGTGTTCGGGGACCGACCACGGTCGAAGGTACGTCGCAAGGTCGTCTTCTGCCAGCTCGCCCTCGCGCATGCCGAGGCGAAACGCCGCACGCAAGACGAGTTCGATCGAATCGATGCTCTCGCGCTCGACGGGCGCCACCTGCACTTCGGTCGTCACCTCGGCCGGCCATCCGTCGAACGCGATGCTGTCGATCAGGACCAGGGATTCGACGCCGAGCCGGTCGGCGGCGAGCAGCTGCGCGATCCCGCCGCCGGTGGAATGTCCGACCGGCGCGATGCGATCGATCTCGAGGTGGTCGAGCAGCGCATTGATGTAGGTCGTCTGTGCTCGGATGTCCAGCGCAGCCTGCGAACCCTTGTCGGAATCGCCGAGACCGAGCAGATCCGGAGCGATCACCCGATGCCGGCTCGCGAGCGTCGGGATGAGCCCCCGCCACAGATGCGACGACAGCGGAAACCCGTGCAGGAGCAACACCGCCGGCCCCTCGCCCACGTCGTGATACGCGATCTCGCCCCCCGAGGAGGCGAAACGGTTCACGCGCCCCCTCGCACGATCGCGTCGGCGACCCGCAGCGCGCGGACGGTCTCGCTCACGTCGTGTACTCGCACGATGTCGGCCCCGTGCGCCGCCGCGAGCACCGCGGCGGCGAGGGAACCTTCCAGCCGCGCCGCCGGCTCCTCGACGCCGGTGAGCGCGCCGATGAACCCCTTGCGCGACGCCCCGATCAGGACGGCCGCGTCCAGATCGCCGAACCTTTCGAGGTGCCGCAGCAGGGCGAGGTTGTGTCCGAGGTCCTTGCCGAACCCGATCCCCGGGTCGATGCACACGCGGTCTGCGGCGATCCCCGCGAACACGGCGGCCTCGACGCGTTCGCGCAGGTACTCGTGCACCTCGGCGACGACGTCGTCGTACCTCGGGTCGTCCTGCATCGTTGGGGGCTCGCCCCGCATGTGGTTCAAGACGACGCCGGTACCACCCTCACGCACGACCGCGAGCAACCCCGGGTCCCGCCCACCGGTCACGTCGTTGACCACAGCAGCACCGGCGGCGATGGCGGCGCGTGCGGTCTCGGCGTGACGCGTGTCGACGCTGATCGGGGTGTCCGGTCGTGCGGAGTGCAGACCTTCGATCACGGGCACGACGCGACGCATCTCCTCATCGATCGGCAAGGGTGTCGCGCCCGGCCGTGTGGATTCACCGCCGACGTCGAGAAGGTCGGCGCCGTCGTCGGCGAGCTGACCCCCGAGTCGCACGGCGTCCTCGGCGGTCTCCAGCCGTCCGCCGTCGCTGAACGAATCCGGTGTCACGTTGACCACGCCCATCACCAACGTGCGCTTCCCCAACGGGAAGACGTGGTCGCGACAACGCCAGATCCGCTCGCTCACGACTCCATCGTAGTGAAGCGGCGCTCGCAGCGGTTGTCTCGGCGGCGCCTACCGCATGCGGATGTGCTGCATCGCCTCTTGGCGCGTGCGGGCGTCGTTGCGGAACAGTCCACGAACGGCCGACGTCACCGTGACGGCGCCGGGCTTCTTGATGCCGCGCATCGTCATGCACAGATGCTCGGCCTCGATCACGACGAACACACCGCGCGGGCTCAGCGCCTGCTCGATGGCCTCGGCGATCTCGGTTGTCAACCGCTCCTGCACCTGGGGCTTCTTGGCCAGCGTATCGACCACGCGCGCGATCTTGGACAACCCCGTGATCTGCTGGGACTTGTTCGGGATGTAGGCGACGTGCGCTTTGCCGATGAACGGGATCAGGTGATGCTCGCAACTGGAGTACAGCGGGATGTCGCGAACCATGATCATCTCGTCGAAGTCGGCACCCTCGACCACCGTGACGATCTGCGAAGCCTCCACGCCGATCCCGCCAAAGATCTCCTCGTACATGCGGGCGACGCGCGCGGGCGTCTCGCGAAGACCGCCGCGCTCGGGGTCCTCGCCGATGCCTTCCAGGATCATGCGGACGCCCTGCTCGATCTTCGCGTGGTCGAAGCGATCGCTCATGACGCCGGATGCTACCGCGAGGGCGCGTTGAGCGGGTTGCCGATCCTCACCGGATGCCCGTGTCGACCTCGAGATCGAGGTGCACCGAGCCCCCTGTGGTCACGGTCACGGTTGCCTGCTGAGCGGTCGGTGGCCCGGATCCCTCCATCACCGGGATCACCTCGTAGGTCCCGGCGGGCAGCGAGAAGCGGTAGCGACCTTGATCGTCGGTTCGCGCGTCATACGTCTTGCCATCGCTCGCGGTGGCTCGCACGGTGCCGGTCCACAACCCCGGCGGGCACGGAGAGTTCGCGAGCTCGACGGGGCACGTGGGACCAGCGGTAACGGTTCCGGCGATGACGCCGCCCGGCTCGCTCGCGCCACGGGCGCACGCGGACACCGTCAACGTGAACGCGAGGACCGCGAGGACCGCGAGGACCGCGAGGAAGGACCGCATGTCGATGAGACGGCGGTTGACCGCGCACGGTTCCCGCTCAGCCACCATAGGCCGACGGCTTGAGCGTGCCGATGTACGGCAGGTTGCGGTACTTCTCGGCGAAGTCGAGCCCGTAGCCGACGACGAATTCGTTCGGGATCTCGAACCCGACGTAGCGAAGATCCAGCTCCACCTGTTGGATGCCCTGCTTGCGCAGAAGCGCGGCGACCTCGAGCGACGCGGGCTTGCGCCCGGCGAGGTTCTTCAGCAGGTACTTGAGCGTCAGACCCGAATCGACGATGTCTTCGACCACCAGCACATCGCGATCCTTGAGGTCGTGATCGAGGTCCTTGAGGATGCGCACGACCCCCGACGTCTTGGTGGCCGCCCCGTAAGACGACACGGCCATGAAGTCGAACTGCAGGGGCAGCTGGATGTTGCGCGACAGATCCGCCATCACGACGAAGGCTCCCTTGAGCACTCCGACGAGCAACAGACTGCGTCCCTCGTAGTCCCGCGTGATCTGTGCGCCCATGTCTTCGAGCTTGGCCTGGATCTCGCGTTCGGAGATGAGGACTTTCTCGATGTCGTCGGTGAACACGTCCATGGGAGGGCCGGAGTCTACCGTTGGATCACGACGTTCGCGCGGTCGCGCCTCGCCGTCGCCCCACCAGGCAGCTCGACACGCCGACCCGGGCGTCCGGCCGCAAGGTCGAGCACGCCGACGATCGCGTGTTCGGACCAGGTGAGGTCCACCGCGGCGAACGCGCGGCGTACGACCCGACTCGCGATGGGCGGTGCGAGGTCGTTCAGTCCGGCCGCGTGCAGGGCGAGACCGCCGTCGGCGACCGTCACGATCGAACCCCCGAGCTCGGCGGCAAGCTGGTCGAGCAACGCCGCATCGGCTCGCAGCAGCTCGGCGCTCCTCGCGATCGTCGCCGTCACATCGCGGCCGGTCGCTTGCTCCATCGCGGGGATCACCCGGTGGCGAAGCGCATTGCGCAGCAACGTCGTGTCGTCGTTGGAGGCGTCGACCCGCGGGCGTAGCCCGAGCGAGCGACACACCGCCTGCGTCTCGGCGCGCCGAACGTCGAGCAGCGGTCGCACGAGGGCACCGGCGACCGGCTCGATGCCGGCCAAACCGTCCAATCCCCAGCCGCGGACGAGACCGATCAGCACCGTTTCGGCTCGGTCCTCCATGGTGTGGCCGAGCGCCGAGCGGCTCGCGCCGATCGAGCCGGCGACCTCGGCAGCCGCGCGACGTCGTTCTTCTCGTGCCCACTGCTCGATCGAGTCGCCGCGGGCTGACGTCGCGGTCGGCCTCGCCACATGGCAGGGCAGCCCGTGGCGCGCCGCGCGGCGCTGGACGTACGACGCGTCGGCGTCCGATCCGGGTCGCAGTCCGTGGTTCAGGTGGAAGACCGCCAGCCGGATCCGGAACAAGCGTCGGACGCGCACGAGGATTTCCAACAGGCAGATCGAATCGGGTCCGCCGGACACCCACACCAACACCAGATCGCCGGGCGCGAACATCTCGTGGGTGCGCGCCGTATGCGTGACCCGTTCGATCACCCGCGCGACCGCAGGTGGCCGGCGCTCACTCACGCTCTACCCCGCGACGCGGGCGATCCAGCGATCGGGGTCGCCGATCTCACCGGCCAACGGGAGGTTCCCGGGGCCCTCCCACACGAGGTTGAACCCGCTCATGCCGATCCGCGAGACCACCTGCTCGACGAAGTGCTGGCCGGCGTCGTACTGGGCGATCTTCTGATCGAACCCGATCGCTCGCTGAACCCGCTTCTCCCATCCGCCGACCGCGCGGCGCCGGGCCAACGCCTGGCGAAGGCGCGGCAGATCCTCGACCGCGCCCGCCGCCACCGCGTCCATCACGTAGGAGGCGTGTCCTTCCAGGAGCGACATCATCGCTTGGGTACGCTCGAACAGCGGGCGTTGCTCCGGTGTGAGCAGGCGCAAGATCCCGCCGGGACCCTCGGACTTCGAGCCGGGTCGCAACTCCTGGACCGCGCGGGTGACCTGCTCGAGCAAGTCCTTCGGATCCAGCGACACCGTACGTAGGTAGGACTCGACCACGCCTGACAGCTCTCCGCGCAGCCACGGCGCGGCGGCGAACTGCACGCGGTGCGTCACCTCGTGGATCGCCACCCACAGGCGGAAGTCGTGAGGCGGCAGGGCGAAGGACCGCTCGACGTCGAGCAGGTTCGGGCCGACGAAGTAGATCAGCCCGTCATCGTCGGGCGGTAGGAACACGTCGAACTGGCCGAGCACCCGGCGAGCGACGTAGCCGAGGATCCCGCCGACCTGCACGCCGAGCGCCTTGCGCGAGAAACTCGGTCGATCTGCGTGCGCTCCACCGGGCCGGCGTTCGAACACACGCTCTGCGAGAGGTTCCATCATCCGCTGCAGCCCCTTGAGGTTCTGGCGGATCCAATCGCCGCGGCCCATGACCCAAGCGCGCGAGCGGAACCCACTCACCTCGAGCCCGGTGAACTCCCGCACGAGCGATCCGGCCGAGGAGACATGCTCGGCGAGGTCGGCGCGCATCGCCGATCGATCGGGGTGGGACACCTTTGGGCCGGGACCGGCGACCGTGCGGCCGGTGCGAAGCGCGGTGTCCCAGTCGGCCAATCGGGCCGCCTGCGAACCGAGTGACCAGTCGAGCTCAACCGCTGGGTCAACACCCACTCGCCCGAGCGCCTACCCCTCGCCCGAGGCCTTCTTGCGCGCGGCGATCATCCCGGCGCGACGCGCTTTGCCCTCGGCGATGCGCCTGTCGGTACCGGCGGCGAGCAGTTCTGCAAGCGTCTTGTCGAAGACCTCCTGGTCGAGGGAAACCTCGGGGCGCTCCTCAGGCTGCACCACAGCCGCGGCCGGAGCTGGTGCAGCAGCAGCAGGGGCAGGGGAGGTTGCGACCGGGGCTTCTGCAACGGCGACCGCAGACGCGGGTGACGCGGCAGCGGCGGCCGGGGCGGCGGCGACCCCTACCGGCGGGGGCTGGACGACGACCGGCACCGCCTGCGTCACGTCTACCATGCGACGGGGCGGCTCCTGACCGGGCAGGACCCGATCCGCGCGCACCACCTTCGCCTCGTCTTCGTCCTTGGAGAAACGGGGCGCATACCGCATGTACGCCGCGATCAGGAGGATGACGAGCAGCAGGGCAAGCGCGAGGCTCAAGAACGCCAACCAGTAGATCCACCCGCCGTCGGTACGCTCCGGCACCGTCGTCGGTCCGATACGGGTCTGGGCGAACGCGGAGCCACCCGAAGTGAGCAGCAGGAACGCCGCACCGGAGGTGACGCCAAGGAGTCTCCGGATGGTCTTCACGGGCGGGATTCTCGCAAGGTCGGGGACCGACGGCAACTGTGCGCGCGGTCCTGGGCGGGCGACGGTGGCGACGCTGAGAGCCGGAGGGGGGATTCGAACCCCCGACCTACCACTTACGAGGCGGTTGCTCTACCCCTGAGCTACTCCGGCGACGCCGCAGAAGGATACCAATCGGGTTTTCGACCGGAGCCGCCGAACCCCCTGCGTGCAGGCACCACCACCGACGTTGGAGGCGGCCACCTCGCGACTCCGCCCGCCAAGCGTTGATAATGCGCCCATGGCGAACACGATCGACCCCGGCACCGGCACGATCTCGCGAGTGATGGTGGGCACGGACCTTTCACGAACCGCCTCGCGCGCGGTCGGCTGGGCAACGGACTTCGCGGCGAGGTTCGACGCGGAGCTGCACCTGGTGCAGGTGATCGTGCCGACCAACCCAACCGACACCGAGTTCGGCGCCGCAGAACGCACCAAGGCGGCGGTTGCCGCCGACGCGCTCCACGTGGAGTCCCAGCGGCTCGCCGGCGCCCGCGGGCGTGCACACGTGGTCGTCGACCTCGACCCCGCGATGGCGATCGTCGGCGCCGCAGAGGACGCCAAGATCGACGTTCTGGTCGTCGGCAACGCAGGGATGGCCGGCCGCAAAGAGTTCCTCCTTGGCAACGTGCCGAACCGCATCAGCCACAACGCCCGCTGCACCGTGATCATCGTGAACACCACGGACGGTGTGACGACCGCCATGCCCGCCGCCTCCTCCGGAGTGCTGCGCTCGGGCTCACCGATCGCCGAAACCGAACCGCATCTGATGGCGCGTGGAACCAAGATCGCGACGGTGTTCGCCAAGCACGGTCTGAAGGAACTCTTCGGCCGCCCCGACGAGGAAGGCACGATCGGGCGTGAGCGCCAGGCCAAGCGCATGCGCGAGGCACTCGAAGAACTCGGACCCACGTTCTGCAAGATCGGGCAGATCTTGTCGACGCGACCCGACCTGTTGCCGCCGGAGTTCATCGACCAGTTGGCGCAACTCCAAGACCACGTGCCACCGCTGAGCGAAGAGCAAGTCGTGACCGTGATGGAGCAGGAACTGGGGGTCCCGTGGGAGGATGTGTTCGACCACGTCGCGCCCGAGCCGCTGGCGGCCGGCACGATCGCGCAGGTCCATCGCGCGGTCCTGGCCAACGGTGAAAAGGCCGTGGTCAAGGTGCAACGCCCCGACGCGCGCGGCCTGATCGAGCAAGACCTCGCGCTGCTCGAGGTGTTCGCGGCCAAAGCGAGCGATCGACCGGGTCTCAAGGCGGTCATCGACCTGAAGGCGGTGTTCGAACACCTGTCGGAGTCGTTGCACCGCGAACTGGACTTCCGCAACGAGGCGCGCAACGTCCAGCGGATGGGCGAGGTGATCGCCTCGTTCGACCGCCTCGCCGTCCCCACGCTGTTCACCGATTTCTCGACCGGGCGTTTGCTCGTGATGGGCGATGTCGCAGGCGGACCGATCGGCATCGCTCCGCAAGGACCGATCCGAAGCACGGCGGCGCGTCAGCTGCTCGAGTCGTTCTACAAGCAGGTCATGGTCGACGGGTTCTTCCACGCGGACCCGCATCCGGGCAACCTGATGTGGCAGCCCGAGGAAGACATCCTCTACTTCTTGGACCTCGGTATGGCGGGCGAGGTCGGGCCGGATCTGCGCGAGCACATGATGTTGCTGTTGATGGCGTTCTGGCAGAACGACGTCGGGTTCTTGACCGATGTCACGTTGATGATGGCCGGTGCGATCGATCGCAGCGACCTCGACGTCGAGGCGTTCCAGGGCGAGATCGGGCTGCTGATGACCAAGTACCAGGGTGCGTCGATCCAGGACATCCAGCTGGGGCCCGTGCTGCAAGAGATGACGGAGATCTCGCTGCGCTACGGCGTTCCACTGCCGGCCTCACTGACCCTGACGGCAAAGGCGCTGGCGCAGATGCAGCTCGCGGCCGCCCAACTCGACCCGACGATCGATCCCTTCGATGTCGCCGGTAAGTTCATGATGCGCAGCGTGCTGACAGGCATGAGCGCCAAGATCGACCCGAAGGCCCTGTTCTATCAACTGCAACGCATGAAGGTGCGCGGCATGCGCGTGATCGAAGCCCTCGAGCGGCTGATCGGCGCACGGCCCGGCCAGAAGCTTGAGGTCAACTTCCGCGCCGCCTCGCTGGAGCAAACGGTGCGGCGCGCCGGCCGGCGACTCGCGCTGGGTCTCGTGGCTGCGGCGGCTCTGCTCGGCGCGGCGATCACGACGACGTCGGATAGGACCAAGGAGTGGGTCCCGCTCACGCTCGGGGCCATCGGGCTGGCCTTCACGATCGGGTTGGTCGTGGACCTCGTACGCGACCGCCGGCTATAAGCGGCGCGTTACGATTCGTGGAAGTCGACCTCGCCGCCCTTGGATGTGAGTGTCGTAGGCACCGGTGCGGTGTCCGGATTCTTCTTTTTCACCGAGCGCATGACGATGCGCTCCAGCAGGAAGGCGACGACGCTCATGACCAAGCCCACCATCCAACGCTCGATGCGCCGAAGACCCTTCGCGGGCTTGGTGACCGGTCGAGCGCTCACGTGTCCTCCCCTCCTCACCGCGCGGCGACAACCCTGGCATCGGAGGCGGCGGCGGGCAAGGACCCCGTGACCGTGGTGCCCCGACCGGGCGCGGACACGACGACGAGCACGCCGTCGAGCACGCTCAAACGGTCCGCGATCCCCTGCAAGCCGCTGCCGTATCCGGTTGCCCTTGGATCGAAACCCCGGCCGTCATCTTCGACCTCGAATACGAGATGCCCGGTCGCGTGGCGCAGTCGGATCGACACCGCATGTGCCTGCGCGTACTTCGAGACGTTCTGCATCGCTTCCAGGCACGAGAAGTAGGCGGCCGCCTCAACGTCTTGGGCATACCGACCAACTCCCTCGACCGTCACCGTGGCGGGCACGGGGGACTTGCGGGCCTGCGCCTCCAACGCTGCGGCGAGACCCTTGTCGGCCAACAGCGGCGGGTAGATACCGCGCGCGAGGTCGCGGAGGTCCTCCAGTGCCTGCTGCGACTCGGTCTGCAGCTCCAACAGCATCTGGTCGGCGCGCGCCGGATCGCGCTCGACCAGGGACTGGACGAGGCGAAGCTTCACGCTGAGGGCCACCAATTGCTGCTGCGCCCCATCGTGGATATTGCGCTCCAAGCGGCGACGCTCCGCGTCTTGCGCGGTGACCAATCGCCGCTGCGCGGCTTGCAGATCCTCGAGCCGCTGGCGCAGCGCCTCGGTCAGACCGACGTTCCGCAGGACCAAACCGGCCTGGGCCGCCAGGTCGGCGACGAGCTTGGCTTTCGCCGGATCCATCGGATCGTTCGCGGGCATCGCGACCGACAAGGCGCCGAGCTCCTCCCCTTGATGCAGGACCGATTCCGTGTGGTCGTCTTCGACGTCGGACGCGCCGCGGGGCCATGTCGCCGCGATGCGTCGATCGTCGGCTTGGCCGAGCCATACCCGAGCACGCTCGGCGCCGAGTCCCTCCGACAAGATCCGTGCCATCCGAAGGAGCACGTCGTCGGCCGCGTAGGTGCCTGCCAGTTGGTCCCCAAACTCCGTCAGCAACTCGTAGGGCGTCGCGCGCTTGCCGTAGACAACGCGGTCGGCGACGCGATGGGACCATCGTCGCATCGGCTGGAAGGCGAGCGCGACGGCCGCCGCCGCGGCGGCGGACAACGCCGGGCCAACCGTCGTTCCCACACCCAGCAGCGCCCCGACTCCAAGGACGATCCCCACATACGCGATCGAGATGAACCCCGCCAGCAGACCGATCAGCACAGCTTTGCGGATCACCAGATCGATGTCGAACAACCGGTAGCGCTGCACCGAGAATCCGATCGCGATCGGGATCAGCCCGAACATGATGATCGTCGCGCTCTGCAGGAATAGGATCCATCGTGCCGAGCCCGAGCCCGCGAGCGATACCACCAGGATGAAGGCGTAGAAGGACGCAACGATCGTCGCCGCGGTGACCAACCATTTGATCTGGGCGCGCTCGGCGCCCCGGGCGCGCCGCAGGCGCAAGATCAGGCTTGTGGCCGACGCGACGATGGCGATCGGGAACCACAGGAACGCGAACAAGAGGAACTGCGATCCCTGCACGCCCAGCACGTTGTGCACCCCCGGCGAGCCGTCGATGTCGCCCGGGCTCAGCACGATACCGAGCGAGATCAGCACGAGGTCGATCGCCGTCACCCACGCGAACCATCGCCATCGCGGCGACGGGAGGCGCCCATCGGGGAACAGCAGGAGTAGGAAGGTCATCGCCATCCCGAAGGCGGGCACCCATAACCATTGCGACATCGACAGGATCAACGGCCCCGCGGGA
>JANMPG010000216.1:0-6401 GCA_031369745.1 Actinomycetes bacterium
CCCTCGATCTGCCAGTCACTGCGACACGAGCCGCCCACGTGCAGCGTGTGTCGGGTCGCACTGTCCATCGCCAAGGTCCACACGGCCGGACTCGGCGTGTGCGTAGGTGTGACGCTCGGGCGCGCCCCCGGGTCGGTCACGCCCGGTGGGAACGGATCGGATCGCGACGCCATGTAGGCGCCGGCCCCGACGCATGCGCCGAACACGGCGACCCACACGAGCACCTTCAGCGGCTTCGGCACGGACGCGAGCCTATCGCGAGGTCGCTCAGCCGATGCCGAGGCCGGTCATCAACGCCCGCATCGACAACCCGAAACAGATGAACGACGCCGCCGCAAAGACCACCCAGGGCTGCGCCCATCGCTGTCCTCGCCCCACCTGGCCCCGCGAGATCTCGCGCGACATCAAATGCGCGACGCCCAAGATGACCAAGGGGCCGAAGCCGTATACGAGATGCAGCGATGAGGTGGGCCGAAGACCCATCAAGAGCAACACGATGCCAACGAAGGCCTGGACCCCCGCAATCACTTGGGCGAGCGTCAGCCAGGTCCAGAATCGCTCCCCCGGATCGCGGCGAAGGACGAGTGCGCCGACGCCCCACACCCATCCCACGGTGAAGACCGCGAGGACGAAATACCCGACGGACTCGTGCACCTTTGGCATGGCGCCGGGAGTGTAGCTAGCCGATGTCGAGCCAGGCGGGCACCTCGGCGAGCGAATCCAGCACGACATCGGGCGAACCCTTCGCGAGGTCGCCCTCGCGGTACTTGCCCGTGCGCACGAGGATCCCGGTCAGGCCAGCGGCCCGAGCCCCTTCGACATCGTTGACGATGTCGTCTCCGACCATGGCGGCACGATGCGCCGGCACGCCCAGGACCTGGATCGCGGCATCGAAGTAGGCAGCGGACGGCTTGCCACACACGACCGCGGAGACGTCCGCGGCGGCCTCGAGGCCCGTGAGATACGCGCCCGCATCGAGCGCCCATCCACGCGCGGTCTTCCAATACAGGTTGCGATGCATACCGACCAGGACCGCGCCGTCCATCAGGCGGGAAAAGACGGCATCCATCGTGCGATACGAGAATCCCTCACAGGCGCCGCCGATCACGATCACGTCGGCGGCGGTGGGCTCCGCGACCAACCGGACGTCTGCCATGTCGCCGCGAGCGTCGCCGTCGGACAACACGAACACCGCGGCGCCCGGATGCGCGCGGCGTACGTAGGCCGCCGTCGCCGTCACCGCCGTCACGATCCGCTCGGCGCTCACATCGAAGCCGGCGTCGTTCAGGATCGATGCGAGACCGATACGTGTGTGCGTGGTCGTGTTCGTGATCAAGCAGACCGGCATATCCGCGCGGCGCAGCGCGTCGATCGCCTCGATCGCGCCGGGGATCGGCTCCCACGACACGGTCAGCACGCCGTCGATATCGAGCAGGAGTCCCTCGATGTCGGACACCGTCTACACCCCGAGCCGGATGCCCAACGAACGGCGGGCGCGCTCCACCTGGTCGGGAACGGTCTTTCCGCGCTGCCGGCGGCGCCACTCGTCGTACGGGGCGAGATAGCGATACTTCGGCGGCAGGAACGGGCGCGCGACACGGGTGGCAGCCAATGCGGCATCGACCGCGGCTTGCCGCACCGGCCCGTAGGAGAATCCGTACATCTCGCGCATCAGCGGTGGCAGCGTCGCGAACGCCAGTCGGGACACACCCATCAACACCGGACGCCACTCCGCTTCACTCGGAGGCTTCAGGAAAAGCTGCGCGACCTTGCGCGCGTTGTCCGTGACCAAGATCTCGCCACGATCTTCGAAGTCGGCGAGCCAGGCGCGAAGCGCCGGGACCGTCGGCGGTATCAGCTCGCGAGGCACGAGGCATAACTCGGCCGCCAGCATCTGCTCCTCGTGGAAGCGCTGGCGCCCCGCGTCGTCAAGCTTGCCGACCGTTCGCTGTTCGAACAGCAGCGCCGAATCGACCAAGCACGCGTGCACGAACAGCAGAAGCTCGGGATCGAGCGCGTCGTAGGCGCGACCCGTGACGGGGTCGACGCCGTTGATCCGGGTGTGCACATCGTTGATCTTGCGCGCGGCGGCATCGGCCTCGGCCTTCGTGCCGAACGTCAGGGTGTAGGTGAGCACGAGCGTTCGCTGCAGACGCTTCCAGGGGTTGCGCTCGAACATGCCCGTTTGCCCCGCGCCGGCGATCACGCGGGGGTGTGCCGCCTGCATCAGCAGCGCGCGGGCACCGCCGAACAGCACCGTCACTTCCCGATGCACCTGCCAGGACACGCTGTCGGGACCGAAGTAGCCGAGATCCTCACTCATCACGATGAGCCTACCGAGGGTGCGGTTGGATGCCCTGCGTGCGTCGGGGGCTCTCGCAAGGCAATATCGTGGGGAACGTGCACGTCGAAGACATGCTGCCGATCGTGGTCCTGCTCCTGGTTGCCGTGGGAGTGGGCTATGCGCTCGGCGGCAGCGTGCGCCGGTTCGAGCACCTTCGCATCCATCGATGGGGCTTGGCGCTGGTCGGGCTCGCGCTCCAAGGGGCGCCGACGCCATCGATCGGCTCGATCCCCGCGTCGGTGATCGGGCCCGTGATCCTGGCGATGTCCTATGTGCTCCTGATCGTGTTCCTGGCTACGAACCGCTGGATCCCGGGTGCGTGGCTGATGGCGATCGGGTTGGGCGCGAACCTCCTCGTCGTCATGGTCAACGGCGGGATGCCGGTGAGCGCCACCGCCGTTGCCCGAGCCGGGAGCGATCCGACCACCCTCGAGCAAGTCATCGATGCGAAGCATCACGTGATGGACGCCGACGATGTGCTGTGGCCGCTGGCCGATGTGATCCCCATTCCGTCGCCGGCAAAGATCGTCCTGTCGATCGGCGACGTCTTGCTCTACAGCGGCGTGTTGTTCTCGCTCGTGCAGATCATGCGGGGACGGCGCCGCGAGAATCCTCGGCCGCTGGCGTGGTGGTTCCCGGAGTACCGAGGGAAGCATGCGCCTGCCCATTGGCGGATGCCGGTCCGCTACCGGGCTCCTGGCCGCGCTGCAACAGGGCGGTCGGGAACTGAACCGTGATCGTGGTTCCGTCGTTCGGAGAACTCGCGACGGAAAACGTGCCGCCACCGACCTGGGCGCGCTCACGCATCATCGCCATCCCGAAGTGACCCTCGGGACCCGGTGAACCGGTGTCGAAGCCGTCGCCGTTGTCGCGCAATTCCAGGTTGATGTTCTCGCCGGATTCGGTGACCGCGATCCACACGTCGGTGGGGTCTGCATGCTTGAGTGCGTTCATCACGCCCTCCCTCGCGATGTGGAAGATCAGCAACGCGATCGGCGCGGGCAAGGGGATGTTGTGCACGTCGTGATGGAAACGGATCCCCGACTCGCGACCCACCTCGTCGGTGAAGGATTCGAGTGATTCGGCCAGTCCCGTAGCGCCGAGCGGCGATCGATGCAGGTCGCGGATCAGCGCGCGGATGCGGTCGGAGGTCTCTTGTTTCGATCCGCGGATCTTCTCCAGCTGGTCGCGGAGGTCGTCGAGCTCGCCCTTTTCGAGCTGCTTGCGCGCGATGTCCACTTGCAGCGACAGCCGGAACAGCACCTGGGCGAGGTCATCGTGGAGGTACCCCGCGATCTGCAGACGCTCGTCAGCCCGCTCCTCAGCCATGGTGTTGGAGAGCTCCCGCAAGATCTCTTCCCGCTCCTGCAACTCCTTGTGCGCCTCCTCGAGCGCGTGAGACCGCAGGAACATCTGGCGCGCAAAAAGGAGCGGAGCCACAACCACGAGCACGGCCCACATTCCAACCCGTTGTTCTCCACTCAGAACGGCGAGCACCGCTCCCACGATCGCCAGCCCTGCGTAGCTGACGAGAAACTCGGTCAAGCGAGGAAGCTGGCGAGCGAGGCGGAGGATCGGCATCCGGTACATGAGGCTCGTTGCGACGATCACGAGGCTGAGATTCGTCACATAGTCGACGAGCGATGCGACGACCGTGGCTAGCACAACCACCGACACGGGGTCCGTTTGGACGTCGGCGAGCGCGTGGAAGGTCGCGCTCGCAAGGAAGACGGCGAAGGCGACCTGCGATCGATTGAAGAGAGCCTTGAGGGCTGTCGTCTCGCCTTTGAACTCGACGGGATCTACAGAAGCCACTAAGGCGATCGCACCCGCCCAGGCGGGCGAATAGAGGATGGCAACTGCGGTCAGGAGAGGGAATCCCAGGCTGACATGGATGCCCCTCCAAGCCGGGACTGGCAGCAGCTCCGCGACGGCAACCATCCCGATCCAGACGAGCATCGCTGGCGTGAACTCGCTCGGCGATTGGATCGTACCCAGGAGGGCCCCGAGGACGACAGGAATCACGACTGCGAGCGCATACAACGACGCCGGGTTCAGGTCGCGAAACGCGATATCCCGGACCGGTCCTGAGTTTGTCGCAGCCATCACGCAATACTGGCGCGCGAACTGGCCCCGGGGAAGTAGCTCGACTGGGGGGTCCGGTACTACGTTTGAAGTAGTCCTCGAACCCCTCTTGTCCCCCAGGCGGGTGTCACCCGATACTTTCACTCGTGTCCCCCACTAGGGGTTAGCTCAATGAACGATTGAAAAGCTTCGCCTGAACAGGTGGAGCAGAAGGGAGTCCACATGAAGCTCGTGCGCCGGATCACCATCGCACTGGGGTCGATCGCCGCTCTGATGCTCGCGGGTGGGGCCCACTTCAAAGTCAACTAGTCCGAGGCGCGAAAGCGCTGCACTTTCTGGACGGGCCCTTCGGGGCCCGTTCTTCATTTGTGGGTCCTGCCCAATGACGAGGCGGGAAAATTGGCCACAACCAGGGCCCCGTTGCCGGGTGAGCTCTCGATCCGAAGCGTCCCTCCCGCCGCCATCACCCGCTCTTCCATCAGTTCAAGACCGAAATGCTTTTCCCGGCGCTGACTCGGTGAGAAGCCAACGCCGTTGTCGAGGACCCGGAGATCTAGCCCATTGCTCGACCGACCCAGCGTCAACCAGATCGTTTCCGCTGACGAATGCCGCGATGCGTTGACGAGAGCCTCCCGTGCCACCTGATAGACGAGCAGCTCAGCTTCGGCCGATACATGGGCAGACGGCTCAAGGTCGAGCACGATGCTGACACCGCTTTGGTCGCGGAGGTGTTCGACAAGCAACACCAGGCTTCCGACGAGGCCCGCGTGGCCGACACGCGATCGCCTCAGCCCATGAATCACCTCGCGTAACTCGTCAGCCACGCGTTCGCTAGCCGACACCAAGGTCGGGACCTCGTCCTCAAGGGCGAGCAACTGCCCGCTGCGATAACACTCCTTCACGACGTGAGCACGAATCGTGACGTCGAAGACACTTTGGAGCACGTCGTCATGAAGCGCTGCGGCGATCCGGCTGCGTTCGTCAGCGCGCTCCTCCGCGATACGCTCATCAACTCGACGCAGGGCTTCGCTTCGCGAGGCCACGTCGCGCCTCGCACCCGATGCAAGGAGAGTCTGTCGCAGCGTCTCACGGGCGAGGACCACGGGCACCACGAACACCAGGAGTGTCGTCGGCCCAACGTGGACGTAGAGCGTCGCCATCAGCGAAGCCACGACTCCGAGGCCCACATAGAACACGGCGAAGTTCGAAGGGCCCCCAACATGGAGTGAGCGGAGCACGTCGCCCAGCCGCTTGTCGGACCCAAGCGCGTAGATGAGCGCCACGCAGAAGTAGTTGACGGTCGCATCCGCGACAAGAGCCGCCTGCGCCGCGACCAGCATCCAGGGCCAGACGGTCGGATCGCCGTGGAACATTCGGAATACGACCCCTGCAGCGACCACCGATAGAGCCACTTGCGAGTGGTTCCAAACGCATCGAGAGAGCGACATCCTTCCGCGCAGCTCCTGACGAGTTGTTGACGCGACAAGTGCAACGAGTCCTGCCGCGATCGGACCGTTCACAAAGGTGCACGCGAGCAAGACCGGCAGATCGAGAGCGAGATAGGGATTGCCTTCGCTTTCGTCCACCGGCCACAAACTCACGACAGCTACGAGAGCGGCCCAAAGAAAGAGGTTCGGACCGACCGTGAGGCGGGCCTGAGGGAACCAGTACCAAAGAGCGCCCAAAGACGCCAGGACAGCGCAGAAGGCGATCGATGCCGCCACACGAACCGGCGCGACCTCTCGTGGCCGTTCTTGCCAGGCATCCGTTCCGTCTCGAACATCGGGAGTTGCCGTTGTTGCCATCGTCCCCTCCTTCGGGCGTCTCCGCGCCCGCACCGCTACTCATGGTGTAAGGAGGGTTTCTATGGGAAAGGACTCGTTCAAGGCAATACTTCTGGACTTGAAAGAGTGACAAGACGGACCGGGTCGGACGCGAACCGGCAACTACCATCGACGTATGAAGCCGCGAA
>JANMPG010000176.1:0-4674 GCA_031369745.1 Actinomycetes bacterium
CGGCGTTCGTGCGTTCGGCGAGCGCTCGGGCGTGCTCCAACGAACGGTTCAGGATGCGCACGGGGCCAACGCCACGGCCGTGCAGGTGTTTCACGGCGAGCGCCGCCATCTGTCCTGCGCCGATCACGACGACGTCGCGCCCCGGCAGTGCGCCGAGCGCCTCCTCGGCGAGATCGGCGCCGAGCGCGACGAACGCGTCGGGCGCCGCGCCGAGCGAGGTTTCCTGCCGCACACGTCGTCCCGCGCGCGACGCCGCGTGGAACACGCCGGTCAGTCCCGGGCCGGCAGCGCGCTCCGCTTGCGCCCGCCGGAGGGATTCCCGTACCTGGCTGTAGATCTGCGTTTCGCCGAGCACCATGGAGTCGAGCCCCGCGGCGACGGCGAACAAGTGGTCGGCTGCGTCGCGTTCCCAGTGGGAGTACAACGGGTCGGCAAGGGCGTCGGCGGCGACGCCGCGGGTCTCGGTCAACACCCGTTTGAGCGCCAGGAAGCCGGTGTGATACGAGGGCACCGTCCCGTAGATCTCCACCCGGTTGCAGGTGGACACGATGACGGCCTCCTCGAGACCGGGCTGGTCCAGGGCGAAGCGGTATGCCTTGGTGAGGTCGTCGTCGGTGAACGCGAGCTGTTCCAGCAGCTCAACGGGCGCGCGACGAAACGAGATGCCGAGGCCGAGGATGCCCATGTCGAGCCGGTATCGTAGCGGGCCATGAACCTGCCTCGCGCGCGAGACCTTGGGATCCGGATCGGCCGAGGTCTCCCCGGAGCCCACAACGCCATCACCGACGTGGCCGGCGTGCGCGTCGGCCACCACACGATCGTGCGCGGCGAAGATGGTGCTCCCGATGCCGTGCGCACGGGCGTCACCACGATCTTCCCCGGCTCTCGCGACCCATGGGACGAGCCGGTGTACGCCGCAACGCATATCCTCAACGGCTACGGGGAGTTGATCGGGGTCAACTCGATCCGAGAGTGGGGCATCTTGGAGAGCCCGATCGTCCTGGTCAGCTCGCTGCTGATCGGCAAGGCCTACGACGCCACGGTGCGCTGGATCGCGGGTCGCGACGGGGATGCCGGCGAGGCGGTCATGCCCTGCGTCACCGAGTGCGACGACTCGTGGCTGAACGCGGTCCTCACCCAACCCCTGTCCGACGAGGACGTGTGGGCAGCGCTGGACGCCGCCGCGACCGGCCCCGTCGAAGAGGGGTGCGTCGGCTCGGGCACGGGTATGCAGTGTTTCGACTTCAAAGGCGGGATCGGTACCTCCTCGCGTGTGCTCGATGCCGACCACGGGGGGTACACCGTCGGCGTGTTGGTGATGACGAACCACGGCGACCGAGACAACCTCCTGATCGACGGCGTTCGGGCAGGTGAGCTGCTCGGTAATAACATGCCCGAGGAGCATCACGAGGGCTCGTGCATCGTCGTCGTCGCGACCGACGCTCCCTTGCTGCCCCACCAACTGCGACGCGTGGCCGAGCGTGCGGGCATGGGGCTCGCGCGCGGGGGCTCGCACGCCTCCAACGGCAGTGGGGAGCAGCTCCTCGCGTTCTCCACCGCGAACCGCTTGCCGCGTCACGGTGGTCCCTTCACGCCGACCGCGATCGCCGACGGCCCCGAGGCTGGGCAGCAGCTGTCGGCGATCTTCCTGGCGACGGTCGAGGCAACCGAGGAAGCGGTCGTGAATGCCCTGTTGGCCGCGCACACGGTGGTCGGTCGCGACGGCCACGCACTGCACGCGCTGCCCGTTGACCGTGCGCTCGCGATCATGCGGGCGGCCGGTCGTCTGCACGCCTGAGCGTCCCGCTAGACTCGTTGACGGAGACGTGCCTGAGTGGCCGAAAGGAGCCGCCTGCTAAGCGGTTAGGGGGCGAAAGCTCTCTCCCGAGTTCGAATCTCGGCGTCTCCGCCGGGTCCAGCAGCACCTATCTCCGCATCTCCTGCTTGCGCGCTTCGAGGCGAGGGGCGGGAAGAGTCCTGCGCGAGTAGGACGACGCTGTCACCGCGATCTTTGGTCTGGAGCCTGTTGGGGTCCGATGGTCCCGGCGGGCGCGTGACCAATGGTGTGCATCGGGGTGCGCCGCTCGCCATACGCTGATAGCCAGCCAACGCTGAGGAGGAAGGTTTCGTGAAGCAACCCATGCTCTTGGCGATCGTAGCGGCACTCGCGCTGGTGGCGGGCCTTGCCCTGTCTCCCGTGCTCAACGCGGACGCCACGGCAGCCGCGACAGCAACCGCATATCGCACCGATGGACCCAACGGGACGACCGTGAACGTGGACCTGACGGCCTCCGAGACCGTCCAGGAGATCGCGCCGGGCGTGAAGTATCAGGTGTGGACGTTCAACGGCACCGCCCCCGGGCCGGTGATCCGCGTGCACCTGGGTGACACGATCCACTTCACGCTGACGAACGACAGCACGATCGGCATGCAGCACTCGATCGACTTCCATGCAGCCCTTACGCCGTGGGCCGATCTTCCGACCGCTGGTTCCGACACACTGACGGGGAACTACCAAGCCGTGAACCCGGGCGAGACCAAGACGTTCGACTACGTTGCGATGTTCCCGGGAGTCTTCCTCTACCACTGCGGTACGGGGCCGGTGCTGCAACACATCGCCAACGGCATGTACGGCGCGATCATCGTGGAGTCGGACAACCTGCCGGTGGAGCGCGAATTCGTGTTGGTCTCCAGCGAGTTCTATCCGTCCCGCAAGCCGATCGACGGCGTGTACGTCGGCGACCTGGACCGCATGCTCGCGGTCGATCCTGCCTACGTCGTGTTCAACGGCGTCGCCGACCAGTACAAGGCTGCGCCACTGGAGGTCGCGCCCAACGAGCCGTTCCGCATCTGGGTCGTGAACGCCGGGCCCACGCTCACCAACGCGTTCCACGTGATCGGCACGCTGTTCCCCGAGACGCACGACTCGGGGAATCCCGCGAATACCGACTATGGCCTCCAAACGTTCAACGTCGCGCCGGGCAGCGGGGCGATGTTCGAGCTGCAGATCCCCGACGCCGGGCTGTATCCGTTCGTGACGCACGCATTCGCGTACACGGGCCTGGGTGCCGTCGGGCTCATCAAGGTGGATCCGAATGCCCCTCCCGCGCCGGCGTCCTACCCCACGATGGGGAACCCCTTCGACGGCGGGATCGCTCCGGTGGCGGGCTCTTCGACGCCGAGCGGTCCCACGGCGACCCCGAGCGCCACGTCGTCAGCGACGTCGTCTCCGAGTGTCTCGGGCGGTGCGTGCGCGCCCGACGGCACGAGCCTGTCGATCATGGCGCACGACGTCTTGTTCGACACGGACTGCCTGGCGGCGCCCGCCGACGAACCGTTCACGATCGCGTTCGACAACATGGACGGGGGCATCCCGCACAACGTGGCGATCTTCACGGACGAGTCCGCGACGGACGCGCTGTTCGTCGGGAAGCTCGTCACCGGCCCGGCGACGGTGACGTACAAGGTGGATGCTCTTGCCGCCGGCACCTACTTCTTCCGCTGCGACGTGCACCCGACGACCATGACGGGCTCGTTCGTCGTGTCGTAGGGATCAGCCGGAGATGGCGACGCCCAGCAGGGTCCCGATGCCGTAGGTGAGACCGGCGGCCGCGAGGCCGAGGAGCGCCTGGCGGATCCCCGAGCGCGAAGCTCCCCGGCCGGTGACGAGCGTGATCGCGGCCCCGGTCCCGAACAGCGCGAGTGACGCCAGGCCGAGGCTGATGATCACCGCGGCGGCCCCGGTCGTGAACAGGAACGGCGCCACCGGGATGATCGCGCCGATCGCGAATAGGAAGAACGACGCCGTGGCCGCTTCCCAGGGCGAACCACCGAGCTCGTCGGGATCGATGCCGAGCTCTTCCCGTGCGAGGGTGTCCAGAGCCGTCTCGGGATCCGACATCACCTGAGCGGCCAGCCGCCGGGCCTGGTCCTCGGGGAGCCCCTTTGCCTGATAGATCAGGGCGAGCTCCTCCTCCTCTTCCTCGGGGATCTCCTCGATCTCGCGAGCCTCGATGTCGATCTGGCGTTGATACAGCTCACGGGAGGACTGCACCGAGAGCCATTCCCCGAGGGCCATGGACGACGCGCCGGCGAGCAGGCCGGCGAACCCCGCGATCAGCACCGCCTGGTTGGAGATGTCGGCGCCGGCGACGCCCATCACCAGCGCGAGATTCGACACCAGCCCGTCGTTGGCACCGAGCACTGCGGCCCGCAAGGCGTTGCCGCCGATCGTTCGGTGCCGCCCCTCGAGCCGTGCCAGCGCGCCGCCCTCGACGCCGCCCCCGCTGCCATTCGCGAGGGTCCGGAGGAGCCGGGCATGCGAACGCTCGTCGGCAGGCAACGAGGTGCCCTCGGTCTCGTGTTGCTCGTCGTACATGAACTGTCCCGCCTGTTCCTCCCTCGCGAGGGTGGACGACAAGACGCCCGGTCCCAGCCGGCGGGCGGTCCAGACCATGATGCGTGCGCGCCGCGACGGCGTGCGCGGCGAGATCGGCAGACCGGCGGCGCGGATCTTTTCCTCCCAGAACGCGGCGTGCCGCTCCTCGGTTGCGGCCAGCCGTTCGTACAGGGAGACGAGCTGCGGCTGCTCCTCGAGCTCGGCGAGCGCCCGGTATTGGAACGCCCCGTCGGTCTCGTCCTGGATGTTCTCCCGGTAGCGGGCGATGTCGTCTG
>JANMPG010000200.1:0-1666 GCA_031369745.1 Actinomycetes bacterium
AGCGCCCGCGCGCCCTTCACCGTGATGAGGTCCGGGTCGCCGGGCCCGGCGCCGACGAGCGTCACGCGTCCGGTCACGGCCGCACCCCTTCGAGCAATCGGGACACGAGCCGGCCGCGCAGCTCCTCGCTGTTCCCCGAGCCAACGAGCGCCGCCGCCTCGTCGGGGTCGAGCGCCTGGCGCCAGCGACGCGACCGCTCGCCGAAGTCGGGCAGCAACGACATCGTCTCCTCGCGGACTTCTCGAAGCACGCGCAACACCTCCGCCCACTCGGGGCCATACTCGGCCTCGAGGCGTTCGCGCAACTTGCGTGCCAGTGCCGGCGATGCCCCACCGGTGCCGATCGCGAGCAGCAACTCACCGCGACGAACGATCGCCGGCATCGCCCAGTCGCACGCGGGTATATCGTCAACTACATTGACTAATGCGCCGGCCATGCGAGCGGCGTGCGACAGGCGAGTGCGCACACCGGGGTCGGTGTCGTGCGCGATCACGAGGAATGCTTCATGCAGATCCGCGCTGGTCCAGTCGCGACGGGCGACCGTGACGCCGTCGATCAGCTCGAGCCCGTCGAGCGTGTCGGGCGGCGACGTCGCAACCACCAGCACATCGGTGGCCCCGCCCGCGAGCAGCGCCTCGACCTTCCCTTCGCGAACCGGCAGCTCGCCGATCACCACGCAGCGGCGATCGGCGAGTTCCAGCAGCACGGGAAAGCCGAATGGCGCCATCAGCAGGCCACCGTGTAGTGATGCGAGCGAAACGGTGGCGGGTTGCCCGCTTCACGCTCGGTGCCCTGGTAGTCGTCGAGGTGCTCCGTGTAGCTGATCCACAACGGTCCCTCGGGGTCGTAGGGGCGCTGCAGGTTCTTCTTCGCCCGATCGAGGTTGCGAAGCGCAAGCCGGTTGACCGCGCTGAGGTCGTCGATCGGGGCGTCTTCGAACGCGCCGGCCGCCTTGACCCAGGCCTCCATGCCCGCGTCGGTGCGAATCAGCACGGTCGAGGTGCCCGGCTCCGAGCCGATGTTGCCGACGACCATGTCCGCGCCAAGCGCCGCGAAGTCGGCGCACTCGTCGCATCCCTTCAGCGACGCCTTGTGAAACTCCTTCACGGGCTTTTCCATCAGCGCTTTGCCGCGCTCATCGGCCGCGATCAACTGACCCTTGCGGATGTCGATCTTTGCGACCTCCCCGAGGTTCACGCCTTCAGCCGCCACCATCGGGATCAGCTTCTTCGGATCGAACGACCGCGTGCAGAACAACCCGATCGCGAGCGTCACCTTGGTCGCCAGCGTGTCGCGGTTCTCCCAGGGGAACTTCTGGATCGCGCGAAGACCGCTGATCTGGCAGGGGGTTCCCACCAGCGCGATGCGCTCCACCCCCGCGGGGCAGCGCTCGTTCAGCACCGCGAGCGTCTCGGACTGGTGGTAGACGCTGCCGGCCCCGGCCAGCACCTGTTCGACCGAGGTCGCGAGCACCGGCGTGCCGATGAACGCGTCGAGCTTCTGCGTTTGGATCACCGCGTCGATCACGCCGCGCTCCATAAGCGTTGCGAGCAACGTGGTGACCGCGCCGCCGTCTTGCGCACCGTCGGGACGTTCGATCGCACGGGCGGAGATGGCCTCTTGGACGGGGCCGACCGGGTCTGCGGGGTCCTGGTGATTCAGCTTC
>JANMPG010000208.1:0-7012 GCA_031369745.1 Actinomycetes bacterium
GCCCGCGCCGGCAGCCGCCGCGGCACCCACGCCGATGGGCGCCGCGGCCCCGGCAGGTCGCACGCCGGCAACGCCGGTGCCACCGGTGCCTGCGCCGGCGATCACGGGCAAGCACGCTCCTCAGCCACCCGTCGCGCCCAAAGAGGCGACGCCGACCCCGGTCGGACAGGGCGCGAGCAGCGACGAGGGCATGGTCGATCCGCGCTACGAGGATCTGTGGGCATCGACCGAGACGCGGTCGGTCGACATCCCCGATCTTGCGGCGCTCGACATCGATTTCGACGACGAGGACAAGGAGTAAGGGGCAGCGTTCCGGGACCCTCGGGACCGCTTCCCTCGCCTCGCTTCCCTCGCCTCGCTTCGCTCGGCTCAGTCCAGATGGTCCCGCGTGTCCCGGAACGCTGCCTGGGATGATTGGGGATCATGACTGCTGGGTTTGACGGGCGTCTCGAGCAGATCGAGGCGAGTTTCGTTGAGGTTTCGAGGTTGTTGGAGTTGCCGGAGACGGTGGCGGACCCGGACCAGTTGCGGACCCTCGGCAAGCGGTTGGCTGAGCTGGGGGAGATCGTCGCTCCGTATCGCGAGCTGAAGTCGGTGCTCGGGCAGCGCGAAGAGGCCTTGGCCATGGCCGGCGGCGATGACGCGGACATGACCGCGTACCTGGCCGAGGAGATCGAGCGGCTCGACGCTCGGGCCGCACAGCTGCAGGGGCAGCTCGAGGCTCTGCTCGTTCCCAAGGATCCGAACGAGGGTAAGGATGTGATCGTCGAGATCCGGGGTGGGACCGGGGGGCAAGAGGCGGCCTTGTGGGCCGGCGATCTGTTCGAGATGTACCGGCGGCTCGCGGAACGGCACCGGTGGAAGACGGAGGTCATCGCCTCCTCACCGAGCGACCTCGGAGGCTTCAAAGAGGTCTCGATCGAGATCCGTGGCAAGGACGCATACGGGCGACTTCGCAACGAGGCCGGCGTCCATCGGGTGCAGCGCGTCCCGGTCACGGAGTCCCAGGGGCGCATCCACACGTCGACGGCCACGATCGCCGTGATGCCGGAAGCCGAAGACATCGAGGTCGAACTTCGGCCCGAGGACCTGCAGATCGACGTGTTCCACGCGAGCGGGCCCGGCGGTCAGTCGGTGAACACGACCAACTCTGCCGTGCGTATCGTCCACAAACCGTCCGGGATCAAGATCGAGTGCCAGGAGGAACGCTCGCAGCTGCAGAACAAGGAAAAGGCGATGCGCTATCTGCGCGCGCGGCTCTACCAGTTGGCGCTCGACGAAGCCCAGGCAAAGGAGGCCGCCGAGCGCCGCTCGCAGCTCGGTACCGGTGAGCGCTCCGAGAAGATCCGCACCTACAACTTCCCGGAGGGACGTGTCACCGACCATCGGATCAAGCACACGTCGCACCAGTTGAACGATGTCCTTGCCGGCGGCGAGGAGCTCGACGGATTCATCGACCGCCTCCACGCCGCCGAGCGGGCCGCGCAGCTGGCCGACGGCGCCAGCGGCTGATGCGGCCCGCCGAGGTCGCGCACCGGGGCGCCGAGTACCTCGCACGCCACGGCGTCGCCTCGCCCGAGGCGGAGTCGCAGGCGTTGCTCATGCGCATCCTCAAAATCGATCGATCTGCGGTGTTCCTCCGCCAGGAGGGCCTCACCACTGCGGAGGCGAAAGCGTTCGGTCGGGCGCTGTGCCGCCGGTGCACCGGAACGCCCCTGCAGCACCTCACGGGCGAGCAGGGGTTCCGTCGGTTGGTGATCGAGGTGCGCCCGGGGGTCTTCGTGCCTCGTCCCGAAACGGAGGTGCTCGCCGGCGTCGCCCTCGAGCATCTGACGGGCGACGGGCCGATCGTCGTCGACCTGTGTACCGGCTCGGGAGCGGTCGCGCTTGCGATCGCCGATGAGTGCCCCCGCGCCGACGTGTTCGCGACCGACCTATCGAACGAGGCGGTCGAGCTCGCCCGTGCCAATGCCGAGCGGCTCGACCTCGACCTCGAGGTGTTCGTCGGCGACCTGTTCGAGCCCTTGCCGAACCGGCTGCGGGGACGGCTCGACCTCGCGGTCGCGAACCCCCCGTACATCCCGCAGGCCGATGAGGTCTCACTGCCACCGGAGGTGCGCGCCGATCCACCGACTGCTTTGTACGGCGACCTCGAGCTGTACGAGCGTGTGTTCACTGGGGCTGCCGTCTGGCTGCGCCCGGGCGGGGCCGTCGTGGTCGAGATCGATCAGCGCCGCGCCTCCGACGTCGCCGACCGCGCACGCCGGGCGGGCTTGGAGGGCGTGCGCGTGGTGCCGGATCTGACGGGTCGTGATCGAGTGGTCGCGGCGACGCGACCGTGATGACCCGAGATCCGGTCGCCGAGGCGATCGACGCGGCACGCCGAGGCGAGTTGATCGTCTTTCCGACCGACACGGTGTACGGGATCGGCGCTCGACCCGATGTGCCCGATGCCACCGCGGGCCTGTTCGCAGCCAAGCACCGATCGCACGGGTTGACGTTGCCCGTGCTGGTCGACTCCCTCACGCATGCGCGCGCGCTCGCGCGGTTCGACGATCGGGCGGATCGCCTGGCGCTCGCATGCTGGCCGGGCGCTCTCACCCTCGTCCTGCCTCGCAGCCCTCGATCGATTGCTTGGGATCTGGGCGACGACACGGAGTCGATCGGCCTGCGGATCCCCAATCACCCGCTCGCCCTGGCCGTGCTCGCGGGGGGGCCACTCGCGACGACGAGCGCGAATCGCTCCGGTGATCCTCCCGCCGGCAGTTGTTCGGAATTGATCGAGGTGTTCAGCGGCGCGGTCGAGGTGTTCTTGTGCCAAGACGAGGAGCTCGACGGTGTGGCCTCGACGGTCGTGTCGCTGCTCGGTGACTCGTTGGAGTTCCTTCGTGTCGGCGACATGGACCCCGCGATGCTCGAGCGACTATCGGCCGGCTGAGGGCCACTGCTAGACTCGGCGCCTCCCAGATGGCCACCATCCTCGTCGTGTGCAGTGGAAACATCTGTCGCTCCCCGGTTGCGGAGGGACTCTTGCGTCACGCCCTGCTCGGGCGTTTCGGCACGGACGCGCCACGCGTGTCTTCGGCCGGCACGATCGGTTTGACGGGTGCGTCGGCAACACAGGAGTCGGTCGAAGCTGCGGCTGAGCGCGGGACCGACATCGCCGCCCACGTCGCGCGTCGGTTGACGGACCAGATGATCGCCGAGGCCGACGTGATCGTGTGCATGGCGACCGAACACCGCGACGAGGTCGCCGAGCGCGATGTCGAGGCGGGGTCACGAGCATTCACCCTCAAGGAGCTTGCCCGGCTGCTGGAGATCGACACGCCGCACGTACTTCTCGGCCCGGATCGACTGACCGAGCGGGTCGCCACGGCCGCCGTCGCACGATCGGCGGGGGCGTCGGGCAACCCCTTCGACGAGGACATCGTGGATCCGATCGGCATGCCGATGGAAACGTATCGCGCGATCGCGTGGGAGATCGACCAGTGGACAGACCGGCTGGTCGCGGGGCTGTTCGGTCCCGTACCGGCCGAGATCGTCGGGGAGGGTACGTAAGTGCGGATCGCCCTCGGCGCCGACCATGCGGGTTTCGAGTTGAAGCAAGATCTCATCGCCTTCTTGCGCGACGGCGGGCACGAGGTGTTCGACATGGGCACGAACAGCACGCAGGCGGTCGACTACCCAGCGTTCTGCGCGGCCGCGGCTCGCGCCGTCGTGTCCGACGAGGCCGACCGAGCGATCGTGCTTGGCGGCTCGGGCCAGGGGGAGCAGATCGCCGCGAACAAGGTGCCGGGCGTGCGCGCCGCGCTGTGTCACGACCTGTACCTCGCGCGCCTGTCGCGTGCGCACAACGATGCGAACGTGCTGGCGATGGGGGCGCGGGTCATCGCGCCCGCCTACGCTCGCGAGATCGTCGCTTTATGGTTGGCCACGCCGTTCGAAGGGGGACGGCACGTGCCGCGGATCGAGCAGATCGCGGCGATCGAACGAGAGGAGCTGTGAGCACCATGCGTGAATACGCTGCCGACTGGGAGGCGCTGAAGGCCACCGACCCCGAGGTTGCCGCCGCCGTGGCCGGCGAGCTCGGACGCGAACGCTCCACCCTGCGCTTGATCGCCTCGGAGAACTTCGCGAGCCCCGCGGTGCTGGCCGCCGTCGGCTCCACGCTGAACAACAAGTATGCGGAGGGGTATCCGGGCCGCCGCTACTACGGTGGTTGCCAGTACGTCGACGTGATCGAACAGCTTGCGATCGACCGCGCCAAAGAGCTGTTCGGCGCAGATCATGCGAACGTGCAGTCGCACTCCGGCGCGACGGCGAACATGGCCGTGTTCGGCGCATTCCTGGAGCCCAAGGACGCGAACAGCAAGGTGTTGGGCATGGTGCTTGCCCACGGCGGTCACCTCACGCACGGCTCGCCGGTCAACGTTTCCGGCATGTGGTTCAACTTCGTCGGCTACGAGGTCGACCGCGAGACCGAGCAGCTCGACATGGATCGGGTGCGCGACCTCGCCAAGGCGGAGCGTCCCAAGATCATCCTGGCCGGTTACACCGCGTATCCGCGTGAGATCGACTTCGCCGCGTTCCGCGACATCGCCGACGAGGTCGGCGCCCTGCTGTGGGTCGATGCGGCCCACTTCATCGGCCTCGTCGCGGGGGGAGCGTTCCCCTCGCCGGTGCCGTACGCGGACGTGGTGACGTTCACGACCCACAAGGCCCTTCGTGGGCCGCGCGGCGCCATGATCTTGTGCAAGGAAGAGCACGCGAAGGCGATCGACAAGGCCGTCTTCCCGATGATGCAGGGTGGGCCGATCGAGAACAACGTGGCCGGCAAGGCCGTGGCGCTGAAGGAAGCGATGACCCCGGCGTTCAAGGAGTACGCGCATCGCACCGTGCGCGACGCCCGCGCGCTGGCCGCCGGTCTTGCCGAAGAGGGCATGCGGGTCGTGTCCGGCGGCACCGATTCGCATCTCGCGCTCGTCGACGTTCGACCGCTCGGCATCGATGGCAAGACGGCCGAGGCCGTGTGCGACGAGGTGGGCATCTCGCTCAACAAGAACCAGATCCCGTATGACCCGAACCCGCCGTCCTCGCCGTCGGGCATCCGGGTGGGCACCCCCGCGTGCTCGACCCTCGGGATGGACGAGGCGGAGATGCGTGAGGTCGCCAGCATCATGGGCGAGGTGCTCCGCGGATCAGACGACGCGGGCGCCAAGGACAAGGCGCGAGCGCGCGTGAAGGATCTGACCCAGCGATTCCCCTTGTACCCATAGGCGCGCGCGCGGCCCGGTTGCCGGACGGGGCCTCGACGCACACACTCTCGTGGTCGTGAGCGCCTACTTCGTCGTCTTTGCCGTGGCAGCGATCGTGACCTTCGTGGCCACGCCGGTGGTGCGTCGGTTCGTGATCGGAGCCGGTGTGGTCTACCAGCCCAACGACCGCTCGGTGCATAGCGTCCCGTTGCCCACGATGGGTGGCATCGCGATGTACCTCGGCTTCGTGGTCGCGATCGCGATCTCGCAGGTCCTGCCGTTCTTCGCCCAGATCAACCGCGCGAGCTCCGGCTCGACGGCCGCGCTGATCGCGTGCACCCTGATGCTCGGGCTCGGCGTGATCGACGACACTCGCGGGACGACGGCGATGTCGAAGTTCCTCGCCCAGGTGTTCATCGCCGGTGTGCTCGTGCTGTTCGGGGTGGTCCTGACGTACTTCTACCTGCCGGGCATCGGCCCGGTGGGGTTGTCCGGGGACCTGCCGGCGATCTTGACGATCGTGTGGGCGGTCGCCGTTTCCAACGCCGTGAACCTGGTCGACGGCTTGGACGGGCTGGCCGCCGGCATGGTCGCGATCGCGGCCGCTGCGTTCTTCGCCTACATCGTGCGGGATCCCGGGGCACTTGGCCCAGCCTCGCAAGCCGCCCTCCTGTCCGCCATCACCGCAGGCATCTGCGTCGGATTCCTCCCGTGGAACTTCCACCCCGCGAAGATCTTCATGGGCGACGCTGGCTCGATGCTGCTGGGCATGCTGCTTGCGATCGCCACGATCGAGGGGTTCGGCAAGAACTTCTCGGCGCCTCCGTCGGGGGGAGACATCGCGGCGATCACCGGAGCCATCGCGGTGCCATTCCTCGTGTTGTTCATCCCCTTCCTCGATGTCGTGTTGGCGATCATCCGACGCACCTGGCGTGGGCAGGGGATCGGCCACGCCGACAAGGAGCACCTGCATCACCGGTTGATGGACATCGGGCACGGGCACCGTCAGGCCGTGTTGCTCATGTACCTGTGGAGCGCACTGGTCTCGGCAGGCGCGCTGGCGGTGGGGTTGATCGATGGGCGCTTCGTCGTCGGATTGATCCTGATCGGCGCAACCACGCTGTTCTTGGTGACCGCATTGCCCCGGTTCGCCCGGCGGCGGGGCAACGGCATCGGCGGATCGAGCCCGGCCGCGGCACCGCTCGACGTCCCGGACACGGGTGCTTCGTCGGACAACTCGGCGTGACCTCGTACGCACGGATCGGGCGCCTTCGAACCACCACACAGGCCATTGCGTATAACCGGGTACGCGAACGTTCTCATTGAAGGCTGTTCAAAGTCGTCCTCGTCGGGTGATAATCGCCGCCGCTTCGTGGGAACATGGCCAGCCGCAAAGCGATAGGCAGAGGGGGTAGATGTGGCAGAGATCGACGTACGCCTCGAGCGCGTCTCCAAGCTGTTCGGAGAAGTGGCCGCGGTGGACGACCTTTCCCTCGATATCGCCGAGGGCGAGTTCTTCAGCTTGCTGGGCCCGTCGGGGTGCGGAAAGACCACGATATTTGATGATTTCGGCCAGCCCGGCCTGCAGCTCGCGCTCGGGGAGCGTGGCGAGCGCGTCAGTGTCGGCCAGCACTGCGCGCGGCTGGTGGAATGCGCCGATGAGGTTCTAGCCGCTGAGATGATTCACCGCGGTCTTGCCACCCACCGATGAATCGACCTGCGCCAGCAGCGTCGTGGGCAGCTGCACGAAGGCCACG
>JANMPG010000004.1:0-6727 GCA_031369745.1 Actinomycetes bacterium
CGACATGCTGAAGGGCAAGCAGGGCCGCTTCCGTCAGAACCTGTTGGGCAAGCGTGTCGACTACTCGGGCCGCTCGGTCATCGTGGTCGGCCCGGAGCTTCGGTTGCATCAGTGCGGGCTGCCCAAGCAGATGGCGTTGGAGCTGTTCAAGCCCTTCGTGATGAAGCGTCTGGTCGACCAGGCGCTGGCGCAGAACATCAAGAGCGCCAAGCGCATGGTCGAGCGCGCGCGTCCGCAGGTGTGGGACGTGCTCGAGGAAGTCATCCGCGAGCACCCCGTCATGCTGAACCGCGCGCCCACGCTGCACCGGCTGGGCATCCAAGCCTTCGAGCCGGTGCTGGTCGAGGGCAAGGCGATCAAGATCCACCCGCTCGTCTGCTCGGCGTTCAACGCCGACTTCGACGGCGACCAGATGGCGGTGCACGTGCCGCTGTCCGCCGAGGCCCAGGCCGAGGCGCGCATCTTGATGCTGTCGACGAACAACATCTTGTCCCCGGCGCACGGTCGTCCGATCGCGACGCCGACCCAGGACATGGTGCTCGGGCTCTACTACCTGACCTACATGCCCGAGTCCGACATGACTCCAGAGCAGATCCCGACGTTCGGCTCGGAGGCCGAGGCGTTGCTGGCGCTGGACGCCGGCTACCACCTCCACGCCCCGATCCGCATCCGTTTGGAGGGCAAGAACATCCCCGCGGCGCTGCTGCCCGAGGGTTTCGACCCCAAGTCCGGCCGCACGCCGATCATCCACACCACGATCGGCCGCGTGTTGCTGAACGAGGCGTTCCCCGACGACTTCGAGTACCGCAACCAGCAGGTGCTGAAGTCCGACGTGGCCCGGTTGGTCGATGAGGTCGTGCACACCTATGACCGCGCCGCTGTGGAGCAGGTCTTGGACAACCTGAAGAACCTGGGCTTCCATTACGCCACGCGCGCCGGGGTGACGATCGGCATCGAGGACGTCACCACGCCGCCGGCCAAGGCTGCGATCCTCGACGAGCACGAGAAGCGCGCCAGCAAGGTCGAGACGCAGTTCAAGCGGGGGATCATCACCGACGACGAGCGTCGCCAAGAGCTCATCGAGATCTGGACCGAAGCCACCGACGAGGTGCAAAAGGCCATGGAGGCGCAGTTCACGCCGACCAACCCGATCTACATGATGGCCAACTCGGGTGCCCGCGGGAACGCGATGCAGATCCGCCAGGTGGCGGGTATGCGTGGGCTGGTGGCCAACCCCAAGGGTGAGATCATCCCGCGCCCGATCAAGTCCAACTTCCGCGAGGGCCTCACCGTGCTGGAGTACTTCATCTCCACACACGGCGCCCGCAAGGGACTGGCCGACACGGCGCTTCGTACGGCCGACTCGGGCTACCTGACCCGTCGACTCGTCGACGTGGCGCAGGAGGTCATCATCCGCGAAGAGGACTGCGTCACCGACCGCTCGATCCCGATCCGGGTGAACGTGGCCAAGCCCGACGGCACCGTCACCAAGCACACGCACGTCGACACGGCGCTGTTCGGCCGTGTGCTCGCCGAAGACGTCAAGGTCGGCGGCAAGAAGATCGCCAAGGCCGGTGAGGAGTTGTCCGACGAGTTGTCGGCGACCGTCATCGACTCGGGCGTGCTCGAAGTGCGCGTGCGCTCGGTCACTACGTGCGAGGCCGAGGTCGGCGTGTGCGCGGCGTGCTACGGCCGCTCGCTCGCATCGGGCAAGATGGTCGACATCGGCGAGGCGGTCGGCATCATCGCGGCCCAGTCGATCGGTGAGCCCGGCACGCAGCTGACGATGCGTACGTTCCACACAGGAGGCGTCGCGGGTGAGGACATCACCCACGGTCTGCCGCGTGTGCAGGAGCTGTTCGAGGCGCGCAAGCCCAAGGGTGAGGCGCAGATCACCGAGCTGACCGGCGAGGTCTCGGTCGAGGACGACGACGAGAAGCACGTGCGTCGCATCCGCGTGACCGACGACACCGGCGACATGGTCGAGTACCCGGTGTCCTTCCGGGCGCGGCTCACGGTGAGCAGCGGCGACAAGGTCGAGGTGGGCCAGCAGCTCACCGAGGGCTCGGTCAACCCGCACGACATCTTGCGGGTCAAGGGCATCCTCGCGCTGCAGCAGCACCTGTCCGACGAAGTGCAGCTGGTGTATCGCTCCCAGGGCGTCACGATCCACGACAAGCACATCGAGCTGATCGCGCGGCAGATGCTACGCAAGGTGCACATCATCGAACCGGGCGACACGGACTTCCTGCCCGGCGACCTGGTGAACCGTCGTGCGTTCGAGGCTCGAAACGGCGAGGTCGTGGAGTCCGGTGGCACGCCGGCATCGGCGCGCCCGGTGTTGCTCGGGATCACGAAGGCGTCGCTCGCCACCGACTCGTGGCTGTCCGCGGCGTCGTTCCAGGAGACCACCAAGGTGCTGACCGACGCTGCGATCGGCGGACGGTCCGACCCGCTGCTGGGCCTGAAGGAAAACGTGATCATCGGCAAGCTGATCCCGGCAGGCACGGGCATGAACCGCTACCGCAACGTGCAGGTGCGGATCAAGCCCGAGGCGATCCCCGAGTACTGGCTACAACGGCAAAAGGAGCTGTCCGACGCGATGTCCGACGTCGAGGGTGGTTTCGGATCGGCGTCCGGGGAGCCGGCTTTGGTCGGCCTCACCCGCGAGCAGGCCGAGCGCATGCTCGGCGGCGGTGCCGAGGAATAACGGGGGTTCAGTTTATCCCCCGAACGGCCGATACCCCCCGCATGAAGAGCGTACGCCTCCTTGCCGCCATGGCCGTGTTCGTATCCGTTGCAATGCCGCTGTCGATGGCGCCGGCGCCCGCGCTGGCGGGCGGTAGCGCCAAGATCGTGGCGGTCTATTACGACCCGGGGCCCGGTCCCGACCCGGCCGCACAGCTCAACCAGGAGTACGTCGTGATCCGCAACTCCGGGACCCACGCGATGCGACTGACCGGGTGGACGCTGCACGATGTGCCGCGCACCGGTTCGGTCAACAAGTACCGGTTCCCGAGGTTCAAGCTGCGCCCGGGAAAGAGCGTGCGCATCCACACGGGCAAGGGCACCAAGACCCGCACCGACCTGTACTGGGGTCTCACGTTCTACGTGTGGGGCGATGATGCGGACAAGGCCACCTTGCAGAACCGCGCGGGTACCATCATGAGCACGTGCGGCTGGGTGGCGACCAACTCGAGTCCCAAGTTCTGCTGAAAGCGTCCTTCGCGCTGGCCGCGATCCTCACGCTGTCCGCGCTTTCGGGCTGTACCTCGGAGTCGACCAGCGCTGTTTCCGCATCGCCGAGCATCGCGTGCCCCTCCGCCGATCCGCTCCTCGGCATCTATGACCCGTCGCGGCTCACCGTGCTGAAGCCCTGCCAGTGGTTCCACGGCACCGTGGTCGAGACCGACACGCGAAGCGATGGCGACCTGCACATCCTGGCGACCGCAGACCCGGGCGACACGCAGATGCTGAACGTCGAGAACGTCAACGCGGGGGGCATGGTGATCGAGATCGTGCCGGGGCAAACGCTGCCGGCGCCCACGGTCGGCGAGCACATCGCGGTGTTCGGCACGTTGGTGCTCGACGAGCACAACGGCTGGAACGAGATCCACCCTGTGTGGGCGATCGACTACCCGGACCGCGGCACCACGGCCGAAGCGCTGCCGCCCGCCTCGCCGATCTATAACGGCGGCGAGAAGGACTAGAACTCGACCTGGTGCTTGGCGTCGAACAGCTCGGCGTGCTCGACGTCGGGCTGGGACTGCAACGCCTGCAGCACCGCGAGGTTCGTCGAGCCGCGCTTGGGACGGATGCCGTAGGTGAGCTCCATGCGGCTGCCGTGCCCGACCGCGCTCAGCAGGTGCGAGGAGTCGGCCTCACGCTCCAGCACCGACTCGAAGGCTACGGTGTCGACCGGCACGCCCTCGCCGTGCACGATCGTGAGGCGCACGATCGACTCGTGGCTGTATGTCAGCCCGAAGTTCACGCGGGTGAGCACGATGATCGTCACGCACAGCACCAGCGTGATCAGCAAGCCGACCCAGTACAGCCGCGCGCCCATCGACAGACCGACCACCAGGCAGAACAAGATGTAGGCCATGTCCTTGGGATCCTTGACCGGCGTGCGGAAGCGGATCAGCGAGAAGCCACCGACGATCGCGATCGCTGGGATCACCCCGGTGCTCGCGACCAGCATGATGCCCGAGCCGAGCATCGCGAGCAGCACCAGCGAGAACTGGAACGCCTGGGAATACGACAGCCCCCGGTGCGTCCACTTGTAGACCGAGGCGATCACGAGGCTCAACGCGAGCGTGCTGAGCAGCACGAACAGCACCGTCAGCGGATGTGCTCCCTCGAAGGAACGCGGGTCGATGGGGATCGGGATCGTTGTCGGCACGGTCGTTTGGGCAAGCATCACGAGGCTCCTTGGTCGGCGAAGGGCGCGTCGCAGTCCTCGGACAAACCGGGGCGCAGTGCGAGCACGACGAGGTAGTACTTCGAGTAGGCGGTGCGGGAAAGCTCCATGTCCTGGATCACTTCATGCAGCCACGCCGGGATCACGTTGTTGGACTTGATCTCCAGCATCGCGTACTTGCCCGAGATCGCGTTCATGCCGGTGGCGATGATGTTGTCGACGCCGCGAAGCGGCACCGCGCCCAGGATGCTCGCGGGACGGAAGCTGCCCTGGATGTCGTGGTCCACCGTGATGCGAGTGTTCGGGTCTTCCTTGGCGACCAGCGCCGTTCGCTGGTAGCGCACGATGGCCGAGGGCTCGAGGTTGAGCCAGCCGCGCATCATCTCGGCCTCGTGCGCGGTGACGTTTCGCTCCTCGGCGTGCGCCAGCAGATGCGGCAGCAACCGGTTGGGCAACACGTCGGGTGTCAACACGCCCGCGGGCAAACCGATGCGGTCCTTCAGCACGACCGCGTCCAGCCGCCGCTTGATCTCCAGGAAGCACGGCGCAGACGTGGAGAACTCCTCGGTGTAGGTGCGCAGCCGGATCTTGCGGCGGAAGAACTGCCCGTCCTCCTTCTCGCGCCACGCGGCCAGGTCGAACGAATCGAAGTACAGCGACGTGACGGGGTAGCGCGTGCGCCCGTGGCCTTCCTTCACCAGGTAGGGATCGACGTCGGTGCGGCGCGATACGCGCTCCACGAAGTGGTCCAGGTGGCGGTAGGGCAGGAAGTACTTCAGCTCGATCCGCTGGAAGTGAAGCGGGGCGCGCGGGGCACTCCGGCGCTCGGCGGTTTGCGGGTAGTAGGCGTCGCTCGTGCGCTCCACCGGCAGTGGCGCGCGCCGGCGCGTGCGCACGAACTCGCGCATCGTGGGCAGCTCGTGCAGGCCTCCGACCTTCATGACTAGCAGTACGGGTCGGGAGGGCACAGCTCGACGGTGAGCGTGTCCCTCGGTCGGGTGCTGAGACTCAGCAGCGCGGCGTCGGTGCCCGCCTGCCAGCGTTGGCTCCACGCGCCGGTGCGGCTCGGGTCGCCCTTGCCCAGCAGCTCCCAGCCCTGCGCGGGCATCGCTTGCAGGTAGTAGCTGAACAGCAGCGCGGAGTCATCGGGCGACATCGACGCGTCGTTGGTGAGGAAGATGTGGGTGCCGCCGTGGTTGCGCGTGTCGGTCGTGGCAAAGCTCGAGGGAGGCAAGGGGACCGCCGTGCCGGGGATCGTCGTGACGCCGGCGAGAGGGGAGGCGGTCGGTTGCGCGGTCGCTGCGCCGGCGGCCGGGGCGGCTGCGGAGCCAAGATCGGTGCCTCGCTGCGCAACGCCGAGCACCACCAAGGCAACCAACAGCGAAGCCAGGGCGAGCTGTGCCGCCCCGCGCTCCCTGCTGGGTGTCGCCACACGCAGGTATTTGCCTGCCATCAATCTCGGGTCCATGTTGTGTTCACCTTGTCGGCAGGTTCGGTCCTGTGCCTGAGAGGTGCCCGATCAGTCGATCCGAGGGGGAGTTAGGGGTCCCCGCAGGATCTCGTCAGAGGCTTGACGCACCCACGAGGGTGCATGCATTGACGCCTCGAAGTCGCGAGGTCGTCAAGGGGTTGTCAGCCGTGGGGATGCGTTCAGTCCATCCACCACGCCGGACTTTGCGGTGCGGACGCCCGTCGCACATGCTCGCCTGCACGCCGCATGATGCGGATCATCGCGCGTTGCTCTTCCGCCTGGAGTTGCTGAAGGGCAGCGAGCGTCGTACCGATCGAGCCGAGCGCATGTGTGAGGGCGTCCTCGCCGTCGCGGGTCAGTCGAGCGCTCTTGATCCAACCGTCGTCTCGCCACGTGATGAAGCCGCGCTCCTCGAGCCGATGAAGCACGGTGTGCGCTGCCTGCCGGCTGACGTCGAGCTTTCGCGCGAGCCCACCTGCATGCAGTAACCCTCGCTGCTCGCGCAGGGCGAGCAACGCGCGCAGCTTCGCAACAGACAGCCCCTGCCCGCGCAGATCGCGATCGAGTTGGGTAACCAGCTGGTGACTCCAGCGAACGCTGGCGATCGCCAACTCCAGCGGCGGCGGCACGATCACGTCGTCCATGCCCGCTGATTTCTACAGCGGACCACCGACACGCCAGCAGCGGACCACCGACACGCCGACGGCGGACCACCGACACGCCAACCGCGGACCACCGACACGCCGACCACCCCGCGTTCGTCGCGCGCGCTTCCGCCCCTCGCGGGTTGACGATCTGACAGGCGTCAGGTCGTCAAGGGCGTGCACTCTGCAAGG
>JANMPG010000017.1:0-2612 GCA_031369745.1 Actinomycetes bacterium
CAGACCGCGGGAACGGCAGACGGCACCGACGACCTCGTCGGCGGCACGGGTGTCGGCGACCTCGCCACCTACGTGGCGCGCGATGAGTCGGTCACCTACACGGGACAGGACGACCTCGCGAACGACGGGGAACCTGGCGAGGGCGACAACGTGCGCAGCGACGTCGAGTGGGCGTACGGCGGCGCGGGCGACGACGTACTCGCCGGCACCGACAACCTGCTCGGTGGCTTCAACGATCTGCGCGGCATGATGGGTGACGTCGTCGTGTACGGCCTCGCGGGCGACGATTGGCTGGACAGCCACGGCTCGTGGGGCAAGGACCGTTTGTACGGGGGCGACGGGAACGACCGTCTCGACGGCGGGTTCGGCAAGAAGCTCGACTTCCACGACGGCGGCGACGGCACGGACCGATGTCGAAACGGCCGGGTCGTCCGCAACTGCGAGCTCACCTTCTAAACGTGCAAGGATGCCGTCATGGAGGAAGCGGATCTCCTGATCGCGGGTCGTGAGGCGTTCGCCGCCGAAGACTGGGCAGGCACGATCGAGGCGTTCGGCGCGACGGATCCGCTCCCGCCCGACGCGAACGAGGCGCTGGCCAAGGCTCGCTGGTGGCTCGATGACCCGAGCGGCGCCACCGCTGCGTGGGAGGCCGCGTACAACGGCGACCTGCGCAGCACAGATGCGGGCGGCGCTCGTGCAGCCGCCCGTGTCGCGGTCACGATCGCGCGCGAGTACACGGCCGCGCTCGGCAATCCGGTCGCCGCCAACGGCTGGCTCCAGCGAGCCGGCGACGCCCTGCGCGAGGAGCCCCCGTGCGCGGAGCACGGTTGGATCGCGCTGGCCGAAGCGGAGCGGGCGTCGGACCCGGCCGCGGCGATCGTCCACGCGTCGTCGGCTCTCGACACCGCGCGAGATTTCGGCGACACCGCACTTGAGATCCATGCGCTGGCCGCGATGGGCGCGTGCCGTGTGCGCGAAGGGCGCATCAACGAGGGCATGGATCTGCTCGACGCCGCGCTCGCCGCGGCAACGGGCGGGGAGACCGACGACCCGCGCGTGGTCGGCGACGTGTTCTGCGACGTGGTCGAGGCGTGCACTCTGGCCGCCGACATGTCGCGCGTCGAGCGCTGGCTCGAGGTCTTCAACGACTACATGCAACGCCATCAGCACCCGCCCCTGCTGTCGTTCTGCATGGTGTGCGATGCCGAGGAGCAGATCCTCAAAGGGGAGTGGGACAAGGCCGAGGCGACCCTGCTCGGCGCACTCGAGCCGATCAAGGCGGGCATCCAGCGCGCGCGCTGCGTACACCCCGCCGCGATGCTCACCACGATCCGCGTCGCACAGAGCCGCTTCGAAGAAGCCGATCAACTGATCACGGGCCTGGAGGATCTGCCCGAGATGACGCTGCCCCGGGCGTCACTGTTCCTTGCACGCGGCGAGTCGGCGGTCGCCGTGGCCGAGTTGCACCGGCGGCTGAACGTCGTGGGTCGCGACAACCTGCTGGCCGCATCGTTGTTGAGCACACTCGTGCAAGCCGAGATCGAACACGGCGACCTCGCCGCCGCCGCCGATGCCGCCACGCAGCTCGGCGCGCTGGCCGAAGGCTCCGAGCGCGAACGCGATCGCGCCGACGCGGCGCTCGCGCGTGGGCGCGTGAGCGCCGCGACCGGTGGCGACCCGCGATCCCAGCTGGAGCGTGCGCTCGAGATCTACGGGCGTCTCGAGCTGCCGCTACAAGCCGCGCAGGCCCGCATCGAGATCGCTCGTGCCGTGCGTGCCATCGAACCGACCCTCGCGATCGAAGAGGCGCGTGTGGCGTTGGCGACCTTCGATGAGGTCGGGGCCGTACGCGACGCCGACATCGCCGCCAGATTGCTCCGCGAACTCGGCGCCACCGGTCGCGCCGGGCCCAAGGGCCTCGAGCGCCTCACGAAGCGCGAGGGCGAGATCCTCGCCCTGCTCGGCCAGGGCCTGACCAACGCCGAGATCGCCGCGCGGCTGTTCATCAGCACCAAGACGGCCGCCCACCACGTGAGCAACATCTTGGCCAAGCTCGGCGTGCGCAACCGCTCCGAGGCCGCCGCCTACGCCCACCGGTTCCTGACCGGAACCGACGCGAAATAGGCAATCCTCCCGATCCTTCCCGGGGTCTGCTCCCGCATCGTGGTCGCAACGAGACCACAGGAGGTGGCCCCATGGGAACGCAACAGCAGGTGCAGGACGGGCGGATCGACTTGCCCGACGTGATCGTGTCGCTCAGCGCGAGCGCCCCGCCCGCGCGCATCTACGCGACGCTGGCCGACCTGTCGACCCATATGACGTGGTCGGGCACCATGCTCGGCAAGCACCACGGGCTTCGCTCGCTGGAAGCCCCCGCCCCACCGGCGGTGGTCGGCACCGAGTTCCACAGCACGGGAGCCGACCCTCTGGGGTCGTTCACCGACCGCTCGGTCATCACCGAGGCGACGGGGCCATCGGTGTTCGAGTTCGTCACCGAGGGGCATCTCGAGCGCAAGAAGTCTGGCCAGCCGGCGTGCGACACGCGCATCACGAACCGCTTCGAGATCGCGCCCCATGGATCGGGCAGCACGCTCACGTATCGGGCACATGTG
>JANMPG010000029.1:0-3335 GCA_031369745.1 Actinomycetes bacterium
GTACGGGCCGGGGTTGGAGAAGGTCTGCCACACGGCGGCTTCCATGTTGGGGAGCAACTCGTGCTGCAGCGGCTGCAGGAGGTCCTTCGCCACCAGGCGTCGCACGTACCCGGGCGTGGGCACGAAGACGTCGGGCGTCACCTGGCCGTTGGCGACCTTCTGGATGCCTTCCTCCATGTTGAGGAAGGTCGTGAGGTCGACCGAGACGCCGTACTTATCCTCGAAGTCGGCGACCGTCTTCTTGTAGATGTAGTCGTTCCAGTTGTAGAGCACGAGAGGTCCGGACTCGATCGGCGTGTCCGCCGCGATCGGAGCCGCGGTCACGGGGAGCTCGACCGGGTTTTCGAGGGTGGCGATCGGGATCTCGGATGACCCACTGGCCCCCGGGGTCGTGGTGCCGGGCTTGGAGCACGCGGCGAGGATCGCGGCCAGGCTCGGCATCGCGATAGCTGTACCCCCCGCGCGCGTCAGGAATTGCCGGCGGGACATGTCCTTCGGGTGCCGCATGCTTCCCCTCCTTGCCCGACCCGACGGTCTTGAGTTTGACCGCCTATCCAAACGTTGATGCCGCTGAGTACCATAGGTCAAGCGCACTATGCAAGGTTATTGCCGCATCATCCGATGTGGCTAGACCATCTGGACTCGTCTATCCCGTTGTACGCGTGGGCCGGAGGTAGCGGTTCACTGTCCCGACCCCGTTGCTAGCATCGCCGCCTCGCATCGGGCGAGTTACCGAGGAAGGGGGATATCCGTGAGCGACGCAACCGCCGAGCCCGTCCTGCTCGTGGAGGACGTCGGCCCCGTCCGGCGCCTGACGATGAACCGACCCCAGGCCTTGAATGCGCTCAACCATGAGCTGTCCGAGGCGATCTCGGAGGCGATCCGCGTCGCGGGCACCGACGACGCCGTTTCGGTCGTGATCCTTCGGGCAGCGGGCCGGGCGTTCTGCTCGGGGTATGACCTGACCGAGGATGCCGACGAGGGCGAGCTCGACGCGCGCGCGTGGCAGGCCTCGCTCGCCGGCGGCACCGCCAAGATGCTCGAGATCCTCGATTGCCCGAAGCCCGTGATCGCCTCGGTCCAGTCCTACTGCCTTGCCGGCGGCACCGACCTGATGCTTGCGTGCGACCTGGCGGTGGTGGCCGACGACGCGAAGTTCGGCTACGTCGACATCCGTTTCGGCTCCGGCGTCGTGTCGATGCTGCTGCCCTGGGTGGTCGGTGTGCGCACCGCCAAGGAACTGCTGTTCACCGGCGAGGACCGGATCTCGGCTGCCGACGCGCTCCGCGTCGGCATGGTCAACCGGGTGGTGCCACGCGACGAGCTGGACGGGGCGACGCTGGCGCTGGCCCAGGAGATCGCCAAGAACGAGCCCTTCGTGATCCAGACGACGAAGCGCGCGCTGAACCGGGCCTGGGACGTCGCCGGGTTCCGCGCGGCGATGGCCGCCAATACCGAGCTCGACGTCATGATCGAGACCTCGAACCTGCCCGCGCGCGACGAGTTCCGCCGTATCACGAGCGAGCAGGGTTTGAAGGCGGCGATCGCCTGGCGCGACGCGAAGTTCCGCGGGGAAGGCTGATCGTGGGCTGGAACCTGCAGCCGCTGTTGGCGCCGCGTTCGATCGCGATCGTCGGAGCATCCGAGTCGCCGGATTCGTGGGCGCCCGAGATCGAGCGGTCGCTGCGGCATCTTGGCTTCGCCGGCGAGCTGTACCCGATCAACCCGAAGTACGACACGGTCTGGGGCCGACCCTGTCTGTCGTCGATCACGGAGCTGCCGCGTGGCGTCGACCTGGTCGTGTTCGTCGTGCCGGCGCGCGTGGTCGTGCGCATGATCGATGATTGCGGCGCGCGCGGGGTGCGCGGGGTCATGGTCGTGTCCTCGGGGTTCGCCGAGGCCGGTGAGGAAGGCCGCGAGTTGCAGGCCCAGCTGCGCGATTCGGCGCTGCGGAACAAGATCCCGGTGCTCGGCCCGAACGTCGAGGGCTTCGTCAACTATGTTGACCAAGTTGCGCCGTACGGGACGACGCCCCCGGCGGAGCCGCGCAAGGGCGGGATCAGCGTGATCTCGCAGTCGGGCACCGTCGCCTGGACGATGAACCAGATGGCCTCGGACCGCGCGGTCGGGTTGCGCATCATCCTGGGCGTCGGCAACGAGGCCGTGCTCGGGCTCGGCGATCTGTTCTCCTGGGCCGCAGCGGATCCCAAGACCACGGTCGTGACCAGCTACATCGAGACGATGCGCGACGTGGCCGGGATCGGCGCGGGGCTTGACGCGTTGCTCGCCGCCCGCAAACCGGTGCTGATCTGCGCGCCCGAGGGCAAGTCCGAGGCCGCGCTTCGCTCGATCATCGCGCACACCGGCGCGCTGGCCGGCAACACGGGCCTGCGCGACGCGTGGCTCCGCGGCCACGGCGTCGTGCTCGTCGAGGACCCGGTCACGATGTTCGAGGCCGCCGTACTGCTATCGCACACGAAGAAGCTCCGCACCGATGGTGTGGCGGCGGCGCTGCAGTCCGGGGGGGCGTGCACGCTGTTCGCCGAGGCTGCGGGCACCGCCAACCTGCCGCTGCCCGAGTTCGCACGCTCGACCAAGACCTCGCTGAAGAAGGCGTTGCCGTCGTTCGCGTCACAGAACAATCCGCTGGACGTGACCGGTCAGGCCGCCGTCGAGACCGACATGTTCGTCGACGCGTTGTCCGCGCTCGCGAAAGACCCAGGCGTCGGGCTGATCGCGTTCGACGCGTTCCCGCCACGGCTGCCCGGCGAGACGCCGTGGTCCGATCCGGTGCTGTCCAAGGCGATCGAGCTGCAGCGTTCGACCGGCGTGGCGTTCGTGTCGTTGTGCATGAGCCCGCTCGCCTACATCGATCAGGCCAAAGCCTTCACGAGGAAGTGGAAGCAGCTGCCCTTCCTGCAGGGACATCGGGCGTCGGCGAACGCGATCCGTGCGCTGCTGGAGTTCCAGGGCGTGCGTCAGCGCGCGGTTCCGTCGCTGCCGCCGCATGCGAACCGGGCGAAGGCGTTGCGGGTGTTGCGTGGAGCTTCGGGGCCGGTGGACGAGGCCACCGGTGCGGCGCTGCTGGAGTTGTACGGCGTGCGCCGCCCGAAGGAAGCCGTCGTTTCGACGCCGAAGCAGGCAGCGGCCGCCGCCGCGAAGATCCGTGGTCCGGTGGCGATCAAGGCGCTCGCGCCCGAGATCCCACACAAGGCGCGGCTCGGCGGCGTGCGGCTTGGTCTGCGCGGCACGGGCGAGGTCGAGGCCGCGGCAGCCGACGTGCTGGCGGCCGCGCGTCGTGGCGGCGCGGAGGCTCCCAAGGTGTTGGTGCAAGA
>JANMPG010000030.1:0-3033 GCA_031369745.1 Actinomycetes bacterium
AGCACACGTTCGCGCTCGACCGGACGCAAACCCGCCTCGAAGAAGAAGAAGAAGGCGTCCGCGAAGAGGAAGGCGACACGCACGCCGGTGCACCAGATCTTGTCGCCGCACGCGCGTGATGCGCTCGGGATCTTCCTCGTCGTGTTGGCGCTGGTCGCCGTGCTCGCCCTGTGGTTCCACGCGGCCGGCCCCGTTGGCGGTTTCCTGACATGGTTGTTCCGAGGCGCCTGGGGTGTCGCCGCGGTGATGTTCCCGTTGGTCGGCGTGTACTGGGGCATCCTGCTGCTTCGCGATACCGCGCGCGAAGAGCGCGTGCGCATGTTCATCGGGTTCACGGTGTTGTGCGGCGGCGTCCTCGGGCTGCTGTCGCTGCTGGCCGGCGACCCGGCCGCGATCGCCGGCTACACTGCCGTCGCATCGGCGGGGGGCGTGATGGGGGCGATCGTCGCGCACCCGCTCGCGAGCGTGATCTCACCCGTCGGCGCCGCGATCGTGTGCCTTGGACTCACCGTGTTGGGCTTGCTGATCTTCACCGGCACGCCGATCTCTGCCGCCTGGGCGCAGCTGCGCGACTTCTTCACCGCCGCCGACGTGGAGGATGCGGAGAGCGAGCAGGTCGAGATCCGGTCCGCCCCCGTGGCGACCCAGGCGACACCCAGACCCAAGCGTGAACGCGTCCGCCAGCTGAAGGAAGCCTTCGGTCTGGTCGAGCCCGACGGCGACGGCGAGGTCGTCTTCGTGCCGGATGCCGACGCGGTCCTCGAGGAGGACGACCCGTTCGAAGACGACGACGAGCTCGTGCCGGTGACACCCGCGCGCGCGGGGGGTGCGCGGTCCGAAACCGTCGAGACGATGTCCGGGCCTTACCAGCTGCCCCCGCTCGATCTGCTGCGCGAGGCCCCTCCCGCGAACGCTGACGGTGCCGATCAGGCGCAGATGCACGAGGCGCTCGAACGCACCCTGCGCAACTTCGGCGTCGATGCGCACGTCACCGGCGCCCACCGCGGTCCGACCGTGACGATGTACGAGGTAGAGGTGGCCGCCGGCACCAAGGTCAACAAGGTGCTCGCGCTGTCCAGCGACATCGCCTACGCCCTTGCGACACCCGACGTGCGCATCCAGGCGCCGATCCCGGGCAAGTCCGCGATCGGCATCGAGGTGCCGAACAAGCACCGCGACTTCGTGATGCTCGGCGACATCCTTCGTTCCTCCGCCGCCCAGGAAGCGACCCACCCGCTGGAGGTAGCGCTCGGCAAAGATGTCCACGGACGCGCGCGTTTGGTGAACCTCGCCAAGATGCCGCACATGCTGATCGCAGGCGCGACCGGCGCGGGCAAGTCGAGCCTCGTCAACTCGTTCATCGCGTCGCTGTTGGTGCGGACCACCCCCGACGACGTTCGCCTCGTGCTGATCGACCCCAAGCGCGTCGAACTGAGTCACTTCGCGGAGGTGCCGCACCTGCTGAGCCCGGTGATCGTGCACCCCAAACGCGCGGCCGAGGCACTGCAGTGGATCGTCCGCGAGATGGAGAACCGCTACGAGATGCTCGCGACCGTGGGCGTCCGCGACATCGACGGCTACGAGGAAGGGTTGCGCGACGGCACCCTGCGCATCCCCCTCGGGCTCGAGCACCAGTACGAGCACATGCCGTTCATCGTCGTCGTGATCGACGAGCTCGCCGACCTGATGATGGTCGCGCCTCGCGATGTGGAAGACGCGATCTGTCGCATCGCTCAGATGTCGCGCGCGGTCGGCATCCACCTGGTCGTCGCGACGCAGCGCCCGAGCGTCGACGTCGTGACCGGGTTGATCAAAGCCAACATCCCCTCTCGTATCGCGCTGATGACCTCGAGCCAGGCCGACAGCCGCGTCGTGCTCGACATGAACGGCGCGGAGAAGCTGGTCGGACACGGCGACATGCTGTTCGCGCCGGGCTCCGCGTCCAAGCCGACGCGGTTGCAGGGCGCCTGGGTCACCGAGCAGGAGATCCACGGGATCGTGGACTTCATCCGCGGCCAGCGCGAGGCGGCGTATGACCTCGTGATCGAGGGCCTCGGTCAGCCTCCGACGCAAGCCGAGCTCGCGGGCGGCGGGCTCGGTTCCGACGACGACCTCATGAATCAGGCCGCCGAGCTCGTGATCCGGTCTCAGCTCGGCTCGACCTCGATGCTGCAACGCAAGCTGAAGGTCGGGTTCGCACGCGCCGGACGCCTGATGGACCTGCTCGAAGAGCAAGGTGTCGTTGGGCCCGGCCAAGGATCCAAGGCCCGCGACGTGCTGATCACCCCCGAAGAGTGGGAAGAACGCCGCAGCGCGTGAGCGGGTGCGCTACAGGGCGCCGACGCGGCGAGCGACCTGGAACATCGTGTCGGCGTGTTGCTGCGGGTCGATCATGATGGAGCCCGCCGCGCCGACCTGTGCCTGCCAGTAGCGGTAGATCTGCTCGTGGGTGAAGCCTCGCGACAGGCCGCTCTTGACGTTGCGCACCATCTCGGAGCCGGGCCATATCGATTCGGGCGCCACCAGGAACCCGCCGCGTAGTCCGTCGATCGAGAGCCAGAACGCGCCGACCAGCCCCCACGTCGCGTCGTCGCGCTCGCCGGAGATCAGCAGGAAGCGGACGGGGCCTTCGGCCAGCGCGTCGGGAGCGAGCAGCGGCTCGCGTAGCGCAGCCAGCGGGGAATCCTTCTGGCGCACCTCATCATCACGTGCCCGCACGTCGGTGTTCCCCCCCGTGGTTCAGATGTTCCTTCACCGCGGATGCTAGTCGGCGCCTGCGGCCACGGCACTGTCCGGAGGGCTACTTCTGAGGCAGGGGTGACCCGTCGGAGGGCCTAGGTCGCATGCCCACGCACGTCCTCGGCCGTGATCGCGTACATCACATGATCCCGCCAAGCGCCGTCGGTGAACAGATAGCGAGCCGCGAGGCCCTCCTCGCGCCAACCGGTCGCCATGAGCAATTTCCGCGACGCTGCGTTGTCGGGTTGGACGTTGGCCTGGAGCCGGTGGAGCCCCAACCGATCGAACGCATGG
>JANMPG010000062.1:0-3169 GCA_031369745.1 Actinomycetes bacterium
GGAAGGTGCTCGGTCTCACGCAGGAGGAGCTGGCTTCTCGCGTGGGGACCACGCAGGCGATGATCTCCCGGCTCGAGTCGGGACGCGGCTCATTCAACCTTCCCTTCTTGGATCGTGTCGCCCGGGCATCCGGCGGCTCGATGAACCTGCTCATCGGGCTGGACACCCCTTCCCTTTCTTCAGCCGAGAAACGCCGTCGCGTCACGGCTGTGCTTGGAGAGCGACCATTCGACCCGTGGGAGAGAGATCCCGCGGCGGTCGAGGTCCAGAGCCTTCTTGCGGATGGGCTGACCCGTGAGCACTTCCAGGGCTGAAGAGCTGCTTGCGCACGCGGCTACCGAGGAAGACAGAACAGAGCGGCACCTGTATGTCGCGGCTGCGTTGACGGCGCTTGTGGCCCATCGACCGATCGTCGTGGGTGGGACGGCCGAGGACTTCTATGTCGGGGACCTCTATACGCAGACCGATCTGGATCTGTGCGGCTGGCTGACTCCACAAGAGGAAGAGGTGCTCGGTCGACTCGGCTTTTCCCGCGATGGAAGGTATTGGTTTCACGAGGCCTCGCGAGTTGCCGTCGAGTTCCCCGAGAGTCGTATCGACGGGGACGAAGCTCGCGTGCTGTCGATCACACGTGGCGGGAGTCAGGTCGCGATCATCGGCGTCGACGACCTGTATCTGGATCGACTTCGTCAGTCCACATCGGAGAGCGGGCCGCCCGGCATCCAGTTCACGGCGGCGTTGGCGATCGCCCTCGCGAACCACGAGGCGATGGACTGGAACTACATCGAGCGCGTTCTGTCGCGCGAGGGGAGGGAACAGCCACGGGTGGGCACGCACATGAAGTCAGCCCATCGGAGGATCCGCCGCGAGCTGACGAAGGCCATCGATCGAGGGATCAACTAGCCGGTCGCGCGCGAGGCGACGAGTCGTGTGACCTGCTCTTCAGTCGGCAGCGCACGAAAGTGGTCCCAGGCAACTTTCACGACCGGCTTGGTTTCCTCACGGTACCTCGGCTTTGGGGTCTCCCAGATTCCCCGCAAGCACAGGCAGTTGGCTTTCCCACCCATACTCACAAGTACTCCGAGTCGCCTTACGGCTCTAGCCCACTCGGTTCCCTGCTTCGATCTGTTCGGCCGCCTGGGACCGACACCGAAACTAGGGCGCGACGCCGATCGGGTCAAGACACCCTTGACCAGCACATATGACGCCTGACCTGCGGTCCTTCGACACCAGAAAGAGTGACAAGAGTGCGGGTCCGTAGAGATCCCGTGAAGAGCCTTCCAACGTGAACCAGGGCGGTGCTAGGGTTTGCCGATGCGAAACCGCCTGGCCGGCATCGTCCTCGTCTCGGCCATGCTGCTCGTCGTGAGCGCGTCACCAGCATCCGCGCTCACAAAGGTGCGTTTGCCACTCGCACTCACGACTGACCCCGTCGTCGTCGAAGGCTTCTGCCCGTTCCCGATCACGTACCAGGACATCTCGGGATCGGGCACCACGACGCTGGTGTTCGACGCCGAGGGGAACCTCGTGCGGATCGATATCCACCCGCACGGCGTCTTCTCGCAGTTCAGCGCCAACGGGAACACGGTCGTCGTGAACAACTCCGGTCCGGTGTCGGTCTTCCCGCAGCCGGACGGCACCGACCTCGTGATCCTTCGGGGAAGAAGCTTCGCCGCGGATCAGGGCGTGATCACCGGCGAGCCGTTCTTCGCGCTCACGGCCGGTCGTGTGGTCGTCGTCTCGCGATTCAACCCGCAGACGGGCTTCAACGACTTCTTAAGCTTTGACCCGGTCGGGAACGTGACCGACCTCTGCGACGAACTCGCCGCCTGAGCGCGGCGAGTAGGTTGCCTGCATGACGTTCGATGTCGACGCCGCGGCCTACGACGCGTTCATGGGGAGGTACTCGGTATGAGCATCCTTCGGGCTTCACTCTTCGCCCTCGTGGGTGTCGTGTTCTTCGTGTACTGGGTGGTGGTCGACCCCACCTACGAGCAGACCGAGTCCATGAAGGACTGGAACGTCGTGCTGGGGTTCAGCGCCGCGGTCTTGCTGCTTGCGTTCGCCATCCCGCTGTTCGCCCAGCTGGGGCCCGGGCCGTCCGTGTTCCAGACGTCGCTCTTTCCCGCGGCAGGTGGTGCGTTCGTCAGCCTCAGCAACATCGTCGAGGATGGCTTGCAGATGGATTGGGCCTTCTTCGGCTTCGTCCTGGGCTCGTTGATCGTCCTTGTCGGCCTCCTCGTGCTCACGGTCAAGATCGCGGTCGGTGATCGCGGTGGTCACCGCTTCCTCGCCCTCATCCCGGCAGGCACGATGGCCGCGTGGATCTTCTTCGTGGCAGCAGGCGGCGTCCTCATGTTGATCACCTGGCTCGCAGCAGCAGCGCTGGCTCTGGTGTTGCCGTCGCGGACGGCCACGCAGGTATCGTCAACCACGTGATGGACTACACGACGTTCGTGGACCACGCGCGGATCGATGAGGAACGCCTCGTCTCAGTTGCCGGTGATCGTCACGCTGGAGCCGACCACGGTCCACGTTGCCGAGGAAGTGGGCGACGCTAACGCCACGATCGGGGCGATCCCTCCGTCGTCCTGCTCTGGCTGTGGGGACGGGCCGCGGATCAACAGGTGTCCCGAACCGGCGAAGAGGGAGCAGGGCTGCTTCGAGCGAGGCTGAAGCTCGCCACGCAATAGCGAAGGAATACCCTTACGGCAGCAGACCCCGCAGCTTCCGATCGAAGGTGCGCGCGACCCTCTTGTAGCCCTTCCAGTTCGGGTGCGGGTCGAAGAAGTACTTCGTCGTGCAGAACCACGTCCATCTGCAGACGTTGGCAACGTTCACGGGGAGCCGCCCTCGGCCGGACACCACGACGGTGTCGGTGAAGTCGTCGGACCTGAAGGTCGCCGCCACGTCGGCCACCCGGACCCCGGCATCGCCGTACACGCTCCCGAGCGCGGCATTCAGCACGTTCATGACGCGATGGTCGGCCTTCGCCAGCTTGTAGCCGCCTGGGACCCTGCCCCAGAGCCCGAGGAACGGGTCGTAGTACTTCATGCCGACGATCGGCACGCCCGGCGCCGCGGTGGCCAAGTCGTCGAGGATGCGCGCCAGCCTGGTCTTCAGGTGGCGGCGCTCGTCGATCGCGCACGCGCGATCCCAAAGGCCGGTG
>JANMPG010000100.1:0-47850 GCA_031369745.1 Actinomycetes bacterium
CCAGCGGCGCCCCGGGGTTGCAGATCTTCATGCCGCTGGAGACCGGTCGCTGGACCTACGCGGAGGTGCGCGCGTTCGTCGGCACGTGCGGGCGCATGATCGCGCGCGCCGACCCCGACCGCGTCACGATGGCGTGGCGCATCGCCGACCGCACCGGCAAGACCTTCATCGACCACAACATGAATCGCCAGGGCGCGAACATCGCGGCCGCGTATTCGCTTCGCCCCGAGCTTCGCGCACCCGTGTCGACTCCGCTCACGTGGGACGAGGTCGAGGCAGGGGGTTTCGAGCCGCAGGACTTCCGCATCGACAACGTGTGGGAGCGCTTCGCCCGTGTCGGCGATCTGTGGTCGCACGTGCGCGACGGACCGGTCATGGATCTGACCGAGGCGATGGCCGGCCTCGGCGTGCAGGTCGAGGAGGATCCGAGCGGGCCGCTGCCACGCACCGCAGCCAAGGCCGTGGCAACCAAGACGTCTGACGAGATCGCCCTGGCCTCCAAGGACCCTGCCTTGTTCGAGTACGTGCGCCGCCGCGAGTTCGGCGACGAAGGCACCACCGAGCCCGCGCCCGGCGACGAGGCCGGCGCCGGCAACTCGTTCGTGATCCACAAGCATCGCGCCACGCGCTTGCACTACGACGTGCGTTTGGAGCACGACGGCGCGCTGCCCTCGTGGGCGGTCCCCAAGGGCCTGCCCACCGGCAAAGGTGACAAGCGCATGGCCGTTCGCACCGAAGATCACCCCTTGGAGTACGGCAAGTTCGAGGGCACGATCCCCGAGGGCAACTACGGCGCCGGCGAGGTGCGCATCTTCGACGACGGCTGGTACGAGCCGATCGAGTGGACCGACACGAAGGTCTCGTTCCGGCTGCACGGCCGCCGCTATCCCGACCTGGAGTTCCACTTCGTCAAGACCAACCGCGACTGGCTCGCGTTCCTGGCGAGCGCGCAGACACGACCGCTGATCGCGCCCCCGCCGAGGTTCCAGCCGATGCTCGCCGAGGGCGGGTACAAGGCGTTCGACGACGACAGGTGGTGGTTCGAGCCCAAGCTGGACGGCATCCGCTGCCTCGCGGAGCTGTCGACCGGTGAAACGATCCTTCGCACGCGCACGGGTCGCGACGCCACCGCCCAATATCCGGAGCTGCACATGATCCACGAGCTGATCGACGAGGTGAACGCGGTCATCGACGGTGAGATCGTCGCCTTCGACGCCGACGGCAAGAACTCCTTCGAGGCGCTGCAGCAGCGTATGAACCTGTCGAACCCTCGCGAGATCGAGCGTGTCAGCAAGCGACTGCCGGTGTCGCTCGTCGTGTTCGATCTGCTCTGGCTCGACGGCAACGACGTGACCGGCCTGCCGCTAGAACAGCGCCGCGAGCTGCTCGGCTACATCCTGGAGGAAGACGACCGGCTGCGGCTGACCGCACACGTCGTCGGCGACGGCAAGGCGATGGTCGCGGCGGCAGAAGCCCAACAGCTCGAGGGTGTGGTCGCGAAGCGCCTCGGCTCCCCGTACTCCCCGGGCAAACGCACCGACGCATGGCGCAAGATTAAGCTCCGCCAGACCCAGGACTGCGTGATCCTCGGCTTCACGCCGGGCCAAGGCGGGCGCGGCACGACCTTCGGCGCGCTGCTGGTCGGCGCCTACGACCGCGGCGAGCTTCGCTGGGTCGGCCAGGTCGGCAGTGGCTTCAGCGACAAGGAGCTCGCAACGCTACTCGAGCGCCTGCAAGGGTTGACACGTACCGAGCCCATCGTCGAAGAGCTCCGCGGCACCAAGGGAGCCGTGTTCGTCGACCCCCAACTCGTGTGCGAGGTCGAATACCTGGAGTTCATGAAGGGAAGCGGCAAGATGCGCGCGCCCGCCTTCAAACGCATGCGCGACGACAAGCTCGCCGAAGACTGCGTCCTGGAGCGGCCGATATGAGCGACAGGCTATCCAGCGCACCTGAGGAGAAGACAGAAACGAGGGAGCCACGGCCCGGACTTGGTTCCTTTGTTGTAGATGAGACAGTATCTTGGCGAACGTCCGATGCTTACATAAGAATACGCGGACTCGGTTCGCATCGAAACTCGAACACGTCATCAGTTTCGACGCGACCTGACCAGCGGGCGGCTACTGTCGCGACACCTCCACGTGCTACTGTCGGAATAGGGACTGTTGAGCCTCTTTCCTGCTTGTGACTCTTCAGCCGTTCAAGTTTGACGAGTAGACACTCCCCGCCCCCGGGTTCGTCCCCGACATTCTCGAACGTCTGGCGGACGCAAACGTCGTCACCGCAGGCCTGATGATGGAGCAGAGACGATGCCGCAAAGATAGGGCCCTCGGAGAGTGCCGGGGTACCGCATGCGGCAAGGGCCAGGGTGAACATCGCTGTAGCGAACACTCTCAGCATTCAGAACATCCATCGACTCGACTCGCCTTTTTCGCCTCCAAGAGAGCATCCCATATTCCCGTCGTAGTAAGAAGTCGGCAGACGGCTCAGCGAATCGCCCCGGATTGATCGGAGGCTCTGATGTGCCCACGGCATCCTGGAGCGATCCGGTTCGCCCCAGCTTAGAGTTGGTGATTCTGGCCGGCCCGCCGGAGTATGTTCGATCTCGACGCGGTTCGGGCCGCGGTCGGGTAGCTATGCTCCACCGCCATGTGGGGACGGATCGTGCTTGGGACCGACGGGTCGCCCGCCGCGGCACGCGCCGGCGAGACGATCGCCACGATCGCCAAGGCCGTGTCGGCGAAGCTCACCGCGATCACCGGATCTCCGACACCCGATGCCGCGCAGGAGATCTTGTCGGGGGCGCTGGAGGCGGCCGAGGCGGCCGGCATGCGTTCGTCGAAGCTGTCGGCGGAGGCGGTCGCCGGTCGTGCAGGCGATGCGCTGGTGGCTGCCGCCGACGAGCTCGATGCAGGACTGATCACGATCGCCCGTGGTGACGCGCAGCCGTTGTCCGAGCTCGGCAGGTGGCTGGCCAAGCACTGCCCGTGTGACCTGTTGTTGGTCGCGCCGGGCGCTCGCGATCCGCACGCACCGTACGGCCGGATCGTGATCGCGAGCGACGGCTCCGCGACCGCCGACCGCGCTGCCCGCAAAGGCTTCGACCTCGCGCGAGAGCTCCTCTCGTCGGTCACGCTCGTGTTCATCGGTCACCCGGCGACGGGAGATCTCGTGATGCAGGACACGATCGAGGTCTACGGCCGCGGCATCGATACCGATGTACGACTCCTCCAAGGCGATCCGGCCGAGTTGATCTTGCGCACCGCCCGGGAGGTCCGCGCCGACCTGATCGTCGTGGGTAACAAGGGCTTGCAAGGCGCCAAGGGCTTCCTGCTCGGCTCGGTTCCCGAGACCGTGCTCGATGGTGCGGCAAGCGACGTGCTGCTGTGCCGCACGGTCGTGCAGATCGCCTCGGAGCTCGCACCAGGCGACGGCGGCGTGATCGAACGCCGCGGCGAGAAGCTCGCGGTGTTCGTCGACAAGAAGGGCGCGCAGCACCTGTTCTCGGCACGGTGCACACACCTGGGTTGCACGATCGCGTGGAATCCGGCCGACCACACCTTCGACTGCCCGTGCCACGGCTCGCGCTTTTCCGAGATGGGCGAGGTCGTCAACGGCCCCGCGTCTCGGCCCTTGCCTCCCGCGTAACGCCGGCTAGAACCGCGGCTTGGACACCATCAGGTAGACGATCGCGAGCGTCCCGATGACGCCGATCGCGGTGATCAGGTGTGCCTTGGCCGACGTCAGCACCTCGCCGAGTTCCTCGTCAGACACCCGAGGCACACCGGACGGTCGCAGCTGACACGCCTCTTTCACCCGGGCGAAATAGGGCTTCGCGGTCGCGGTCATGAGCCCGATCATCGCGATCAGCACAACCAGGGAGATCCACAGCCATTTCGTACCGAGGCCGTACACCTTGATCCACAGCAAGACGCCGAACACCACCACACCAACGATCGAGATATACATCGGAAGGATCGCCTGGCCCGAGACCGAGATCAGGGCAAGGATCTTGGCCCGGTCGCGCTCGCGTCTGATGGCGTACAACACCGTCATAGACACCCCGTGGGTCCCCAGCAGCGCGAGCACCGCAACGATGTGCGCGAACTTCAGCCAGCTGTACGTCATCGCGCGGAGGATACCGGCGCGGGGGTCCGCGTGGAAGCTAGAACGGTTCGAATCCCGCCCGCACGAGCATCGTGCGAGCCTCGCGCTCCTCGATGCCGCGGTCGAGTAGCTCGCCGAACAACCGGATCGCGGCCAGCTGCCGGCCGCACGCGGGGCAGTACCGGAACGCCGAGTCGAACGGGGTTTCGCAATACGGGCATGCCGTGAGGCCGACCTCGCGGCCAGGCTCGATGCCGTTGTCGACCAGCGCGTCCACGAACCCTTTGCCGTAGTCCCACTGGATGTACTCGGACTCGTCGATGTCCCAGGCCGGCTCGTGCATGCGGGGCTCGCCCGTGTCGAGCATGTGGCTCAGGTTGTCGGTCAGCAGCGCCCACTCGTAGAAATGGTTCTGTCGGCACTCCTGGCAGGCGATCACGACGCCTTTGACGTTTTGCGGCGAGAAGATCGCATGCATCTGCGCGAGGTCGGCAAGGTCCGCCTCGATGTCGGCTCGCTCGTCCTCGGTGAGCTCGTAGGGCTCGTCTGGGATCGGGATGTCTTCGTCCATGGCTAGTCCCCCGACCGCGCGGGTTCCTCCTCGTCGTCGTCAACGAAACGGAGGGCCTTGAACCCTTCGGCATAGCGATACCCGACGTCGGCCTCCGCTGCAACCTCTTCGGCGAACGTACGGACCCGTTCGAACGCTCCGATCGTGCCTTGCGACTCGTGCGCGGCCAAGGCGGCGAGCTTGGTGTCCATCGTGGCGGTGACGTCGACGTACGTGTCGGCGTCGCCCGATAACAGCCACAGGTTCGGCACCTCGAACGGTTGCAGACCCTCCTCGAGCAGCTCCGGGAACATCGGACGACTGGGCGCATCGGGCATGACGGCGGTGAGCGCGAGCAGCCCCGCCTGCTTGTGATCCCAGTGGTTCACGTAGCCCGAGCCGTACCACAGGCGCGAGGGATCGGGTGCCACGATCACGTCGGGCCGCAGCCGGCGCACCTCGCGGCAGACCTTGCGCCGGGTGTCGAGCGTGACCTCGAGCATGCCGTCGGTCTCCCCCAGGAACGTCACCGAGCGCACCCCGAGCACCTCGGCCGCCGCTCGCTGTTCCCGCTCCCGGAACGTCGCGATCTGCGTGCGGGTGAGCCCGGGCTCGTTGGAACCGGCGGAACCGTCCGTGATCACCACGTAATGCACGGCCGTCCCGCCCGCCGCCCAGGCCGCCACGGTGCCACCGCACCCGAACTCGGCGTCATCCGGATGGGCGAACAGGACCAGAGCGGAGGCGAACGTGCGTTCCATCGCGGGACAGGGTAGCGGGGCGCGAGATGGAACGTTCGGTGCTGGTCAGGTATGGTTCTTGCGAGGGTTCCGCATCGCAGTACCAAGCTGGAAGCAGTTCCCTCACCAGCGCTTCGGCGCTGGAGGCCGGCGGGCACCGCATCAGCAACACGCCCGGCCGGGCCGAGGAAGGAGGGAATCGCCAGTGGCGACAGGAACCGTGAAGTGGTTCAGCCCTGAAAAGGGCTTCGGATTCATCCTGCAGGACGGTGGTCCAGACGTGTTCGTGCACTTCTCTGCGATCACCGGTGAGGGTTACCGCAACCTCGAAGAAGGTCAGCAGGTGGAGTTCGACGTGACCGACGGGCAGAAAGGCCCGCAGGCCGCGAACGTCAAGTTGGTCGGCTAACCCCAACCCAACGAGATAGCGCAGGAAGGCCGCCGCCGGATATCCGGCGGAGGCCTTTCCGTGTCCTAGGCCGTCGTACTCGACAGGAGGGACATCAACGCGTCGCATTGCGCTTCGACGCTCGCGGTTGACGGACCACCCGGACCGGAGCGCGCGGCGATGGACCGATCGGCGTCGAGCAGTGCGGCACCGTCGGGCAAACCTTCGGCGGTCCACTCTTGCGCCGTGAGATCCCGCAGCGACCGGCCCTCACCGTCGAGTCGCTTCAACAGTTCGCCGGTGCGGCGATGCGCCTCGCGGAACGGGACGCCTGCGCGCACCCAGGCCTCGGCGACATCGGTGGCGTACAACCCCGGGTCCTCGCACGCGGCTCGCATCGCGGTCGAGTCGATCTGGAGGGTCGCGACCGCGCCGGTGAGTGCGGGCACGATGAGCTCGAGGGTATCGACCGCATCGAAGACCGGTTCCTTGTCCTCCTGCAGATCCCGCTGGTAGCCGAGGGGAAGTCCTTGCAGCAGCGCCGTCAGGGTCACGAAGTCACCCGTGATCCGCGCGGCTTTGGCCCGTGCGAGCTCGGCGGTGTCGGGATTCCGCTTCTGCGGCATCATGCTCGACCCGGTCGAGTAGCCCTCGTCCAGTTGGGCCCAGCCGACCGCGGGGTCGGTCCAGCGCGCGAGGTCGGCGGCCAGCCGCGACAGGTGCGTGGCCAGGATGGCCGCGGTAGCGAGGAACTCCTGGAGCACATCGCGGTCGCTCACCGCATCGAGCGAGTTCGCGAAGGCGGCGTCGAAGCCCAGGCGTTCGGCGGTCGCCACGGGATCCAGTCCCAGCGTCGAGGTCGCAAGCGCGCCGGCACCCAGCGGGGAGACCGATGCACGCACGTGCCAGTCGGTGAGGCGGCCGAGATCGCGCGAGAGCGCCCACGTGTGGGCGCACAGGTGATGCCCGACCGTGATCGGCTGGGCCGCCCGAGCGTGGGTCGACCCGGGCATCGGGTCGGTGGCGTGCTCGCGTGCCCGCCCGACCAGCACACGGGCAAGCTCTCGAACGTCTGCTTCGGTCGACCGAGCGGCGCTACGCAGATACAGCCGCACGTCGGTCGCTACCAAGTCGTTGCGGGAACGCCCTGCGTGCAGCTTCGCCCCGAGGTCGCCGAGGAGATCCGTCACCCCGCGTTCGATCGCGGAGTGGATGTCCTCGTCACGATCATCGAACACGAAAAATCCGCTGCAGATGCCTTGCCCCACCTGGTGCAGCGCGGCGGCGAGCTGTTCGGCTTCTTCGTCGCTCACGAGGCCCGCGTCGCGCAAGGCGGCCACGTGCGCGACCCCAACCTGGACGTCTTGGGTCACCAAGCGCTTATCGACATCCAGCGACCTGCCCAGGGCAAGCGCCTCCGGCGCCGGTGGCTTTGAGAAGCGCCCGGCCCACAGCGAGCCCGGTTCTTCGCTCATGCTCCCTGGTGCTGCTTCGCGCTCCACACCTTCAGGGGCAACCCGTACAGCGTGACGTAGCCGCGCGAGTCGCACTGGTCGAACGCATCGTCCGCGCCGTAGGTCGCGAGCGACAGGTCATACAACGAGTACTCGCTGCGACGGCCGACGACCGTGCACGTGCCCGAGGCGTAGCGCAGTCGCACCTCACCGCTCACATGGGTCTGTGTCTGGTCGATATAGGCGTCGATCGAGCGGCGCAGCGGTGAGAACCACTGGCCGTCGTAGACCAGGTCGGCCCAGCGCGCCTCCATGCCGGGTTTGTGGTGCGCCAGGTCGCGCTCCAGCGTCAGATCCTCGAGGGCGCGGTGTGCCGCGATGATCGAGAGCGCCCCCGGGGCCTCGTACAGCTCGCGACTCTTGATGCCGACGCGGCGGTTCTCGATCATGTCGATCCGTCCGAAACCGTGCCGTCCTGCCGAGGCGTCGAGCGAGCGGATCAGCTCGGTCATCGTCTTTGTCTCGCCATCGAGCGCGACGGGAACGCCGCGGTCGAACGTGACCACGATCTCCTCCGCCTCGCTCGGGCGATCATCCGGCGCGGCCGTCCGTTCGAACGCGTCTTCGGGCGGGGCGACCCACGGGTCCTCGAGCGGACCGCATTCGGCCGTGCGCCCCCACAGGTTCTCGTCGATCGAGTACTTCGTCGCGATCGACGAGACCGGGATGCCCCACTCGGCCGCAAGACCAATCGCCTTTTCACGCGGGATCACGTCGTCGCGGATCGGTGCCAGGACCGTCAGATCGGGGGCGAGCACCGCGAACGACACCTCGAAGCGAACCTGGTCGTTGCCCTTCCCTGTGCATCCGTGCGCCACGGTGGAAGCGCCGACCTCCCGCGCGGCACCGATCACCTCTTCGGCGATGCAGGGGCGCGCGAGGCCCGAGACCATCGGGTACTTGCCCTCATACATCCCGTTGGCCTTGATCGCCCGCGTCAGGTACTCGGCCGCGTAGCGGTCGACCGCGTCGATCACGCGCACGCTCGCCGCGCCCGCGAGCCGACCACGCTCGACGATCTGGGCAAAGTCCTCCTGCTGCCCGACGTCCACGGCGACAGCGTGCACTTCGTAGTCGCGCTCCGCCAGCCACCGGATCGTGACCGATGTGTCGAGCCCCCCGCTGTAAGCGAGAACCGCCTTAGCTGTCATCGTTCGTCGCCTCCATGATGTTGGTGAGAATGGTTTCGATGGCTATCGCGTCCACGCCGCTGGGACCGATGACCAAGATCGTGTTGTCGCCCGCGATCGTGCCGGCGATCTGCGCGAGCCCGGTGCGATCGATGCCTTCGGCCAACACGTTGGCCGCGCCGGCCGGCGTTCGCACGATCAGCCCGACGTCGGTGCGCACGTACGACAACGCGAAGTCGTTCAGCAAACGCCGCAGCGCCCCGAGCGGGGGGATCGAGGCACGGGTGCCCGGGACGACATAGCGAAGACCCTCTGCGTCGTGCACGCGGGCCAGTCCGAGCTCCTCCATATCGCGGCTGATCGTCGACTGGGTCGCGGGCAGTCCCATCTGCGCCAAGCGCGAGCGGATGTCCTCTTGCGAGCCGAGCCGCTCGGTCGAGATCAGCTCGACGATCGCCTGATGCCGCCTGGTGCGCGAGCGCGTCGTGCCCGTCATGTGGCAACCTCCTCGAGGGCGGCGGCGAGCGCCTTCGCCGCTTCGTCGACCTCGGCCGGACCGATCGTGAAGGGCGGTGTGAACCGAACGACGTCGGTTCCGGCGGTCGAAGCGAGCACGCCCCGGGCGCGGAGCGCGGTCACGACGTCGATCGCCCGGATCGTGGAGGCAACCTCGAACCCGAGCAGCAGCCCCGCACCCCTGATCGACGCGAGCGCCCCCTCGGGCGCCAGGCGGGCGACATCGGCGCGGAACCGCGCGCCCATCGCGGTGACGTTCGCCATCAGATCCTCCTCGTCGATCGTGTCGAGCACCGAGAGCGCGGCCGACGACGGCACCGGGCCCCCACCGAACGTGGACGCGTGTTCGCCGGGACCGAAGCTCAGGTGGGCGGGCGCGACCAACGCGCCGATCGGCAGCCCGCCTCCCAGGGCCTTGGCGAGCGACACCACATCGGGTTGCACGCCGGCCGCATCGATCGAAAGCCAGTGCCCGGTTCGCCCCGACCCGGCCTGGATCTCGTCGACCGCGAACAGTGCCCCCGCGGCGTCGCACCGTGAGCGCACGCCCCGCAGATACTCCGGTTCGAGCGGGATGACTCCGCCTTCGCCCAGCACCGGCTCGAGGAACACGGCGCCGACGTCGCCCGGCGCCATCGCCGCATCAAGCGCCGCGACGTCGCCCGGTGGCACGAACCGGAACCAATCCAACAGCGGCTCGAACGGCGCGCGCTTGGCGGGCTGACCCGTCGCCGCCAGCGTCGCCACCGTACGCCCATGGAACGAGCCGTCGAGCGCGACGACCACCGCACGGCCGCGTTGCAGTCCGCGCTTGCGCACCAGTTTCAACAGCGCTTCGTTCGCCTCGGCCCCCGAATTGCACAGGAACACGCGCGGGTCGGCCACCGTGGTGCGCGCGGCGATCCGCTCGGCGAGCCGGGCTTGCGGCAGGGTGGTCACCAGGTTGGACGTCAGCCCGATCGTCGATGCCGCGCCTGCCACCGCCGACACCCAGCGCGGGTGCGCGTGCCCGAGCGACAAGGCTCCCAGGCCGCCGATCAGATCGAGGTAGCCGTTGCCGTCTGCGTCCCATACCCGCAGCCCTTCGCCGCGCAACAGGGTGAGGGGGTACCGGGCGTAGGTCGGCATCAACGCGCCGTCGCTCGTCGTCATCGGGGGAGCCCCTCGAGGTCCGGCGTGATCATCGTGCCGACGCCTTCGGGAGTGAACAGCTCGAGCACGACGGCGTGCTCGACACGACCGTCCACGAGGTGGACGCGCCCGATGCCCGCCTGCAGCGCGCGAACCGCACTCTCCAGTTTGGGGATCATGCCGCCGTCCACGACGCCCGGCGTCGCCAGCAGATCGGTCGCCTGCGTGGCCGACAGTTCCGACAGGAGGTCCCCGCTCGGCCCGATCAGACCGGGGACGTCGTTGACGTACACGAGCTTCTCGGCGTCCAGCGCGACGGCAAGTTCGGAGGCCACGACGTCGGCGTTCACGTTGTAGGCCTGTCCGGTCTCGTCGATTGCGATCGAGGCCACGACGGGCACGAAGGCACGGTCGATCAGGGTCGACAACACGTCGGCGTTCACGTGGACGACTTCGCCGACGAAGCCGAGGTCGGGACCTTCTTGCTTGCGCGCGAGCAGCAGCCGGCCGTCGACGCCGGACAGACCGACGGCGCTCACCCCGCCCGCAACGAGCGAGGCAACGACATCGGTGTTCAGCTTGCCGGCGAGCACCATCGTCGCAACGTCGAGCGTCGCGGCATCGGTCACGCGCACACCGTCGACGAACGTCGTCTCGATCCCTAAACGCTGCGACATCTGGGTGACCGCCGGTCCCCCGCCGTGCACGATCACGGGCTTGATCCCGACGGACTGCAGCAGCATGACGTCCCCGGCGAAGGTAGCCGCGAGGCCGGGGCCATTCATCGCGGCGCCGCCGTACTTGATCACGATCACGCGTCCGGCGTGCTCACGCATGAAGGGCAGCGCCTCCAGCAGCGTGCGTGCCTTGGCGACGGTGCGCTCGCGGATCTGTGGCGGCAGGTCGGCGCCCATCATGTCGTGTACTCCCCATTGATGCGGACGTAGTCGTAGGACAGGTCTCCCCCGAGCACGCGAGCAGTACCGTCCCCGTCGCCGACACCGATGCGGATCGATACCTCCGGCCCATCCATCGCCGCGACGGCCGATGCCCGAAGGCGCTCGGTGGTGAAGTACGCGGGCGGGATGACCCCCGCATGCACGAGCTGCGAGTCACCGACCCATACGTCGATGCGCGCGGGGTCGATCGGTACCCCGGCGGCTCCGAGCGCCTGCACGATCCGACCGGGGTTGGGATCCAGGCCGAACAGCGCGGTCTTGACCAGTGGCGAGTCGGCGACCGCACGGGCCAGCGCGCGTGCGTGCGCCTCGTCGTCGGCGCCGGTCACGTCGATCAGCATCACGTGGGTGACGCCCTCCCCGTCGTGGATCAGCTGCGACGCGAGCGAGGCGCCGACGGCACGGATCGCCTCGGCAAGCTCGTCCCACTGCGGCGTGCTCGGCGTGAGGAGCTCGCCTTGGACCGCGCCGCTCGCGAACAGCAGGACCGTGTCGTTCGTGCTCTCGCATGCGTCGACGCTGATGGCGTTGAGATGCGGCGCCAGATGATCGTGCGCGAGTGTGTGCAGGTGTTCCTGCGCCACCGCCGCGTCGGTCGTGACGAACGCGAGCATCGTGGCAAGGTTCGGGCTGATCATGCCGACGCCCTTGGCGGCACCGCCCACGCGGTACGCGCCCGCGTCGGCGGCCGACTGCTTCGCCACCGTGTCCGTCGTCATGATCGCCTCGGCGAACTCGTCGCCCCCGTGCGTGCTGAGCGCGTCCACAACCAACGCAAGCCCACCCAGCAGCCGATCCATGTGCAGCGGTTCGCCGATCACACCGGTCGAGCATTGCAGCAGGTTGGTCGGGGCCAGCCCGAGCATCGCGGCGGCAGCGGCTCCTGCGGTGGCCGCGTCGTCATCGCCGCGCGAGCCTGTCGCCGCGTTGGCCTGCCCGCTGTTGACCAGCACCCCTCGACCGCCGCCGGCCGCGAGATGCTTTCGCGACAACACGACCGGCGCGGCCGCGACAGCGTTCGTCGTGAAGAGACCGGTTGCCGTCGTGCCGGGATCCCCTAGCAGCAACGCGAGGTCCGGCTTGCCGCTGGCCTTGAACCCTGCGGCGATGCCTGCCGCTTTGAAACCCCTCGGATAGGTCGCACCGCTGTTCACGGGTACACCGCCGTCGTCGGCAAACCGGTCTCCTCGGGCAGCCCGTACAGGAGGTTCGCGTTCTGGATCGCCTGGCCGGCCGCGCCCTTGATCAGGTTGTCGAGCGCGGCCACCACGATCACGGTGCCGGTCCGCTGATCCGCGACGGCCTGGAGTTCGATCATGTTCGAGCCGCGCGTACGCTTCGCATCGACCATCGCGCCGGGAGGGAGCACACGAACGAACGGCCGCCCGGCGTAGGCGGCAGCCAGGCACTGCGTCAGTGCATCCGTTGTCGCACCCGGCGCGAGGGTCAGGTACGACGTCGTGACCACGCCGCGCACGGCCGGCACGAGATGGGGAACGAACAGAGCCGTGGTCGACAGACCGGTCGCGAGCGCGATCCCACGCTCGATCTCGGGCGTGTGCTGATGCTCCGGGAACCGATAGGGCCGGATCGAGTCCTCGGTGACGGCGAAGGAGCTGGACTCGACCGCGGCTCGCCCCGCACCCGACAGCCCGGTCTTGCCATCGACCCGGATCGTCCCGGCCTCTGCCAGGCCCGCATCGAGCACCGGTGCGCAGCTCATGATGGCCGCCGTCGCGAAGCATCCGGGGTTGGCCACGAGCTTGGCGCCGGGCACGCGCTTGGCGAACAGCTCCGGCAATCCGTACACAGCCTCGTCGAGCCACGCCGGCGCGGGATGGTCGAACCCGTACCACGCGGGGTAGGACGCCGCATCCAAACGGAAGTCGCCCGCGAGGTCGATCACCTCGCACCCCGCCTCCAGGACCGCGGGAGCCAGTGTTGCGCTGGAGCCGTTGGGCAGGGCGGAGAACACGAGGCTCGACGCGGCGGCGATCGAGGCCGGCGTCATGTCCTGTATGTGCGTTCCCGCCACATCGAGGCCCGCAAGATGCGGGTGAGCGGCGCCGAGCGTCTGCCCGATCGAGCCCTTCCCACCGAGGAACGTCACATCGAAACTTGGATGTTCATGCAGCAGGCGTACGAGCTCACCCCCGGCATAACCCGAGGCTCCGAGTACAGCGACGTGAACAGGGGCATCCATTGACCGCATCAGTATGCATCAAATGGGTAAGAGCGTCACTTCGCAGGACGAAGCGATTCGCCTACACGTGTTACTGCGAGCATGATGCGATCGGCAACTGAGGTTCACGATGATGCGCTGTCGGGTGATCGCCACACTGCTGTTGCTCGCCACAGTATCGAGCTGCGGCATCCAGCAGGACGTCGAATCCGCGGAGCAGTTGCCGACGCCGCTGTTCGGCAAGGTGCTCTGGGCGACCGCCTTGCATCGAGAGTCGTGCAAGCCCGAGAGCTGCCAGGCGACCTACCAAGTGCGGATCGAGAACACGATGCAACGCGACGCCAACGTGCTTGAGTGCTCCATCGTCCAACCTCCAAGATCTCCTATCGACACGCTGCCGATCAAGGAACTCGATGGCCTTCGAGTGCCCGCACACTCTTCCACGACGTGGAGAAGCTCCTTCCAGTTGGCGATCTCGGCCAAGCGCGTGCACTCGTTGAGCGGCCGCGAACTGCGATGCGTCGGGATCGACTGGCACGGGACCTCGCCGGCCTAGACGAGGGCACGGCACGCGAAGCCGTCGGTGGCAGCCCGTCGCGACTAGGCTTGGTGCCGATGCCGTTGCGCGCGACCGCCGGTCCCCTCGAAGGGCTCTTCGTCCTGGATCTCGATATCCACACGGATGCCGAGCGTCCGGGCGCGTCGTTCCGCGAGGTCTTCCACTCGGCGGACCTGGAGGCGCTCGGGCTTCCCGACTTCCGACCGGTGCAGTGGAACATCTCCGAATCGACGGTCGGCACGCTGCGCGGCTTCCATGCGGAGCCTTGGAACAAGCTGGTGCATGTTGCCGCCGGCCGGGTATTCGCGGCGATCGCCGATCTGCGCGCCGACTCGCCGACCGCCGGAGCGGTGTGGAGCGGCGAACTCGAACGCACCCAGGCACTGTTCGTCAGTGCGGGACTGGGCAACGCGTTTCAGGCACTTAGCGATGTCGCCGTGTACGCGTACCTGGTGGACGACCATCGTTCCGCGGGCGTCACGTACCCCGCGGTCGCGTGGGACGACGCGGACCTCGCGGTCGCGTGGCCGATCACGGACGATCGGTTGTCGTTGTCGAGCAAGGACCGCGCCAACCAGACGCTTCGCGCCTACTGGCAGTCCTAGGCACCCCGGCACGGCACGCGCCACGCGTCGAGTGCCAGCTTCTTCTTCAGCGAGTTGAAGTTCATCGCGTTCGCTTTCGGGCAAAACTGCGGCGTGTTCAACTTGTACTCGACGGCGAAGACCGGCTTGCCGGCCTGCACGAACGGCTTCAGCTTGCCGCACTCGGCGTACTGGAAGCACTGCTCGTTCAGCTCCGCATCGAAGTAGCGCAGCAGTTTCGCGACCTGATCGATGTCGTTCTTCAAGAAGGCGGAAAGCCCGCGGGCATGAGCGGCGTTCGCGAGGAACACGTTGTACCGAAGTTGATCGCCGCCGCGCAGGGGGAACCCCGTGTTGTTCTGGAACCCGTCGATGTTGTCGAACTCGACGGCGTCGAACCCCTTGGCGCGACACATGTCGAGGCGCGCTTTCATGATCGGCGCAAGCGCAGAGATCTTGCGGATGTCGAGCCACTTCTCCCCCGGCCACCCGTTGGACTTGCCGAGCACCGACGCGGGGAAGTCGCCGGCATCGGGTCGCCAGTTCTCCCAAGAGCCGGCGCTGACGTAACACACGGCTTTGATCCCTTTCGAGTGCATGGCTGCGATCAGCGACTTGGACGAGTCGAACCCATCGACGTCATACATCTTCACGTCGATCAGCGCGGCGGCGGTCGGGGGGTTCTTCAGCTGCCACTGCCATGAAACCTTGAGCGCCGGATGCCAGCACCCGGGGCACGCGACCGGCGCGGCGAGGCGGACGGGTTGCCGCGTCTCGGATGCGGAGACCGGCCCGAAGCAACCGATAAGGGTCAGTGCGACGACGAACGACGAGACCAACGAGAACCCCCGGGGTTTCATGCCGCCAGTATCGGCCCTGCGCCCGCGGATACTTGACCGATCAGCCGACGACCGTCAACGGCGCCGAGCCGCCATCGGTGCGTTCGGCATCGTGCGCCCGAGCGATCGAGCCCCGCGCCTTGCCCAGCTGCGAGCGGAACTCGTCGGCACCGTTGGCGATCACGGTCGCGGCCTTGGCGAAGCGGTTCTCGACGATCGCCTCCAGCGCGTCGAGCACGCCGCCCACTTCCGACAGGCTCGCTTGTACGTCGGCGGCGTCGCCGTAGCGGCGGACGAGCTCGTAGAGGAACAGCACGATCGGCAGGGCATTGGAGTACGGCACGACGACGACGCCGTGGCGGTAGGCGTCGGCGTGCGCACGCTTGAGGACCGAGAACACGGCGTCGGGGACGGCGGCTACCGCCACGGGCGAGGTGACCGCCGGATCCAGGTACTGCGCCACCTCCTTGGTACGCGCGACCACCGCCTTTTCGACCGCCCTGGCGCACTGGTCACGCTCGAGCGGATCGGTCGCCGCCTCGAGCGCCTCAAGCTCGGCGGGCGCTGTCCACTTGGAGTCGATCGGCAATCGCCGACCGTCGGGGAGCACCAAGCCGAATTCGACCACCTTGCCGTTCACCCGGAAGTCGGAGGTGAGCATGCCTGGGGGCAGCTGGGACAGATGCTCGTGCAGGACGTGCTCGCCGGCGCGCCCCTTGGAAGCTCCGCCCGCCAAGACCGTAGCGAGGCGTCGAACGACCTCACGTTGCTCCGCCTCGGTGCCTCGCCGTTCCTGATCGCGAACCCGCAGCTCCTCGAGTGCGCGACGGGCCCCATCGAGACCGAGACGAAGCTGCTCACTCGCGAGCTCACGTTGCGCTGCAGCGTCTGCCAGACGCCGGAGCTCGCCGGATTGTACGTCGAGCTGCCGATGCACCGAGCCGTCGCCCTCAACGACGGGGCGCCTCCACAACGCGAGCGCCAAGCCCGCGAGGAGTCCGATGACCGTGGCCGCCAGCACCATCGCCCATACGTCCGCGTTCATATCGTCGCCTGTCGTGTCCTCATGCGTTCGACCCTAGTCGGCCGGTCTGACACGCTCTCGCCATGCTGGCGATCGCGGGCGACGGCGACCTGACCATCCGTGCGATGCGCGACGATGCGGACGACTACCGGCTCCTCGTGCGCTGGCGGGGCGAACCACACGTGCACGCGTGGTGGGATCCGGACGATCCGGCGCCGACATACGACGAGGTGGTCGTCGAGTACGGGCCGCGCGTTCGCGGCGAAGAGTCGACCGCAGCATGCATCATCGAGGTGGACGAGCGTGCTGCCGGGTACTTGCAGTTCTACCGGTGGCTCCCGTGGGCGGACGCCGAGGACGCGCTCGACATCCGTGCCGACGCCGACACGTTCGGGCTCGACATCCACATCGGCGAGCCGGACCTGATCGACCGCGGTATCGGTTCGCGCGCCGTGGACCTGATCTGTCGACACCTCGAGGAAGTCGAAGGAGCGTCCTGGATCGCCCTCACCACGGAAGTGACCAACCATCGAGCACAACGCGCCTACGAGAAGGCCGGATTCGTGAAGGTTCGCCAGGTACTCGACACCGACACGCGCGACGGTCAACGCGTCGTGTGCTGGCTGATGGAGCGCCGCCGGGAGTAGCCTCCGGGACATGACTGCCCACGGCGACATCGACCGCGACGGCATCCGGCGCCTGCGCGCCGAGGAACTGACGCGCTTTCGTGCCGAGCGGCCCCGAACGATGGCGCTGCAGGCCCGCGCGCGAATGCACATGCCCAACGGAACGCCGATGGCGTGGATGGTGTCGGACAACGACCAGCCGATCTACATCGACCGAGGCGAGGGCGTGGGGTTCACCGACGTGGACGGCTTCACCTACCTGGACTTCAACGCCAGCGACATGGCGATGTTCTGCGGTCACGCGAACCCCGCCATCGTTCGGGCTGTGCAGGAACGGGCTGCTCGCTCCACCCAGTTCCTGCTGCCGAGCGAGGACTCGATCATCGTCGCCGAGGAGTTGGCGCGCCGGTACCCGGCGCAATCGCACTGGCAGTTCACGCTTTCCGCGACGCAGGCCAATACCGAAGCGATCCGCCTCGCGCGGGCCGTCACCGGCCGCGACGTCGTCGTGCTGTTCGAGGGCCACTACCACGGGCACTTCGAAGAGGGTCTGGTCGATCTGGAGGGCGGTCACGCGGAGGCGTATCAGCGGGGATTGTCCAAAGGGGTGACCGGTCGGGTCCGTATCGCCCAGTTCAACGACGAGGAGTCGCTGACCGAGGCGCTCGCGCAGGGCGATGTCGCGATCGTGCTGACCGAACCGGCGATGACCAACACGGTTCACTTCCTGTCGCCACGGCACGGGTGGCACGACGCGCTGCGGCGGATCACCCGGGCGCAAGGAACCTTCCTCGCCATCGACGAAACACACACCCACGTCGTGGGCGAAGGCGGTGCCACCGAAATCTTCGGCCTCGATCCCGACATCGTGACGATCGGCAAGGCGGTGGCAGGCGGTGTTCCCATGGGGGCGTACGGGGTGACGCCGGCTCTCGCCGAAGAACTCGACGTCGCGAAGAACGTCGCGACAGGCGGGACGCTGTTCGGCAACCCGCTGTCGGCCGCGGCGGCACGCGCGGCGCTGACGGAGGTGCTCGTGCCCGAGGCCTACGCCCGCGCGAGTGCCGCGGGGGCGCGATTGGCCGACGGCATCGACGACGCGATCGCCGCGGCCCACCTGCCGTGGACGACGATCCGTTTCGGCCCCCGATCGGGGCAGTGGTACGGACCGCAGCCGAACACGGGTGCCGAGGCGCACGCGCTCACCGACCCCGACCTCACTTCGCTGCTGCGCGTGTGGCTCGCGAACCGCGGTGTGTGGGAGGCCCTGCCGGGCGCCGGGCCGACCGCGCCGGTCCCGACCACCGATGCCGACGTCGACCGCTACGTCGAGGCCTATGGCGAGCTCCTCATCACGCTGACGGCCTGAGGGACGTACCATCCGGCACATGACGCCCGCGCCCCCGATCCCGTTCCTGCGCGTGCGAGGCACCTATGCGGAGGTGGGTGCGGCGATCGGCGTGGCCGGCCGCACGACGATCACCGAGGCGTGCGACACGACCAACTGGGACGCTCCCGCCGGACGTTCGGTCGCAGGCCAACTCACGCTCGCCGATCGATACGCCGAGATCACGCGGCCGGCGATGCCGTGGCTATTCGAGGAGCTCGAGGGCTGTGCCGAGGCGGCTGGCGTCGATCCCCGGGCGTTGTGGGCCCGATCGATCGAGGAGATCTGGTACGAACCCCGCGTCGCCGGTCGGACGGGTGCGGCCATCACGGGCCGCTGCAGCGATCTCGTAGCGGTGGCACCCGCGACCGCAGATGGACACACCCTCACGGCGCACAACAACGATCTGTCTCGTCGCTACCAGGATTCGCTGATCGCGATCGAGCGCACGTGCCAGGACGATCCGACCGTGTTGACGATCGGCAACGGCATCTGGATCAGCGTGGGCTGGAACAGCGCCGGGCTGAACCTGACGGGCAACGAGTTGAGTCCGAACGACGAGCGCGTCGGGATCCCGCGCGAGAGTCAGGTGCGCGCGATGCTGCGCGAGCGCACACTGACAGACATGATCGCGGTCGCCGTGACCCCTGACCGAGCATCGTCGTACAACAATGTGCTGGTCGACCAGGAAGGAGCGGTGGCCAACGTGGAAGGCTCGGCCTCCGCCGCGGAGATCACGCAAGCCGATCCCGCCGGGCATCTGGTGCACACCAACCACTACGTCTGCGACTCGATGCTCGGCTTCGAAGGCGACCCGGACTACGCGGTGTTGTCCGGGCGGCGATATGCACGGGCCGCGGAACTCCTGGCGGCTACCGAGCCGGGCACCATCACGATGGATGTCCTCCACGGGTTCTTGCAAGACCACGTCAACGCCCCCGACTCACTTTGCCGCCACGAAGCGCCCGGGCGCACGGCGGTCACCGCCTTTTGGTGTGTCGCCGATGTCACCGACGGCCTGATCCGCTACGGCCCGGGGAACCCGTGCGATTCGGTGGCGCAGGAGTATCGCTTCGGGGCCGGCGCGAGCGTGTGAGCCAGATCACTCGATGGCGTCGTGCAGGAGCTGCAGCGTCACCAGGTCGCCACTTGCCTGCGCCAAGGACACCGCAGTTGCGCCCGCGTCGTTCGCGATCGTCGGATCCGCGCCGGCGTCCAGCAGTGCGCGCACGCCCTCCACGTCGGCGTTCTGCGCCGCTGCGTGTAGCGGCGTATGGCCCTGCGCCTGCTGCACGTTCGGGTCGGCGCCGGTCTCCAGGAGCAGACGCACGATCTCGGTGTGCGCGCCCGCGGCAGCAGCGCTGAGCGGGGTGCCCGTCATCCACCCTTGCCCCCGCACGTCGGCCGCCGCCCCGCGCGCCAGCAGCAGCCGGACCGCATCGGTCTGGCCGAAGAACGCCGCCAGGTGCAGCGGCGTGAAGCCGTCGCCACTCGTCGCGTCGACCAGCTCTGGATGTTCGGCGAACAGCTCGCTCAGCCGGTCTAGGTCACCGAACGCGGCCGATTCGAACACGTCGAGTGCTTCGACGTGGGCTTTGACCGCTTCCACGAGCGAGCGATCCATCTCGTAGCGCGCCCGCATGAGGGCCGACACGCCGTGGGCGTCGCGGTCCACGGCGAGCCACGGCTGCTCCTCCAGCAGCGAACGCACCCCGTCGACGTCAGACGCCGCGATCAGATCGAACAACTCGTGCATGGTGCTTGCCATGTGCCGATCCTCCCACTAGCATCTCTATTTGCTTAGGCTAAGCAATTAGAGATGAGCGCGTCAAGGCGGACTTCCCCAACGCGAGAGGTCGAGGCCGTCGCCGATCGGCTCCATTCGGCGGCCTTGCACCTCTTGCGTCGCCTGCGCACGCAGGACGACGCGTTCGGCGTGTCCCCTCCCCGCCTGTCCGCGCTGTCGGTCGTCGTCCAGGTCGGCCCCGTGGGGATCGGTGCGCTGGCGGCCACCGAGCGCGTGGCGGCCCCGACGATGACCCGCCTGGTCGACGGTTTGGAGCGCGACGGGTTCGTTCGGCGACGAGCCGACCCCGCGGATGCCCGCGGAGTGCTGGTCGAGGCAACCGCCGCGGGGCGACGGGTGCTCACGAAGGGTCGTCAGCAGCGCGTGCGCACGCTCGCCCAGGATCTGGCGGCGTTGTCGCAGGCCGAACTGGTCGAGATCGGGCGGGGGGCCGAGCTGATCGAGCGCGTCACGCGGCGCTAGAGCGTTCGACCGCCCTGCCACACGGTGCGAGGCTTCGCGAGGGTGCCGAGATCCTCGACCGGGTTCGCGTTCCACAGCACCAGGTCGGCGAGGAAACCCTCGCGCACGTGACCGATGTCGGCGACCCGCAGCAGTTCCGCACCGTTCGCGGTGGCCGCAACCATCGCTTGGAGTGGAGACATACCCCAATCGACCAGGTAGCCGATCTCACGGCCCGCCGATCCGTGCGGGTTGAACGGCGTGCCGGCGTCGGTCGACACGACGTGACGAACACCGGCTTTGATCCCGCGCCGCATGCTGCGACGCGAGTCCTCGTACACCTCGCGCGCCTTTTCGACCGCATACGCCGGCACGGTGTCGGGGTGCTCGACGATGCCTTGCACCGCGCACAGCGTCGGCCCGCGGAACGTGCCACGCGACACCATCTCGCGCGCCGCCTCCGCGGTGAGCTGGTTGCAGTGCTCCACGCTGTCGACCCCGGCGCGCACCGCCCCGAGGATCCCCGGCGCCCCGATCGCATGGGCGGCGACCCCTCGCCCCCACGAGTGGGCCTCGTCCACCGCGGCCCCGATCTCCTCGGGTGTCATCGCGGTGAACGTCGCGGGGATGTCGGGTGTCAGCACGCCGCCGGTCGCGATCACCTTGATCGATCGCGCGCCGGCCTTGATCTGCTCGCGGACCGCCTTGCGCGCGTCGTCGGCGCCGTCGATCTCGCGCGCGATCCCGATGTTGTGGCCGTGACCGCCGGTGATCGTGAGTGCACGTCCCGATGCGACGACCCGAGGCCCCGGCACGATGCCGTCCTCCACAGCTGCCGCAACCTCACAGGTACCGAGGCCCCCCAGATCGCGCACCGACGTGACGCCGGCCGCCAGATGGCGGCGCAGGTTCATGGTCGACTTGATCGATGCACGCGCCATTCCCATCCCGGCTGCCTCCGCGGCGAAGTCCGCACCTCCGTCGAAGTTCAGATGCACGTGGCAGTCGATCAACCCCGGGGTGAGCGTCTTGCCGGTACCGTCGACCGCGCGGGCCGCGAGCGCTTCCCGCGGCGATCGAGCGTGCGCTCCGACCCAGACGATGCGTTCACCCGCGATCAAGACGCCCGCGTGCCGTCGGACCCGGGACCCATCGAACACGGTGACGTCGGCGACGTAGAACGAGCGCGCCACCTCAGCTCACCCAGGGCGGTACGACCACCGTACCGTCGTCCTCGCGGATCAGCTTCGTGCCCGCGAGCATCGTAACGACGATCGTCGCCCCCTCGGGGCCGGCCTCGAGCCAGTGCAGCTCGTCGGGCGGCACCACGACGGAATCGCCCGCCGTGAGTTCGGTGACGTCGTCGCCGAGATGCACCGCACCCCCGCCGGCGGCAACCGTGAAGACGTCGTAGTGGTCGTGGCGGTGCGGCGGAAGCCCGCCGCCGGCCGGCAGCTCGATCTGGAACAACGCGGCCTCCGCAGCTCCCCGAGCGGGGGCGGCAAGCGAGGTGACGGCGTTCCCGCCGATCTCGAAGATGGGGTGGTCGGCGGCACGTTCGACGGGCATCGAGCACTCCTTGGCGACAGGGGACGCCGCATCATGCCACCGAGCCGACGGGCCCCGCCACCTCGCCGCACTCAGCCGGCGTGTTCGGCGGCACGCTCCATCTCTTCCAGACGCTCGTAATAGACGGGCGTCTCCAGCAGGTGTGCCCAGGCGATCTTGCCGGTGATCAGCGGGTCGTCGTTCGTGACGTCGGTTCGGGGGTCGCGTCGACCGTGCTCCAACTCGACCTCCATACCCGCGCGGAACGCCTCCGGCCCGAACGCCGCACCGGTGAAGTCCAGTCCGATCTCGTCCGCGACCGCGATCGCCTGCTCCAACGTGAATCCGTGCCGCGCCGCATGCATCATCTCGACCCCCTTCGTTCCTTGCCTCACGTTAGGTCGGTCGCTGCGCGAAAGCCGGGTCCAACGGCCCGCGTTCTCCGGGACTCCCGCCTGAGGTAGGCTTGCTCCCCCCGGAAGCTCAGGAGGCCTTTCGATGCTGGTCGGCGACATCATGCGAGACGACGTGAAGACGGCCGATGCCGGGGACACGTTCGCCGACGTGGCCAAGGTCATGCGCACCAATGGCATCTCCTCGGTCGTCGTGCTCGACAAGGACGGCACGCTCGCTGGCATCCTCACCGAACGCGACATCGTCAATCTGATCGCCGCCGGTGGCGACCCACACACCGTGCAGGTCGCCCACGGCATGACCCGGCGCCACCTCGAGACGATCGGGCCCAAAGCCGACATCGCCGAAGCGGCAGACCAGATGGTGTCGCTGAACATCCGACACCTGCCCGTGCTCGACAAGGGTCGGGTGATCGGGATCGTGTCGATCCGCGACCTCACCAAGTGGGCTGCCGAAGAGCTCGCCGGTGGCCACGAGATGCCCGACATCGCGCGTTCGCAAACCGCGTTGAAGGCGGCGAGCGAACTGCAGAAACAACGCCAGCTCAGCTGAGCTCGGCCAGCGCCGTCGACAGCTGCGTCAGGTCCTTGATGACCGCGTCCGGGATCGTCAGCTGCGCGGGCGTCGGATCGTCGGGGGCCTCGCCGCGAAGCACCCAGATCGTGCGCATGCCCGCCGCCTTGGCCGGGCGCATGTCGTAGTCGAGGCGATCGCCGACCATCGCGGTTCGCTCCGGCGCCACGTCCGCAAGAGCAAGCGTGTGCGTGAATAACGCGGGATCGGGTTTGTGCAGCCCCAGATCGTCAGACACCCCCCACGTTTCGAAGAACCCGACGAGCCCGTCGCGCGCCAAGGCGGCACGCACCTGGGACGGCTGGTTCGCGATCACACCGAGGCGGTATCCCTCCTCGCGGAGCGCCGCGAGCGTCTCCAACACGTCGGGCTGCAGCGCGCTCGGCGGATAGTGCCAATACCTGCCGGCGCGCTGCTCGAGCGAGCGCAGATCCGATCCGGGGCCCATGAAACGCTCGGCGAGCCGTACGCGGAACGATCGGTCCTGCGCGGCTCGGCATGCGGCGTACTCCTCGTCGAACTCTGGGTCCGTGAAGGTGGCGCCCGCCTCACGCAGCGCCCGCCGCCATGCCTCCGCGTACACCCGGTCGTCGTAGAGCACACCGCCGATGTCGAGGAAGACGTAGTCGATGGTCCCGGGCACTCGGCGATACTAACGGGCGCCTGCCCGGCTCAGGCGAGCAGGTACAGCGCGATCGCGGCTGCGTTGGACACGTTCAGCGAATCGACGCCGCCGCGCATCGGGATCCGCACGCGAACATCGGCGGCCTCGAGCCACCGCGTCGACATGCCGGGCCCCTCGGCGCCAACGACGACCGCGAGCCGCGGCGACGCCGCGATCGACTCGATGACGCTGGCGCTCGGATCGGGCGTGAGCGCCGCCACGACGAAACCCCCTTCGTGCAGGGCATCGATCCCTGTCCGATGATCCAGCCTCGTCCACGCAAGGGTGAAAACCGCGCCCATCGAGGTCCGGACGGCCCGGCGGTACAGCGGATCGGCGCATCGCGTCGATACGAGCGCCGCGTCCCACCCGAGCGCCCCCGCGGAGCGGAAGATCGCCCCGACATTCGCGTGGTCCACGAGGTCCTCCAGGACGACCACGCGCCGAGCGTCGGCGAGCAGGTCCGCCGCGTCGGCCAGCGGCCTGCGCTGGAAGGAGGCGAGCGCGCCCCGGTGCACGGGGTAGCCGGTCGTCGTGTCCATCACGTCTTGCGCCACGACATAGGTCGTCACGTCCAGATCCGCGAGGGCGCCTACCCACCGCTCGGTGGTCAACACCGCGCGCGGCTCATACCCCGCCGCCAGCGCCCGACGGATCGTGACCTCGCCTTCCGCCAGGAAGAATCCCTCGGCAGGCTCGCGCGCGGCGCGCATCTGTGTGTCGCGCAGGTCGAGGAAGTCGCTGAGGCGCGGGTCGCTCGCGTCGCCGACCGGCTCGACCGGCATCAGGCAGTGGCGCGCCGCTGCAGCTCGTCGACGAGCTCGATCGGCGTCGTCTCGCAGCCCATCCGGTACCCGTAGCGAGCGCCGTGACAGTCCGACGCACCGGTCGGCACGAGGTCCAACCGTTCGGCAAGCGACCGGTAGTGCGCTCGCTGGGCGTCATCGTGATCGGGATGATCGACCTCGAGGCCGCCCATCCCGGCTTCCGCCATGGCCTCGATCAGCTCGTCGGGCACCGACCCGTTGCCCTTCCACATCGCGGGGTGCGCGAGCACGCAGACCCCCCCGGCCGAGCCGATCAGCGCGAGCGCGCGCATCGGGTCGAGTGCGTGCTTCGGCACATACGCGACGCCGCCGTCGGAGATGAACCGATCGAACGCTTCCTTCTCCGTGGCGACGACGCCCGTTTCCACCATCGCCTGGGCGACGTGCGGGCGCGCGATCAGATCGTCGCCCGCGATCGCACGCACGTGATCGAAGGAGATGTCGAAACCGAGCTCCTGCAGCTTCTCGATCATGAGTTCGCCGCGACGCAACCGCGTGTCGGTGAGCCGGCGAAGCTCATCGACCAGAGCCCGATCCAACGGGTCGGCCCAGTAGGCCAGCACATGCAGCGACGCGCCTTCGTACTCCGCCGAAAACTCGATGCCGGGGATGATGCGCAGATCGGTGCCGGCCGCCGCGTCGTCGGCCTGCGTATACCCGGCGGTCGTGTCGTGGTCGGTGATCGCGATACCGGGCAGACCGCGCTCGATCGCGAGCTGCACGTTTTCCGCGATCGTGTTGGTGCCGTCGGATTCGCGCGAGTGCGTGTGCAGGTCGATGCCGGTCATGGTCGGCAAGCCTGCCAGACGCGAGGCGACGGCGTCACCTGGGGGCGGGCGCGACCAACTCGCGGGTGATCTCCGCTACGGTGCGGCACCCCGTCAGCGCCATGGTGTTGATGAATTCGTCCCGCAAGATGCGCAGCACGGCGGAGACGCCGGCTTCGCCGTCGGCCGCGAGACCCCAGATGGTCGGGCGGGCCGTCAACACGGCCGAGGCCCCCAAGGCCATCGCCATCACGATGTCGGTGCCTCGACGCACGCCGCCGTCCATCAGCACGGGGATCCGCCCCTGTACCGCCGGCGCGATCTCGGCGAGGGCATCGAGCCCGGCAGGCGCGGCGTCCAGCTGCCGGCCGCCGTGATTTGACACCACGATCCCGCTCGCACCGTGTTCGATGGCTCGCAAGGCATCGTCTGCGGTGAGGATCCCCTTCACGAGGACCGGCAGTCCGGGGGCGTGATCGCGGATCCATGCGAGGTCCTCCCAGGCGATCATAGGGTCGTATTCGTAGTCGTCTCCTCGTAGCCCCATCGGCATCTGGAAACCTGTGCGCGTGTCGCGATGCCGAAGGCCGAAGGCTGGCAAATCCACCGTCCACACGATCGCGCCGAAGCCCGCCCCGACCACTCTGGCCAACATGTCGGCGCTGAATCCACGGTCGGTCGCCAGGTACAGCTGCCACCAAGCGGGAGTAGCCGCGGCCGCCGCGACATCTTCGAGCAGGTCATAGGACGTCGACGACACGACCATCAGGCAACCGGCGTCGGCCGCAGCGCGCCGCAGCGCCATCTCGCCGTCGGGGTGCGCCATCCGAGCGAATGCCCACGGCGCGACGACCAGGGGGAAGCCGAGCGATGCGCCAAGGACCGATGTTCGCGGATCCGGATCGCCCGCACCCCGCAGATACCGGGGCCGAAAGACCCATCGGTCGAACGCATCGCGATTGGCTAGAAGCGTGCGCTCGTCCCCGGCACCGCCTGCGAAGAAGCCATACACGTCGGGGGAAAGGCGCTCTTTGGCGATGGGCTCGTACTCGTCCACCGTCAGCGGTTGCGCGGGCACATCCATCGCAGGGACCCTACTCCTCCGGCATGGCGAGTACGTCGGGGCGCGTGGGGGACTCCGCCATCACGGTGACCGCCACGCCGGCAAGCACGATCGCGCCCCCGATCACGACCTGGAGGCCGGGCCGCTCGCCGAACACAACGAACGCGAGGAACGTGGCGCCGACGGCCTCAGCCAGCAGCGCGACCGACACGATCGAGGCCCGCAACTCCCCGAGCAGGTGATTGATGACGGTATGCCCGAGGAACTGCGGTCCGGCCGTCATCGCCGCGAACAACAGCCACGCCTCGGGCGGATAACCCGCGAACGGCGCACCGGTGGCAAGCATCGCGGCCGCGAGCAACACCGCGGCGATCGCGTACACCGACGCCGAATACGGCACCAGCGACAGACCTTGGCGTACCTCACGACCGATCATGACGTAGACCGCCGCGAAGATCGCGCCCGCGATGGCGAGGACGTCACCGAACACGGGGTTGGATCCCGCCGCGGTGCTTCCCCCCGTGGCGATGGCAACCGCCCCGACGGACGCGACCGCGATCCCCATCCACCCCTTGCGCGATGTGCGCTCCCCTGTGATCGGCCCGGCCAGGGCCACCCAGATCGGCATCGTCTGCACGAACACGGTGCTCGCCGCCACGCTTGTGTACGACAACGACGCGATCCACGTCGTGAAGTGCAGGCCGAGTGCGGCACCGGAGGCCACCAGCAACCACCAGTGCCTGCGAGGCAGCGCCCGCAGCTCCTCGCGATGGCGGAACCACGCCAGTGGCACGAGGATCGCGCTGGCGAGCGCGCATCGATAGAACGCGATGGCCAGCGTCGGGACATCGAGCTCGTCCGCGGCGCGGATCAGGACCGCCGAGGTGGACACGGCGGTGACGCCGATCACGAGCCATACGATGTGCCGTCGTTGCATGCGCCCGATTATCGTTGCCCCGTGACGCGAACCGCGGTGTTCGGGGCAGGAGCCATGGGCACCGCCATGGCCATGCATGCCGCGCGTCAGGGTCACGACGTCACCCTGTGGGGCTCCTCGCATGACTCCTGGGCGTTGCAGCACCTCCTGTCCGACGGGAAACATCCACTCCTGCCCGAGCATCTCCCCACCGGCATCCGGGTCTGTGGCCCCGACGATCTCGCGTCGGCGGCGGCCGATGCGCGGTTCCTCATCCTGGGCGCCAACTCTCACGGAGCCCGGTCCCTCGCGCGACTGATCAAGGATCACATCGACGGCGCGTTTGTCGCGGTCACCGTCGCCAAGGGTCTGGAGCCCGACACGGGTAAGCGGATGTCCGAGGTATACGCCGAGGAGCTCGCCGGCACGCCGATCGTGACGGTCGGAGGTCCCTGCCTGGCCGCCGAGCTCGCGGAGGGACTTCCGACCGCCAGTGTGTGGGCCGGCGCCTCGCTCACGCTCGCACGCGAGGCAGGGCAACCATTCGATGCGGCCAGCTATCAGCTGACCTATTCCGACGACATGATCGGCGTGGAGCTGTGCGCCATGATGAAGAACGTCGCCGCGATCGGCCTCGGCATGCTCGACGGCATCGGCAAGCCCGCGGGAGAGGACTTCAAGAACGCGAAGGCGGCGCTGTTCACGAAAGCGGCGCACGAGATCGTCGATCTGGTCAGCGCGTGTGGCGGTCGCGCCGAGACGGCCTTCGGCCTCGCGGGCATCGGCGACCAACTGGTCACGTCGCTGGGAGGCCGCAACCGGCTCTACGGTGAGCTCGTCGGGGCCGGCGAGCCGCCCGCTGCGACGCTGCGCGGTCTCGAAGAGCGCGGCATGACCGTGGAAGGGGTCGACTCGACCCGAGATGTGGCCCGTTTGGCCGACGAACACAGCCTCGATCTGCCCTACCATGCGGCGATCCACCGTGTGCTCTTTGAGGGCGCCGACCCTCGCGACATTTTGGAGGTCCTGAGATGAGACAGCTCCCCGATCGCAACCTCGCGATGGAACTCGCCCGTGTCACCGAAGCTGCCGCGCTTGCGGCGGGCCGGTGGGTGGGGCGCGGCGACAAGATCGCTGCCGACGGCGCGGCCGTCGATGCGATGCGCCTGATGATCGACTCGGTGTCGATGGACGGCGTCGTCGTGATCGGTGAGGGCGAGAAGGACGAAGCGCCGATGCTGTTCAACGGCGAGCGCGTCGGCATCGGGGCGGGACCGCAGACCGATGTCGCCGTCGACCCGATCGACGGCACGACGCTGACGAGCGTGGGTCAGCCAAACGCCTTGTCCGTGATCGCGCTCGCGCCGCGCGGCTCGATGTTCTTCCCCGGTGCCGCGATGTACATGGAAAAGATCGCTACCGGGCCGGAGGCCGCCGACGCGATCGACATCGAGGCGCCGGTGGCGGAGAACATCCGCCAGGTGGCAAAGGCCAAGGGCAAGCGCCCCGAAGAGGTGACGGTGACGATCTTGGACCGCCCCCGTCACACGGAGATGATCGCGGAGATCCGTGCGGCCGGCGCCCGCGTGCTGCTGATCACCGATGGCGACGTCGCGGGCGCGATCGTGGCCGCGATCCCGAGAACCGAGGTCGATCTGCTGATGGGCATCGGCGGCACGCCCGAAGGCGTGGTGTCCGCGGCAGCCCTCAAGTGCCTGGGCGGCGCGATCCAGGGCAAGCTCTACCCGCGCAACGATGAGGAACGGCAGTCGCTGCTGAACGACGGGTTCGACCTCGATCAGGTGCTCGACGCCGACGTGCTGGCGGCCGGCGACGACCTGTTCTTCGCTGCGACCGGGATCACCGACGGCTACCTGCTCGACGGTGTGAAGTACTGGCCCGATGGGGCCACGACCTATTCGATGGTGATGCGCTCTCGATCGGGCACGATCCGCTACGTGAAGTCCGACCACCGGTTCGAAAAGCTCGAGCGCTTTTCCTCGATCGAGTACCGGCCCTAGCCCACGATCGCGTACACGCCGGTCGCGGTCTTCGTGATCCGGCCATCGGCGACGAGCGCACGTACCGCCGTCAAGACGTCGTTACGCACGTTGGGCGTCGAGAACGGGTCGAGGAGACCGGCGCGCAACGCGCGATCTTGGATCACCGTCCAGTGCAGTGGCTCGCCGGCCTCGCCGAGCACATGCACGACGGCTTCACCCGGCGTCATCGGGACACGAGCGCCTCGGCGAACAGGTCGACCTGTTCGGGCTCGTGCACGCTGAACGGCAGCGTCCACGGCGACACGATCAACTCGTCGACACCGAGGTCGGCGAACGAGGCGGCCCGCTCACGGATCTGTTCGAGGGAGCCGCTCAGGGTGTCGGCGCGCCAGCTTTCCCATGTCTCGCCTCGCATGGCATCGCCGGGGAACGCGGCCCGTGCTCGCTCAAACGTTGCTCGAGCCTCGTGTTCGGTGCGTCCGGCGATGCCGTAGAACCCGACCGACAGACCGAACGTGACCGGGTCGCGCCCGACATCGGCACAGGCCGCGTGCACGGCTTCTAGCGCGGTCACGTAGTTGTCGCGAGTCATCCGCCACACGACGTTCCATCCGGTCGCCGCACGAGCCGCGAGACGCAACAGACGCGGCCCCCCCTTGCCACCGAGCCACAGCGGGATGGGAGCCTGCACCGGGGGCGGCGTCAGGCGCCCGCCGAGCATCGACCACGTGGCGCCTTCGTGGGTGAGCGGATCGACGCCGGCGAACGATCCGCCGACGATCGCCACCGCGTCCTGCAGCGCATCGAAACGCTCCCCGATCGGTGCGAACGGGTAGCCGAAGGCATCGAACTCCTGCTCGAGCCAACCCGCTCCCAGGCCGATCTCGACCCGTCCGCCCGAGATCTGATCGATCGTCGCTGCAGCCTTGGCCACCAGCGCGGGGTGCCGGAACCGGGCGCACAGCACGATGACCCCCAACCGCACGCGCTCGGTGCGCGCCGCGAGCCCGGCCATCGTCGTGAGCGGCTCGAGCGCTGCGATCGGCGCGTCGCCCGCTCCATACCGCGCGAACGAGTACAGGAAATGATCCGACAGCCACACCGAGTCGAACCCGAGCTCCTCCGCCCGGATCGCCCAGGTCGCGGCGTCGGCGAACGTGATCGCACCGGCAGGAAGTGAGAACCCGTATTGGGGGATGGCCAGGCCGACACGCATCGCCTCAGAGCGCATAGAAGGCAGGATACGGCGCCTCGAGGCCAGACTAGGGGGACGCCGACGCGACGGCGGTTTCGGCGGCAAGGGTGCCCCGCAACACGACGCGGCCACGCGCATCTCGCACGATGACATCGATGAAGCCGGCCAGGCTGACGTCGAGCGCCCGCGCTGCCGTTGCTCCCCCGGCCGAGTCCAGACGCCTGATGGCGCCGAGCTCGAGCGTGCGACCACGCGCGTTGGCGATCGACAGCGCGAGCGGCGCCGAGCGGCGCGACAGGTCGTGCACGATGACGATCACCTGATCCTGTGACGCGGGCGACACGATCGTCAGGCCCGACCCCGTGCCAGACGCATCGTCCGACGCGGCCAAGAGCCCGGTGAAGACCTCAGCGCCCGGGTCGGCGAATCGAGCCGACGCGACCGCATCGCCGAAGCTCTCGAGCTCCTGCTGGTTCTGCAGCGCGATACGCTCGGCCTGCAACCGCAGGCGTTCGGCGCGATTGGCCATCACCGCGCCCACCCCCAGCGTCGCCACCAGGAGGGCGGCCGCGATGAGCGTCACGCCGGCGCGGCGGCTTCGGGTGGGACGATCCCGCGTCGGCGAGGCGCGGCGCGCAGCCCCGCGTACCGCGTCGACCACGCGCAGCTCGAGCCCCGGATCCGCCGCATCGACCGGTGGGAGGGCGTAGCCGAACGCGGTAACCGCGCGCTGGAGCTCCAGGGTCTCCTTGCGGCAGGCGGCGCACTGTTCGACATGCAGCTCGATCGCAGAGACATCGCCGCCGGGCGCCACACCGAGGGCGAACTCGGGTAGGACGTCACGGACTGCCGAGCAGTTCATATGTATTCCTTGTGTTCGTTGGCCTTGCGCACCTTGATCAGCGCCGATCGAAGACGCGTCTTGACCGTCCCCAGAGGGATCCCGTCGTTCTCGGAGATCTCGCGCGCCGTCATACCTCTGAAGTACGTACGAACGACCAGGCGACGCTCTGCATCGGACAAACCGGCGATCGCCCGCAACGCCGCGTCGCGCTCCAACAAGAGGTCTTCATCCACCGATTGCGCCGATTCCGGCACCTCATCGACCAAGACGAGCTTGGGCCTGGTCACGCCAGTGTCACGCCGTAGGCGATCGACCGCCAGGTTGTGGGCGATCGTCATCAGCCACGTCGAGAGCCGACCCCGGTGCGGGTCGAACCGGGCAGCCTTGCGCCAGGCGGTGACGAACACGTCCTGGGTCAGTTCCTCAGCCGCCTCGCGCGATCCCAACAGTCGCAGCCCCATCGTGTAGACAGGGCGGCCGAAACGCGCATACAGCGCACGGATCGCGGCGTCGTCGCCGGCGAGAAGCCCTTCCATGAGTTGTTGCTCCTCCCGAGGGAGAAGTGGTCCGTCGCTGCGTCCCTGCACGGCGGGTCCTTCCGGTGATACGCACGGCGGGCGCCGACAGGCTTGCCGGGGCTTCCCTACCGATGGTCGCATGGAGTTCGCCGCAGTGCCACCCGTCGGTGGGGTATCGATCCCCTCAGACACACCAAAAGCGTAGGCTCGCAACCGAAGCACAACATCGCGAGAACCCTCACGCGGAGCCTGGCGAACGCCGATCGCAAGAGGAGAAGACGGATGCAACGCAGGGGGACGGCACGGGTCACCGCCGGGATCGGGCTGCTGGCGTGCGCCGCGCTCCTCGCGATCGCGTCTCCCGCGAGCGCGCAGACCGCGCAGCCCGTCGTCGTCTCGGTCGAGCTCACCGGAGTGGTCGACCCGCTCATCGCAGACCACATCGGCTCCGCGATCTCGCGCGCGACCGACGAGGGTGCCGCCGCCGTCTTGATCATGATCGACACCCCTGGTGGGCTCAGCTCGTCGATGGACGAGATCGATCAGGCGATCTTGAACAGCACCGTGCCGGTGATCGGATATGTCGCGCCCAGCGGCGCCCGAGCCGCATCCGCCGGCGCCTTGGTCTTGCTCTCGTGCCCCGTCGCGGCGATGGCCCCCGGCACCAATGTGGGCGCATCGACGCCGATCGGGTTGTCGGGTGGAGATCTCGCCCGCAAGGTGCGCAACGATGCCGCCGCGTCGATCCGCAAGCTCGCGCAGACCTACGGTCGAAACGAAGACGTCGCCGAGTCGTTCGTGACCGAGGCTGTCAGCATCACTGCCCAGGAAGCGCTCGACGCCGATGTGATCGATCTGATCTCTCCCAGCGTGGCAGATCTGCTCACGCAGCTCGATGGCGAGACGGTCACGCTCGGCACCGGCGCGACGGCCACGCTGCACACTGCCGACGCGCAGATCGTGGAGGACCCGATGGGGGCGTTCGTCGGGTTCCTGCACACGCTGCTTGACCCCAACCTCGCGTTCATCTTCTTCTGGCTGGGGCTCGGTCTTATCGTGCTCGAGCTGATCGTGCCGGGGCATATCTTCTCGGGCACCATCGGCACGCTGATGCTGATCACGGCCTTCGTGTCGTTCGGCGTACTGCCCGTGCGCTTCATCGGCATCGCCCTGCTCGTGTTGTCCGTCGTCGGCTTCGTGATCGAACTGAAGGCGCCGGGACTCGGTGTCTGGGGAGTGGTCGGCATGATCGCGCTGCTCCTCGGCGGCTGGTTCCTCTATGACCGCAGCACGGGGGTGCACGTGTCGCCGGCCGTGCTGGCCGGCGTGGCGATCTTCGCCGGGGTGTTCTTCGGGCTGGTGGTCGCCAAGGCCTTGCAGATCCGCAACGTGCCACCATCGCAACTCCGCGTGATCGTTGGCGCCGAAGGCGTTGCGCTCGCCTCGGGCGTCGGCCCAACCGGCGGTCTCGTCCGGGTCGCCGCCGAGGAGTGGAACGCCATCGCCCCCGCCGGGACGATCCCCGGTGGCGCCCCCGTACACGTCATATCGCTCGACGGCCTCGTGCTCACCGTCGAACCCGTCACCATTGAGCACGCGACGGTCGGGCAGGCAGCGCCGATCGAGGAAGGGGGAACCGCCACATGAGCCCCGCGCTCATCATCGTCGGACTCGTCGTGCTGTTCACCGTGCTGGTGCTGGCCAAGGCCATCCGGATCATCCCGGAGTACCAGCGCATCGTTGTGTTCCGTTTGGGCAAGCTCCTCGCCACGAAGGGTCCGGGCTTGGTGTGGCTGTTCCCCTTCGTCGACAAAGGAACCATCGTCGACCTGCGAGAGTTCTACCTGGAGATCCCACGACAGGACTCGATCACCAAGGACAACGCGGCGATCTCAATCGACTTCATCATGTACTACAAGGTCTTTGACCCCGCGATGTCGGTGATCCAGGTCTCGAACTTCGCGGGTGCTGCCACGAACATCGCCGCGACGACGCTGCGTGCGGTGATCGGTGACATCTCGCTGGACGACGTGTTGGCCAAACGCGACGAGATCAACATCGTGCTGCGCGTGAAGCTCGATGAGGTCACCGAGCGCTGGGGCGTGAAGGTCACGAACGTGGAGATCCGAGAGATCATCCCGCCGCCGTCCGTGCAAGAGGCCATGACCCGTCAGATGTCGGCCGAGCGCACGCGGCGTGCAGTGGTTACCGAGGCCGAAGGAGCGAAATCCGCCTCGATCACGGTGGCGGAGGGCAACAAGACGGCCGCCGTGCTCAACGCCGAGGGCGCCAAACAGTCGGCGATCTTGACGGCCGAAGGTGACCGGCAGGCCGCGATCTTGCGTGCCGAGGGATTCGCGCTGGCGCTGACGAAGATCAACGAGTCGGCCAGTGGAGCCGACGTGCGCACGATGCAGCTGCAATACCTCGATGCCCTCAAGCAGGTCGGCACCTCGCCCTCGTCGAAGGTGGTCGTCCCGATGGAGCTGTCCGGCCTCGTGGGTGCGGTGACCGCGTTCGCCGAGGCTGCCTCGACGAACGATCAGGAGGGCCGAACCTAGGCGCCGGCGGGCGCCGGGGCCAGCTCCGGCTCGGCGTCGTCCGCACGAGCACCGCGCTGGCGAGGAGGGTCGATGCCCGCTTGCTGAAGGGCGAGCTCGAAGTCGTGCTTGCTCGACACCGCCTGCATCGCGTCCTCGACCGAGACCTTCCCTTCTTGGATCAGCTTGAGGAGCCACTGGTCGAACGTGATCATCCCGTAGTAGCCACCCTCGGCCACCACGTCCTTGATCTCGGAGGTCTTCTCTTCGTCGATGATCCGCTCGGCGACGCGGCCGGTGTTGACCAAGATCTCCAGCGCCGGCACGCGGCCCCCGTCCACCGTCGGCACGAGCCGCTGGCACACGATGCCGCGCAACGTCCCGGCAAGGGTCAGCCGCACTTGCTTTTGCTGGTGGGGCGGGAAGAAGTCGATCACACGGTTGACCGTTTCCGTGGCGTCTTGGGTGTGCAGGGTCGATAGCACCAGGTGGCCGGTCTCGGCGGCCTGCAACGCCGCGCGCACCGTCTCGGTATCACGCATCTCCCCGATCAAGATCACGTCGGGGTCTTGCCGCAGCGCCGCTCGAAGCGCAGCGAGGAAGTCGGAGGTGTCCTGCCCGATCTCGCGCTGGTTGATCGAGGCGAGATCGTCCTTGTGCAGGACCTCGATCGGGTCTTCGATCGTCACGATGTGCACGGACTTGGTCGAGTTGAGGTACTGGATCATCGCGGCAAGCGTCGTGGTCTTGCCCGAGCCCGTTGGGCCGGTGACCAAGATCAGACCGCGGTGCTCGTTGGCCAGATCCTTGATCGAGTCGGGCAGGCCGATCTCCTGGAACGTCGGTCCGCCGAAACGCAGCTTGCGCAGCACCATCGAGATCGAGCCGCGCTGGCGGAACACGTTGGCTCGGAAGCGCCCGACATTGGCCACGGAGTAGGCGAAGTCGACTTCGCCGAGCTCCTTGAACAGCTCCTTGCGGTCCTCGGGGATCACGCCGTCGGCGATCGCCTGGGTCTCGAGGGGACTCAAGGGGTCGCGGTCGAGGCGCTCGAGGCCGTGCGGCAGACGGATCATCGGCGCGGAGCCGACCTTCACGTGCAGGTCGGAACCGTTGCCCTTCACGAGTTCTTCGAGCCAGGAGTTGAACTCCGGCACGATCGGGGATGATCCGTCCATCGCTTCGCTCGTGTCTCCTTCGTGGGAATCCGCCCGGCGCGCGACCTCGGTGGCCGGGCACGCTTCCCCATCGGCGCGTTCCTCGACGGACTTCAGTTTCGGCCCTCGGCGGTGGCATGCGCCCAGGGCGCACCCTCGTAGACTGGAACCCGACCCGACGACAGCCAGGAGCTCCGATGGTCACTGAAGCCCAGGTCAGAGAGGCCCTCCGAGGGGTCAACGACCCCGAGATCGGCCGCCCCATCGAAGATATCGGCATGCTGCGCTCCATCGAGGTGGAGGGCGGGCTCGTTCGGGTCCATGTCCTGCTGACGATCGAGGGATGCCCGCTGCGCGACCGGATCACCCAGGAGGTCACGGCCGCCGTGCAACCGCTCGAGGGCGTGGAACGCGTCGAGGTCTCATTGACCCCGATGAGCCCAGAACAGCGCGAGAAGCTGGTCGGCACCCTGCGGGGACCCACGGCCACCGGCGCGACCAAGATCGCGTTCTCGCCCACGACCTCGATCATCGCGATCGCATCTGGCAAGGGCGGCGTCGGGAAGTCGTCCGTGACGGTCAACCTCGCCGTGTCGCTCGCCGCCGACGGCTACAAGGTAGGCATCCTGGACGCCGACGTGTGGGGCTTCAGCATCCCGCGCATGCTCGGTGCCGAGGGCAAGCCCGTGGGATTCAACGACATGATCCTGCCGCTCGAAGCCCACGGGGTGAAGGTGATCTCGATGGGCTTCTTCGTTCCCGAAGACACGCCGGTGATCTGGCGCGGGCCGATGCTGCACAAGGCGATCGAGCAATTCCTCGGCGATGTGTACTGGGGCGATCTGGACTTCCTGCTGTGCGACCTGCCGCCGGGCACGGGCGATGTGAGCATCTCGTTGGCCTCGTTCATCCCGGGCGCGTCGATGGTGGTCGTGACCACACCGCAAGAGGCGGCGCACACCGTGGCGCAGCGTGCCGGCAAGATGGCCGAGCGCACGAACCTGCGGCCGATCGGCGTCGTGGAGAACATGTCGTGGTTCCTGTGCCCGCACTGCGGGGAGCGGGAGCTGCTGTTCGGTGAGGGCGGCGGGCAGCTGGCCGCCGACACGATCGGCGTTCCCTTGCTCGCACAGGTCCCGCTGGTGTCGGCGTTGCGTGTCGGCAGCGACATCGGCGTGCCGATCGTCATCAGCGATCCGAGCTCGCCCGCATCGATCGCGCTGCGCGAGGCGGCCGACGCCGTTCGCAAGGCCGCGACGACCAAGATCGGCAAGCCGCTGACGCTCAGCACCCGATGAGCACGCCGGCCTCGGTGCTTCGAGACGGCTTCGCCCGGCACACGTGGGCATCCCTGCGGCTGCTCGACGCGCTCGAGGCGCTTGGGGCGGAGCTGCCCGACGACGAGATGCCGGGCACCTACGGCTCGATCCTGCGCACGATGACACACCTGGTTGATGCCGACGACCGGTACCTGCAGCGCATCGCGCAGCCGGTCGTGCCGCCGTTCCAAGATCATGGCTCCCAGCCCGTCGCCGAGCTCCGCACGCGCGTGCAGGCGAACGCGTTGCGCTGGGAAACCACGCTCGATGCGCTCGAGGCAGGCACCCTGCATGCGCGTATCGAACCGCGCGATGAAGGCGACGTGGTCCGCGACCCCGCCGAGACGCTGCTGCTCCTGCAGGCGCTGCACCACGGCGACGACCACCGCGCGCAGATCTGCTCGACGCTGGGCGCCGGTGACCTCGAGGTGCCCGAACTCGACGTGTGGTCGTTCTGGGACGACCAGCGGTCCTAGCCGCTAGCCCGCGGCCCGCACGTCCACATCGTCCGGCTGCGTGCCGGTCGGCGAACCCTTGACCCTGGACCGCGGCGGCGAGGTCGGCCCGGGTCGCTTCGAGACCGCGAGGTAGCCCCAGATGGCGATGCACAGCAGCACGACCGTCAACGCGGTCCATTGCGAACCGGTCAGCGGACCGAAACGCTTGTCGATGCGAAGGAAGTCTTCCAAGACACGGCAACTGCCGTAGTAGATCGCGAACACCAGGGCTGCGAGGCCCTCGCGGCGAGGCTGCTTGATGAACCACCACAGCAGCGCGAAGAGGCCCCAGGCAAGCAACATGTCGTACATAGCCGTTTGGTGCACACCCACCCCGCTCGCGAGCACGGCGCCCGCTCGATCGCTCAGGACCGAACCGCCCTGCTCGAGTGTTTGTCTGCTCCCGTCTTGCAGGGAGGCCGAGCAAACCTCCCGGATACATTCGAACGGCGCCGCCACCGTTCCTCCGGTGTATCGCCAGGCGAGGAACCACGACGTCGGCTTGCCGAGGTGGTCGCCGATGATCAGGTCGCCGATCCGCCCGACGGCGATCCCGAGCGCAAGGGGCGCGGCCAACGCGTCCGCCACCTGGAAGAACCGCAGACGGAAACGCCTGATGTTGATCGCGTTGGCGATCGTTGCGCCTGCGATACCGCCCAATAACGAGATGCCGCCCTTCCAGATGAGCAGAGCCTCGACGGGCTTGGGTGCGAACTCCGACCAATGCCCGAGCACGTAGAAGAACCGGGCTCCCACGATCGCGCCGATCAGCGACCACAGCACGATCGAGCTGATCGCCTGCTCAGAGACCCCGCGCGAGGCGGCGACCTTGCCGAAAAGCCACGCCCCGATCATGAACCCGATCGCGATGAACAGGCCGTGCGGCGAGATGGCGAACACGCTGCCGATCCGGAACCGATCGACGACGGGCCAACCGACGGAGGCCACGAAGGAGAGGAAGGACATCACGGCCGAGCCTAGCAGTGGACCGCTATGACGCCCGTGCGCGCGTCCGCGGCCACATACGAGCGACCGCCCGGCCGATGAGCAGGCCGCTCGCGACATCGCTGGGATAGTGCACTCCGAGATACACGCGCGAGGCGGCTACGGAGACATCGATCGCACTCAGCACCCCCCGAGCCATCGCACCGGCGCCCAGCTCGCGGGCGGCGACCCGACTGAACGTCGTCAGCACCGCCGGGTGCGACGATGGCCAGGACATGCCGACCGGCCGCGCGATCAGCTGCCGCGTGCCGTCGGGATCGGCATCGAGCGGTCGGGGTCGATCGGCCAGATGCTTCATACCCTGCAACAACACCCACGTGGCACCCGCCGCCGTCATGGCCCGGCTCGCGGCCTCGCCCCGGCCAAGCACCGTCAGCGTGAGCGCGGCCGCGCCGGCGGCATACATCGACCCGAGTTCCGTGACGCTGACGAACACCCGATCCGCCTCGGGGCCGCGCCCGACGTTGCACGCGTCGAACAGTTCGCGATCGATCTCGGTGGCTTCCGGACGACGAAGGACCGCGGCGCCGATGGCGCAAGCTCCCGCGAACAGACCCCCCGCCCACAGCACACGCCCCACACCCATGGCCGCACATGATGCGACAGCGCGGGGGTTACCGTCATGCGCCCGGCCAAGCCGATCAGCCGTGGGTGGCGGCCTCGATCGCCCGCAGCTGCGCGTCGGTGCCGCGTCGAAGGGCGTATTCCGCGCCACCGATCGCGCGCACGCTCGCCGCTGCGAACGAGCCGAGCGGGCCTTTGAAGACGTAGCGCACCTCGTGGCGCAGAACGCTTCGATCGAACGGCAAGCTGGCCACGGACGTCATCACCGTCGCGTCGAGCACCCCTCGCAGATGGACCGACGAGCGCCACGGCGGCTCCCACTCCTGGACCTCGCAGGAAATCGTGGCATGCACGCCCATGAACTCCATCGTGACCTCGAACCCCACTCCGGCTCGCAAGCCACCCGATGGCACCGAGACTGATGTGATGTGACGCTGCCACGCAGGGAGGTTGCGTGGGTTGCTCGTGACCGCCCACACCGCTTCCGGCGGCGCATCGACCTCCACCGAGTACTCGACCGTTGTCACGAAGCGTCGGCGCTCCCGCTCGTCCAGCCTCGCCACCACACGACGCGTCTCGGTGTCACCCGAACGAGCGCCGACGCGCCCGTCGACAGGCCCGTGGCGACGCTGCGAAGCGATGTCGCGCCAGAACCGACGACGCCGTCGACGAAGAACGCGGCCTCGCCTTGGAACATCGCGCCCACCATGTCGCGAGCTCGCCACACGGATGGGCGATCCAGCATCAACGCGACGGGGGCGTCGGGGCCTGCCCCGGCGAGCGCGAGGGTCTCGGCCGGCAACGCCGCATACAGCGCGGCGGTCTCCGCGCGCCACTGCACCGGCACCACAACGAGCCCGCGCTCCCCCGCGATCGCGAGCGCGCCGTGGCCCTCCCGTCCGATCCCCTCCGCGACTTCGTCGGGCAGGTGCTCGATCGCGTCGGTGCCCCGCACCCGCCGGAAGGTCGGGTGGGAGCCCGCCTCGCCTCCCCAGCGGCCCCGCCCCTCTTGCACGCCCTGGCCATCGAGCAACGCGGTGCGCTCCAGGTCGACCCCAACGAAGACGCGACCCGGCGGTGTCCACGCGAAGGGGACCTGCTTGGCATCGACCGCGTAGCCCGCGAAGAACCGCGCGTTCTTGGCGCTGAACGTCGCGGTCGCCCGTGCGATCGAGGTTGCGCCGGCGACCGCGGCGGCCCAGGTGCGCCGATCGAGCGCATCGTAGGTGCGTACGGTGCCCGTGAAGGTGACCGCAAGATCGTCGTCGCGAACGAGACCCGCCATCGACGGGTCCACCCGCCACGCGCGGGCCTTCACCGACCGGCGAGAGGTCGTCAGCCAGATACGGGCACCGCTGTTCGCATACACCAGCGGCGTGCAGTGCGGTCCATGCGGCGTCATCGCGGCGACGGCACAGAACTGCCCGCGGTCAAGCGCGGTCTGCACCGCCGTGGACAAGAAACTCACGCCACTGCCTCCTTGCGGCCCGCGCGCGGTGGGCGAGCGAGCATCGATCCCGTCCACAGGATATGGCTCGCGAGCGGAGCGACGACGCCCCCGCTCCACCAGGCGAGGACGCCCCACACGACGCCGCCCACCAACGCGCCGACGATGATCGGCAACGATCGACTCGGCAGGTTCGCGATCACGTACCCCAGGCATACGAGCGCCGCCGCGACCCCCGTCGTCGTTGCGGATGCGGCGCCCGCGCGGTATGCGAGACCCCGCCAGAACAGCTCTTCACCGGGCACGGCCAGGAGCAAGGACAGGATCAACTCGCGCCGAGGGTCGGCTGTGGCCGCGCGACGATACGCGGCCTCGGTCTGCATAGCGAACGCTGGGATATGCTGCGCCGCAGCTACGAACAGCAGCGTGCCGACATACAGCACGATCCCCGTCACGGCCCCGATCGCCGCGACGCCGCCGATCCCCGGGATGTTGCCGCCGCCGTGGGTGGGCGTGTCCAGGGTCGGCAGCAGGAGCAACGACGCGACGCCGAGGGCGCCGAGCAGCGGTGGCCACGTGCGCCAGACATCACGGCCGCGAACCGCCACCAGATGCCAGCCCACCATCGTGGCGAGGACCCCGAACGCCAGCACGAGCGGCACCATCACGATCCCCTCAGGTCGGGAAGAAGCGCGTCTTGACGGCGATCTCCGCAGTGAACGCCGTCACGAGCGATAGGTAGAAGAACCCGGTGGCCGATTGCACCGCGGACGCCCGCTCGCCCTTGAGCGCGGCGCGCGCGAGCACGGCGATCAACAACGTCGTGCCGACCATGCCGATCGCGATCCACGGCGCGAGCGCCCCTGCGGTCAACAACGGGTTGAACGCCTGCGACGACGCCGTACCCGAGAACCCGCCGGTCGCGATCGCCCCGAACTCGACGCAGGTGGCCGCGATCAAGATATCGGTGGAACGGTTGATCGGACGACGCGTCAGCTTGCGGTCTGTCAGGTACCAGTGGCCCAGGAACAACGCCTCGTAGGACGCACCCAGGAACGCGGCGCCGGCGGCCAGCTGGAACAGGGAGATCGCGAACGACTGTCGCCCCGTGCCGGCCATCGCCACCAGCGTGGCGATCGACGCCGCCGTCGAGGCGGCGGCGACCACTCGGGCGGCGACCTGGCGTCGAGCCAGCAGCAGCGCCATCACGAGCGTCAACAGCAGCGCCGTCGCCAGGGCAAGCGTGACCGCGTTGGCCGGGTCGGCGTTGCCGGCGATCGCGCCGGACTTCGCCGACCACCAGGCGGGCCACGCGAACAGGGTGGCCATGGTCACGGTCCAGATCGTGAAGAACGATCGTTTCGTTTCGTTCCACAGGGGCGAGCCCCACGTGAGGACCGAGGCGCCGGCGACGGTCTCGGCAAGGACGAGCGCCAGTACCCCCGCGAAGCCGTTCATGCGCGCCGTCCCGACATACGCCCCCAAGGGTAGCGGGCCGGGCTGTTCGCGCCGTCGCCGGTAGGCTGCGTGGCATGGATGACTGGCGTTCCTACGACCGAACGGCGACCACCTACGAACGGATCCACGCGAGCCGATTCGCCGAGCCCGCCCGCGATCTCGCGGCGCTCGCCGGCGTGGCCGCCGGGGGGCGCGTCCTCGACGTTGGCACCGGCACCGGGGTGGGCGCCGAGGTCGCGAGCCGACTCGGCGCCGAGGTGATCGGGGTCGATCCCTCGCTCGGCATGCTCGATGTCGCGCGCAAGGCCCGGCCGAAGATCGAGTTCGTCGCCGCCCAAGCGATCGACCTGCCGTTTTCGGACGGGTCCTTCGACGTGGTCCTTGGCAACTTCGTCCTCGCGCATTTCGCGAAGGTCGAAACGGCGATGTTCGAGCTGCTGCGGGTCACGCGGCCCGGCGGCGTGCTCGGTTTCACCAGCTGGACCGATGGCCGTGACGCGTTCACCGACACGTGGCGCGAGCTCGTCTCGACGGTGGTGCCGAACGACCTGCTCGGCCCGACGATGGACAAGGCGATCCCGAATCACGACCGCTTCTCGCGCCGAGGGGAGGTCGAGCAGGCGCTGCACGACGCGGGGCTTCGCCACGTGCGCACCGAGCCCGCCACGTATGAGTGGCGATACGGTCGGGACGAGTACGTCGACGGACTCACCGTGTGGGCGACCGGGCGTTTCGTCCGAGAGATGCTCGGTGAGGCCGCCTTCGAGGGGTTCATGGATCGGGTCCACGCCACGTTCGCCGAACGGTTCCCAGATCCCCTGCACGACTCCCGCGAGGTCCTGCTGGCCATCGGCATGAAAGCCTGATCGAGCCTCCGACCGGGAGCGCTTCGAAAAGAACCCGAAGGGTCTTTAGCGCCCGGTCCGACGGCCGACCTGCGGCATGTCGAGCGTTCTTGGGAGGCGACTGTGACGGAGGCGATATCGAGGGGCGTTGCCGGGCGGATGGCCGCTGTGCTGTTCGTCGCGGCGGGTCTGTCCAGCGCCACGGTTGCTCTGGCCGCACCGGGCGAGCGGCGCCTGCCCAGCTTGATCGTGGCCGCGCTATCGCTCGCGATCGGCGCGGGCTGCTGGTTCGCGCCATGGGACCGGTGGCCTCGCGAGCGGACGTTATGGCTCGCGGGGATCGCGTTGGTGCTGATGTCGACCGCCGCAACGTTCGGGGCGTACGGTCGGTACACCTACGCCTGCTACTTCCTGGTGCTGTTCGCGTGGATCGGCGTCACCCAACCGCGGGGCACCGCAACCCGGTTCCTCCCGGCCGCCGCGATCGCATACCTGTTGCCGGTCCTGCATGTGGAGCCGGACCCGGACGCGGCCTTCGCGGTTATCGAAGTGCTCGCGATGGCCGCCGCGCTCGGTGAAGGGCTGGCGTGGATGTCGTCGTTGCTCTATCGGTCCCAGGCGCAGAACGTTCGTCGGCTGATCGAGTTGCGGGAGCTGGTGCACTCCGGTGAGTTGCTGGCGCGCGAGACCGACGGGTCGCGGGGGCCCGGTCTCATCGCCGAGCTCGGATCCCAACTGCTCCACGCGCGTGCAGCAGCGGTGCTGCTGCACGAGGGCGCCGGTTCCCTCGCTGTTGGCGGGCACGTACGGTGGCGACTGGAGACCGGTTCGCACATCACCGAGGCGGAAGCGCCGCGGCTCCTGCGCGCGCTTGGCGCCGAGGGAACAGTCGCGCTCGACGTGGCGGACCTTCCGCTTCCTCAGCCCGTGAAGGGTGGGAGCTATCTGGCCGTGCCCCTTCGGGCCGGCGCAAGTACCCAGGGCCTCCTGCTCCTGGCAAGCGGGGGCGCCGGCTCGCCGACGGGAGCCTACGAGGAACACCTCGTGATGGCGTTCTGCGCGCAGGCCGGTCTGATGCTGGAGCGGTTGCATGCCACAGAGCAGCTCGAGGCCACGTCGTTGCGAGACGAACTCACCGGGTTGGGCAACCGGCGCTACGGCGACCGGGTCCTGAGCCGGGTCCAGCCCGACGATGTCCTCGTGATGCTTGACCTCGATCGTTTCAAAGAGCTGAACGACACGAGCGGTCATCCCGCAGGTGACGATGCCTTGCGCCTGATCGGCGGACTCCTTCTTCGGTGCCTGCGCGAGGAGGACCACGCGATCCGTTGGGGCGGCGACGAGTTCTGCCTGGTGCTTCGCGGCGCCCCCGGGCTCGAACCCGAACGGGTCGTGCAACGCTTGCGTACCGCGTGGGATCGGTCTCGCATCCCAGTGACCTTCTCCGCGGGGATCGCCGTGCATACTGCGTGCCCCATCGAGGTGACCCTGGCGCTCGCGGATCAGGAGCTGTACCGCGCCAAGGAGGCCGGACGCCTCGCGGCGGTCACCGACAACGTGGTCAACATCCACACGGCCACCAGCGTGGCCTGACGCTCAGGACAGGTCCAGGACCCGGAATTCCTCCGCGAACTCCGCGCCGATCTTGTCTCCGGCCTCGCGCGCGTCCTTGGTCAAGAACTCGTCGAAGAACCGGATGCCCTCCGCGAGCTGGCTCGCGTGAGCGGCGAGGGCATCGACCTTCTTGCGGAAGGAACCGGTCACGTCCACGACCCGGTTGGACGCGTTGGACCAGCCCAGCCACACGTCGTGGACCTCTTGGACCTCCAGCCCTTGGCCGAGGTGCTCGCCGAAGAAATGAGGGTTGCCACTTCCCGGGAAGACCGAGTCCAGTGCGATCCATCCCGCGTTTCGGTGGTCCGAATGGTTGTAGTAGGTCGTCGTACCCTCCGCACCTTCGAAGAACACCGCGGTCGGATCGCACGACACGAGCGTTTCGGCGCGAACCTGTCGCACCCTGCGTACGACCGACTCACGAACGGCGGGTGTGTTCTGCAGCTCGCCGTCGTGGGTCGACAACACTCGCGCGGTCGCCAGGCCCATGATCTCGGCCGCGGCCTGCGTCTCGGCAAGACGCGTCTCGGCGAGCGCCGCGCGCGAGATCGACGGATCCGAGGACCCTCGATCGCCGTTGGTCAACACGAGCAGATGGACCTCACGGCCCGCAGCCGACCACGCCGTGAGCACGCCGCCGGCGCAGATCTCCGCATCATCGGGGTGCGCGAACACCGCCAGGACGGGGCCGCTGCGAACGTCGGACTCCTCCCTCATCGACGCTCAGGCAGCCGCTCGCGAGAGCAGGAAACGAACGAGCGTCCGCACCGGTACGCCGGTGCCCCCCGCCGGCCCAAGATCGTTGCCTCCCTCGCTGAACGCGGGGCCGGCGATATCGAGATGTACCCACGGAGTGTCGCCGACGAATCCCGCAAGGAACCACGCGGCCGTGATCGCTCCCCCGTATCGCTTGCCGACGTTCTTGATATCGGCGACCTTCGAGTCGATCAACGCGCGGTAGTCCGGGTACAACGGCATCTGCCAGATCGGCTCGCCGACGGTCGTGCCCGCAGCAATCAACTCCTGAGCAAGCTCGTCGTCGTTGCCGAACGCCCCCGCGATGTCGGTACCGAGCGCGATCACGCAGGCACCGGTGAGGGTCGCGGTGTCGATGATGCAGCTCGGCTTCTTCTCGGCGAGATAGGCGAGCGAATCGGCCAGCACCAGCCGACCCTCCGCGTCGGTGTTCAACACCTCGCTCGTCATGCCTCCTCGATGGGTGATCACGTCCCCGGGTTTTTGGGCCGAACCGCTCGGCATGTTCTCCGAACACGGGATCGCCGCGATCACGTTGATCTTCGGCTTCAGTAGCGCGATCACCTTCATCGTGGCCATGATCGACGCCGCGCCGCCCATGTCGTCCTTCATCGTTTCCATGCCGGCGGGGTCTTTGAGCGACAAGCCGCCCGAGTCGAACGCGATGCCCTTTCCGGTCAGGGCGATCGGCGTGGCCTTGCCGGCGCCCGTATAGCGCAGTTCGATCATCCTCGGCGGGTTCACAGAGCCCTGGCCTACGCCTACGATGCCGCCGAAGCCACCTTGCCGAAGCTGGGTTTCGTTCCACACTTTGCAGGTCAGGCCAACCCGCTTGGCCATCGCCTGCGCCGCGTTCGCGATCGCAGCCGGGGGCAGATCGCCTGCCGGCGTGTTGACGAGGTCGCGCGCCCACGCGACCGCCTCGACCCCCACGGAGCCGTGTTTGACGGCCCGCTTGACCGCCTTGGCGTCCCATCGCGGCGACACGAGGACGGTCGCCCGGGACAACCTCGGGCCGGTTTTGTCGCCCTTCTCGCTCTTGTAGCGATCGAACCGGTAGGAACCCAGCCCCATCGCTTCCACGGCGGCCTGTACCGCCTCGTCGGCGTGTTTCGCCCCGAACGCCTGCGCGAACGTCGTCGCGATCGTCGGGAACCGGCGCGAGCCCGCGATCGCCCGGGCGAGCGAGCGCCGCATCGCGGTCACGTCGAAGGCATCCTTTGACCCGACCCCCACCAGCAACACGGCCTTCGCGGCGAACCGGTCGCCCGGGCGGCGCGTCACGAGGAGGGTTTCGCCCTTCTTGCCGGTGAGCCGGGCGGCCGCGTAGGCATCGGACAACCCCGTCTCCTTCAGGCCGGGACCGACGTCATCGCCGGTGAACACGGGGACGATCAGCAGGTCGGCGGCGACCTGGCGAGCCGATGTGGGCGTGGTGACGAACGTGGTCACGGGCGCGTTCCTCCTCGAATGATGGTCGAAAGGGTTGGCGGGCAGTCTAGTGCCGCCTCGGGCTCGATACCCTGGAGGACATGAAGACCCGCGACGTCACCGATCTCGTCTTCTTCGACGAGGAGTCCGCCCGCATCGAGCCGTTGTTCGAGACCGAGCGGTTGTTCTCCCAGATCATCTGTCTGCAGGAGGCCCAAACCGTCGGCCCGATGACCGACGAGCGGGCGGACGGGCTCGTGATCGTGCTTGCGGGTGAAGTGGCGGCGCAGGTGGGAAAGGGGCGCGCTCGCATGCGTCAGTGGTCCAGCGTGACGGTGCCCGCCGGCGATGACCTTACGTTACGCAACGCCTCGCCTGACCCCTCGGTCGTGCTGCTCGTGCTAGCACCTCCGCCCGAGTGAACGAGCTCAGGTGCGAGCCGGACCGCTCGCAACGATCAGCGCCTTCAGCCCGCGTTGCGCTCGCCCCATGAGCACCCGCAAGACCGGTGCATAGCAGCGTGCGGCGAGCGCACCCGCGATCGGGATCCGAAGCGCGACGTCCTCGGCCCACGTGAACCGCGTTTTGCCGTTCTCGGACTCGAGTGCCCAAACCCCGAGGCCGACCACGAGCCCCCCGTGCGCGATCTCGAGCGAGGACGGCGGATCCCAGGCGGTGACCTCCATCGGCTCGACGAAGGCCGGGATCTGGAACAGCCTGGTCCGCACGTCGAGGCGCACGCCGACCCCCGTGCGGTGTTCGGAGCGCACGATCACCTCATCGGCGTCGAGCATCCAGTCGGCCTGACGCTCCCAGTTCGTCAGCACGTCCCAGGCTTCTTCGATCGGGCACGGCAGGACGATCGACCGCTCGATGCGCACGGGTCACACTGCCGGGATCACGCCAGCGACCCGACGGCCGCTGCGGCCGCGTCGGCGAGGCGTCCCGTGCGCACCAGGTCGATCGCCGCGTCGATGTCGGCGCCGAATTCGCGGTCGTGCTCGACGAACGGCACGCGTTCGCGTATCGCCGCGTGCGCCGCGCGCGCTGCAGGGCCGGCCCGCAAGGGCAAGCGAAGGTCCAGCGCCTGTGCGGCGGCGAGCGCTTCGAGCGCCAGCACGATCTCGGCGTTGTCGACGATCGAGCGGGCATGCCTCGCCGCGGTCATCCCCATGCTGACGTGGTCTTCCTGGCCGGCACTGGATGGGATCGAATCGACCGAGGCAGGGTGGGCGAGCGACTTGCACTCCGACACCAGGGATGCCCCCGTGTACTGGATCAGCATGAAGCCACTGTTCAGACCGCTGTCGGGAACCAGGAACGGCGGCAGGCCGTTGGACTGCTTCACATCGAGCAAGCGATACAGACGCCGGTCGCTGATCGACGCCACCGACACCAGCG